>NZ_JBEFZE010000036.1:0-36993 GCF_042762395.1 Pseudogemmobacter sonorensis
GGGGGGGGGGGGGGGGGGGGGCGGGGGGGGGGGGGGGGGGGGGGGGGGGGGGGGGGGGGGGGGGGGGGTGGGGGGGGGGGGGGGGGGGGGGGGCGCTGCCCCCTCGGCGCCTCTGGCGCCTCACCCCCGGGATATTTCCGCAAAGAAGAAAGGGGGTGGGCAGTTTCGGGCGGTGGCGCTTTCGGCCGAGTCGGGGGGCTGGCCCTGGGTTTGCGCCCCGGGGGGGTCAGCGCAGTTTGGGGATGGCGGGCGGGCGGGGGGCGGTGGCGGCGCGCAGGAAGGCCTCGATCCGGGCGGGATCCTTCCGGCCCGGTGCGCTTTCGACGCCCGAGGAGACATCGACCTGGCGCGCATTGGTCAGCGCGATCGCCTCGGCCACGTTTTCCGGCGTCAGCCCGCCCGCGAGCATCCAGGGCCGCAGCCAGCGCCGTTGCGCGACCAGACGCCAGTCGAAGGCAAGCCCGTTGCCGCCCGGCAAAGGGGCACCGGCGGGCGGTTTGGCGTCGATCAGGATCTGGTCGGCGACCAGCGAATAGTCGAGCAGCGCTGCCAGATCGCCCGGCCCCGCCACCCCGATCGCCTTCATCACCGGCAGGCCGTAGCGGGCACGCAGTTCGGCCACGCGCGCCGGGCTTTCCCGGCCGTGGAGTTGCAGCATGTCGACCGGCACCGTCGCGGTGATCGCATCCAGCGTCGCGTCGTCGGCATCCACCGTCAGCGCGACCTTGCACAGCCCCTCTGGCGCGGCCAGCGCCGCGGCGCGCGCCTGAGCCAGCGAGAGGTTGCGCGGCGATCTGGCGAAGAAGACGAAACCGGCATAGGCCGCCCCCGCCCTTGCCGCCGCGCCGACCTCATCTGGCGTGCGCAAGCCGCAGATCTTCACCCGGACGCCCGGGGCGGCCCCCGTCACGCCCTCTGTCACGGCCTGCGGTCCCCGTCTTCGAGGATCGCCAGCACCTCGTCCTGCGGCGGAACCGAATGGCTGTCCTTCAGCACCGCGATCTCGCGTTCGAGCTGGCCGAGCTTGCGCGCGGTGGTCTTCGCCTCGCCCCGGATCCGCATCTCGCGCAGCCATTCCCAGACGAATCCGATCAGCACGCCAAGCGCGATGGCCAGGAAGATCACCAGAAACAGCGGCATGGTCCAGCCCTGGCCCCGGCCCAGCATCGCGCCCATCTCCTCGGGCAGAAGCCGCACCACCACCGGCGCGCGGTTGGCGAGCGCGAGGAACAGAAGGACCAGCGCGGTCAGGGCGATGAAGATCAGGCGAATGTAGCGCAGCATGGCAGGCTGTCCCCGGAAAGGCGATTTGGCTAAGGTCGATGCGGGCCGACCGCCCTTTCTATATCGACCGGGCGGGGGACGGGCGCAAGGCCGCTACGGCGGGGGTTACTTGCCGTTCAGCCGGTCGCGCAGAAGCTTGCCGGTCTTGAAGAACGGGACCTTCTTGTCATCGACCTGGACCGCCTCGCCGGTGCGGGGGTTGCGGCCGATGCGGGCGTCGCGCGCCTTGACCGAGAAGGCGCCGAATCCGCGCAACTCGACCCGGTCGCCCTTGGCCAGGGCCTCGATGATCTCTTCGAAGACGGTGTTCACGATCCGCTCGACATGGCGCTGTGTCAGATGCGGATTCTCATCCGCGATCTTCTGGATCAGTTCCGAGCGGATCATCCCTCGTCTCCCCTGTGGACCGGCCCGCATGCCGGGCCCCACGATTTCGTTACCCGGGGGACTATAGAAGCAGTATTTCCCGCAAGGCAAACGAAAACGGGGGCTTGGCGCCGGAAGCCGCCGAGCGGAATGCGAAAAGGCCCCGCAAGATGCGGGGCCTTTCCTGATTTCCGGGGTCGCGGATACGACTTAGCTGCGGTCCTTGAGCGCCGCGCCCAGGATGTCGCCCAGCGAGGCCCCCGAATCGGAGGAGCCGTATTGCTGGACGGCCTCTTGCTCTTCGGCGATCTCGCGCGCCTTGATCGACAGGCCCAGCTTGCGGGTCTTCGAATCGACGTTGGTCACGCGCACGTCGACCTTGTCGCCGACCTGGAAACGCTCGGGGCGCTGGTCGGCGCGGTCGCGCGACAGGTCCGAGCGGCGGATGAACGACTTGGCGCCGTTGTATTCCACCTCGATCCCGCCATCCTCGATCGCGGTGACCGCGACGGTGATGACCGAGCCGCGCTTCACGCCATCGACCGCCTCGGTGAAAGTGTCATCGCCAAGCGCCTTGATCGAAAGCGAGATCCGGGCGTTTTCGATATCCACCTCGGAGACCGCCGCCTGAACGATATCGCCCTTGCGATATTCCTGGATGGCTTCCTCGCCGCGCTTGTCCCACGACAGGTCCGACAGGTGGACCATGCCGTCGATGTCGTTGTCCAGGCCGATGAACAGACCGAATTCGGTGATGTTCTTGACCTCGCCCTCGATGGCGGAGCCCACCGGATGGGCCTCGGCGAAGAGTTCCCACGGATTGCGCATGGTCTGCTTGAGACCCAGCGACACCCGGCGCTTGGCGCTGTCGATCTCCAGCACCATGACCTCGACCTCTTGCGAGGTGGAGACGATCTTGCCGGGATGGACGTTCTTCTTGGTCCAGGACATTTCCGAGACGTGGACCAGGCCCTCGACCCCGGCTTCCAGCTCCACGAAGGCGCCGTAATCGGTGATGTTGGTGACGCGGCCCTTGTGGACCGAACCCAGCGGATAGGCCTTTTCCACGGCATCCCAGGGGTCGGACTGAAGCTGCTTCATGCCCAGGCTGATGCGGTGGGTTTCCTTGTTGATCTTGATGACCTGGACCTTGATGGTCTCGCCGATCGACAGGATCTCGGACGGGTGGTTGACGCGGCGCCAGGCCATGTCGGTGACGTGCAGCAGGCCGTCCACGCCGCCCAGGTCGACGAAGGCACCGTATTCGGTGATGTTCTTGACCACGCCGTCGACCACCTGGCCTTCATGCAGGTTGCCGATGACCTCGGCGCGCTGTTCGGCGCGGCTTTCTTCCAGGATGGCGCGGCGCGAGACCACGATATTGCCGCGGCGGCGGTCCATCTTCAGGATCTGGAAGGGCTGTTTCATGCCCATCAGCGGGCCCGCGTCACGCACGGGGCGCACATCGACCTGGCTGCCGGGAAGGAAGGCCACGGCACCGCCCAGATCGACGGTGAAGCCGCCCTTGACGCGGCCGAAGATCGCGCCTTCGACGCGCAGCTCGTCGGCATAGGCTTTTTCCAGACGGTCCCAGGCCTCTTCGCGGCGGGCCTTCTCACGCGAGATGACGGCCTCGCCACGGGCATTCTCGACACGGTCGAGATAGACCTCGACGGTGTCGCCGACGGTGATCGAGGGCGCCTCGCCGGGGTTCGCGAATTCCTTGAGATCGACGCGGCCTTCCATCTTGTAGCCGACGTCGATGATGGCCTGGCCCGCCTCGATGGCGATGACCTTGCCCTTGACGACCGAACCCTCTTCGGGGGTGTCGATCTCGAAGCTCTCTTTCAAGAGGGCTTCAAATTCTTCCATTGCGTTTGCTGCGCACATGCGGATCAGTTTCCTTTTCAATGGTTTGCTGGCCATGCGGTTGGCTCCGCCGGTCTTTGGTGGCCCCATGTGCCCCGGCGCCCCGCCGAAAGGGCGGGGAAGGCGGGCGGCTTCGGGATGCGGTCCTCTAGCGGCATTGTCCTGCCGGGGCAAGCGAAAACCCCGGTTTTCAGGGCGTTTCGGCGCCCTCTTGCGCGGGGGCGCCTTATGTCCCGCCCCCTGCGCCCCCCGCCGCGCCGCCCCCTGCCCCGCGCGGCACCAGACCGGCCAGCGCCCGGCTGACCAGCGCCGAGACCGCCGGGCGCGGCAGCGCGCGGAAGGGCAGCGGGCGGCACAGGTCCATCGCCGCCACCCCCACCCGCGCGGTCAGGGCGCCGTTCACCACCCCCTCGCCGAAGCGGCGCGAGAGCTTCGACAGCACGCCGCCGCCCGCGACCGAGCCGATCAGGTCGTCGGCCAGGGCCACCGCCCCCGCCGCCAGCAACGAGGCGAAGACCCGGCGCAGCAGGCTCCAGCTTCCAAGGCTGCCCGCGCGGCCGCCGTAGATCTCGGCGATGCGGCGGATCATCGCCAGATTGGCGTAAAGCGCCACCGCCACATCCGCGAGCGCCAGCGGCACCAGCGCGGTCACGGTGGCGACGCGGCGGCTGGCGGATTCGATCTCGGCGCGGGCCAGCGCATCCAGCGGGCGCAGGATCTCGGCCTCGGCCAGATCCAGCGCGGCATCGGCATCCATCAGATGCGGCGCCGCCTCGTCATGGCGGGCAAGGCCCCAGGCCGCCTCGGGCCGCGCGCGGTAAAGCGCGGCGACGGCCGCCGCGACGGCGCGGGCCTCGCGCAGGTCGGCGCCCCGATGCGCCGCCTCGGCGCGCTTTCGCAGGTGGTCGAGCCGCGCGAGGCGGGCAAATCCCATCGCCTCGCGCCCGGCCAGCGCCAAAGCGAACAGGACCGCCAGCAGCACCAGCACGAAGGCCACCCAGCCCAGCAGCCGGTTCGAGGTGAAAAGCGAGGTCACGAAATCCCAGGCCGCGACCGACAGCACGAAGGCGAACAGCGTCGAGAACACCCAAAGCGCCGCCCGGCCCAGCCGGGACCCCCGCCGCCCCGCCAGCGCCGCCACGCCCAGCATGGCCCGGCCTGCGGGCGGGCCGTCCTCGGCCGCATCGGGCACCGGATCGGCCAGGCCAGGATCCAGAGCCGGATCGAGACCGGGATCGGGGCCGGGGCCGGGATCGGGGCCGGGATCGAGAGCCGGATCGAAATCGGCACCGGGGTCCGTTCCCGCACCGAAACCCGCAGCCGCTCCGGTCCCGGCCGAAAACGCCCCCGGCCCTGGCCTTGCGCGGGGGGCCTCCTCCTCGACCTCGATCAGGAAAGGGGACGGCGATTTCGCGGATTGCGGCGCCTTGGTCACAGCAGGTCTCCGATCAGGAATTCGACGGCGCGGTCAAGCCGGATATGCGGCAGCCCCCCGCCCGGGCGCAGCGTCATGCGGGCGGGGGCGAAGGCCATCAGCCCGTATTCGGCGTCCAGCCAGTTCTCGGCGCCGCCGCGCGCGGGCGACAGGATCCGCGACGGGTCCGAGGGCAGTTGGCCGGGATACATCACCGCCGTCCGCCCGGTCGTCAGCAGCCTGCCCTTCACCGCGGGCAGGCGGATGCCGTCGCGCTCCACCTCCTCCTCGACGGTGGCGCGCAACCCCGCCAGCGACATCGCCGACACGCCCGCCCCCGCGAATTCCGCCCGCCCCCTGGCCTCGGCCACCAGGGCGGCGGTGATCGCGGTCAGCGCGGGGTGCTGCTCGTGATGCAGATGGTCGGCCTTGGTCGCGGCGAACAGGATCCTTCCCACCCGCCGCGCCCCGATCAGCCCGGCCAGCCAGCCGCGCCGCCCGACGCGGAAGGCGCCAAGCACCTCGGCCATCACCCGGCGCAGATCCTCGACCGCGCCCGGCCCCTGATGGATCGCCCCCAGCACGTCCATCAGCACCACCTGCCGGTCGATCCGGGCGAAATGGTCGCGGAAGAAGGGCGTCACCACCTTGGACTTGTAGGCCTCGTAGCGCCGCTCCATCTCGCGCCAGAGGCTGGCGCGCGCGGGCCGGTCGGGCGCGGGCAGAGGCGCGAAGGTCAGGACGGGCGAGCCCGCCAGATCCCCCGGCAGCAGGAACCGCCCCGGCGTGCAATCCGACCGGCCAAGCGCCCGCGCGGCGTTCAGGTAATCGGTAAAACCCCGGGCAAGGGCCTGGGCGACCGTCTCCTCCAGCCGCAGCCCGGCATCCTCGGCCCGGGCGAGCGCCAGGAAATCGCGCCCCTCGGCCCGCCGCTCCAGCCGCGCGAGCGTCTCCTCGGACCATTGCGCATAGCTCTTTTCCATCAGCGACAGGTCGAGCAGCCATTCCCCCGGGTAATCGACGATGTCGAGATGCACCACCCGCATCCCCCGCATCCCCGCCAGCCAGCCCGAGGGGCGGACACGGAAGGAAAGCCGCAGCTCCGAGATCGCCCGCGTGGATTCCGGCCAATGCGGATCGTCGCCCAGGATCGCGGCCAGATGGCGCTCGTAGTCGAAGCGAGGCAGGGTCAGGTCGGGTTGGGGTTGCAGGAAGACCTGCTCGATCCGGCCCTCGCGCGCGGCGGTCAGTTGCGGCATGCGGCCGCGCTCCAGCAGGTTGGCGATCAGCCCGGTGATGAAGACGGTCTTGCCCGCCCGCGACAGGCCGGTGACGCCCAGCCGGACGACCGGCTCGAACAGAAGGCCCGAGACCGAGGCCTGGGCCTCTTCGATCCCGCGCGCGATGCTGTCGGTGATGCCGCCAAGTGCCAAGCGCCGCCCCCTTGCTGCCTGCGTCTTCCGCTGCCTGCGTCCTCCGGGCCTGCGCGGCCCGGGTTTCGCGTTCTTCCGGCGAAACATAGGCATGGGCCGGGGGATTGGAAAGGCACCGCCCATCCGCACCGGCCCATGCAGGGCGGCCCATGCAAGGCGACGATGGACGGCGGGCGATGGACGCGGCGCGGGCTTTGGGCTATCGGGCGGGTCATGCCGCGCTATGCCCTCAGGATCGAATACGACGGTGGCCCGTTCTGCGGCTGGCAGCGCCAGGCGGACGGCCAGCCCTCGGTGCAACAAGCGGTGGAGGAGGCGCTTCAACGCCTGGAGCCGGGCCCGCATCGCATCCATGCCGCCGGGCGCACCGATGCCGGGGTCCATGCCACGGGCCAGGTCGCCCATGCCGATCTGGCACGGGCGTGGGAGCCGTTCCGGCTGTCCGAGGCGCTGAACTGGCATCTAAAACCCGCGCCGGTCGCCGTCACCGCCTGCGCCCGGGTGGACGAAAGCTTCCACGCCCGCTTTACCGCGACCGGGCGGGGCTATCTCTACCGCATCGTCGCGCGCCGCGCGCCGCTGACCCATGGCCGGGGACTGGCCTGGCAGTTGCGCAACCGCCCCGATCCCGAACTGATGCGCGAGGGCGCCGCCCATCTGATCGGGCGGCACGATTTCACGACATTCCGCTCCGTCATGTGCCAGGCGCAAAGTCCGGTGAAGACATTGGACGAGATCACCATCGCCGAGACCGCCTTCCCCGGCGGCTCCGAAATCCGCTTCACCCTGCGCGCGCGCAGCTTCCTGCACAACCAGGTGCGCTCGATCATCGGCACGCTGGAGCGGGTGGGCGCGGGCGCATGGCCGCCCGAAAAGGTCGCGCAGGCGCTGGAGGCGCGCGACCGCGCCGCCTGCGGCCCGGTCGCGCCGCCGCAGGGGCTTTACCTGACCGAGGCCACCTATCCGCAGGATCCCTTCGCGCAATGATCGCGAAGAAAGGGGGCGCTCGCGCCCCCTCGCCCCTGCGGGGCTCACCCCCGAGGATATTTCGGCAAAGAAGAAATCAGCAGGCCTTTCTTAACCTTTCCGAGCCAGGCTGGAACGGCGGTACAGGCGGGGACGCCGATGACCGCCAAAGGAGAAAAGGCATCCCGCGGCAAGATTCGTTCTCCCGTCGGGATGCCTTGTTTCTTCATTCTTTCTTCTTTGCCGAAATATCCTCGGGGGGAGGCGCGCGAAGGCGCGCCCGGGGGGCAGACGGCCCCCCGCTCCGACGCGGGCGACCGGAGTTGCCGGAAATCATGGACCCGGGCGCCGCTTTGCCTTACCCCCGGTGCAGAGCAGAGGGAGACAGGACATGACATTCGGCCAGATCATCGTTTCGCAATTCCAGGACCCGTTTCGCATCGTTCTGCTGGGCGGGCTGGTCTATACCATGCTGCGCACCCGCCACCAGACCGGGGTGCTGCTGCCGCTGGCGCTCGGCGTGGTCTTCGTCGCGGTGATCATCCCCTCGACCCTGGGCGCCGCGCAGAGCCAGGAGCCGCTGCTGCGCCAGATCCTGGCCGGGCTGGTCTCGAACAGCGTGATCACCGGCGTCATCCTGGGTCTTCTGGAGATCTTCCGGCGCTTGCGCGGCGGCTGAGCCAGCCGCCGTCCCTCGGGCGAAAGGGGCGGAAAGCAAAACGGGCCGGGGAAACCCCCGGCCCGTTTCCGTTTCGACATCCTGCCGCGCGGATCAGTCCTGATCGGCGAAGATGTCCTTCTTGTGGGTGCCGCCCGGCACGAACAGCGCGCCGATCACCACGGTCATCAGCGCGACCACGATGGCATACCACAGGCCCGCATAGATGTTGCCGGACTGCGCCGAGATCGCGAAGGCGGTCGCGGGCAGCAGGCCGCCGAACCAGCCGTTGCCGATGTGATAGGGCAACGAAAGGCCGGAGTAGCGGATCCGGGTCGGGTAAAGCTCGACCAGCATCGCCGCGATCGGGCCATAGACCATGGTCACGAGGATGATCAGATAGGTCAGCGTCGCCACGATCAGCAGCTTTTGCGTGGTGAAGATGTCGAGGAAGTGGTTCGCCTTCGCCACCGTCGGGTTGGACTGGCCCGCGACCGGATAGCCCGCCGCCGAGAGCGCCTCGTTCAGCTCGGCGTCGAAACGCACCTTTTCCTCGGCCGCATTCGGGGCCGAGCCCGAATAGCCCAGGATCTCGGTCTCGCCGATCCGCACCGAGGCGATGGTGCCCGCCGGGGCGCTCACCGTGTCGGAATTCGCCGAACGCGCGGTCAGGCCGGCCTTCAGGATGTCGCAGGAATTGGTGAATTTCGCCGTGCCCACCGGGTTGAACTGGAACGAGCAGTCGGCCGGGTCCGCGGTCACGGTGATCTGGGTCTGATGCGCGTTGTAGAGCATCGGATTGGCGGTCTTGGTCAGGAAGCCGAACACCGGGAAATAGGTGATCGCCGCGATCAGGCAGCCCCCCAGGATGATCGGCTTGCGGCCGATGCGGTCGGAAAGCTTGCCGAAGAAGATGAAGCCGTAGGTGCCCAGGATCAGCGACCAGGCCACGAAGACATTGGCCGAGAAACTGTCGACCTTGATCACGTTCTGGGTGAAGAACAGCGCGTAGAACTGGCCCGAATACCAGACCACCGCCTGGCCCGCCGTCAGGCCCAGCAGGGCGATCAGCGCGATCTTGCCGTTCTTCCAGTTGCCGAAGGCCTCACGCAGCGGCGCTTTCGAGGCCGCGCCCTCTTCCTTCATCTTCTTGAAGGCGGGGGATTCGTTCATCTGCAGCCGGATGTAGAGCGACACCAGCAGCAGGAAGATCGAGCCGAGGAACGGGATCCGCCAGCCCCAGGCGTTGAAGGCGGGCATCATCTGCGCCGTGCCATCGGCCAGAAGCACCGGCTGGCTGTCGGCGTCCAGCACCGGCTGCGGGTCGAAATTGCCGTTCACATAGCCCTGCACCATCAGGATCACGATCAGCGAAAGCAAAAGCCCCAGCGTCGCCGTGGTCTGGATGAAGCTGGTGAAATAGCCGCGCTGGTTCTGCGGCGCATGTTCCGCCACATAGACCGCCGCGCCGCCGTATTCGCCGCCAAGCGCCAGGCCCTGAAGCATGCGCAGGGCGATCAGGATGATCGGCGCCGCAACGCCCCAGGAGTGGTAGCTGGGCAGAAGGCCCACGATGAAGGTCGAAAAGCCCATGATGAGGATGGTCATCAGGAAGGTGTATTTCCGCCCGACGATATCGCCGAGCGCCCCGAAGACCAGCGCGCCGAAGGGCCGCACGATGAAGCCCGCCGCGAAGGCCAGAAGCGCGAAGACGTTGCGCGTGGCCTCGGGGAAGGGGGTGAAGAACTGCGCCCCGATGATGGCGGCAAGCGAGCCGTAAAGGTAGAAGTCATACCATTCGAAGATCGTGCCGGCGGAAGAGGCGAGAATGACCTTCCTCTCCTCCGCGGTCATGGGGCGCGAGCGGTCGCGCGCGTCCGGCGTTGCGTAAGATGCCATGGATTTCCTCCTTGTCGTGGCCCGCGCCTTTCGGGCTGCGGCGCCGTCCCTTCGTTCCCGTCCCTGCTGCGCGGCGCGCGGCGGAACCCGTGGTCCCGCCGATCGGCAACAGGTCTCCCCTGGCCCGCAGCGCCTCTCCCGCGCCACGGATCCTTCCTGAGGGATTCGCGCTGGACGATCCCCTCCCCTTCGCCGGAACCGGCCCTTGCGGCCGGATCCGTCCCTTCCGCCCGGGACCTCCTGAACCCCGGGCCGAAATCCCGTCAGGCCGCGACGCGGCCCAGGATGCGGCCAAGCGCCGCGCGCACCTGGGCGATCGGGCCCATGGCGTCGATCCGCTCCAGCACGCCCTGCGCGGCGTAATGCGCGATCAGGGGCGCGGTCTGGTCGTGATAGGCGCGCAGCCTTTCGCGCACCGTGACCGCGTTGTCGTCGGCCCGGCGCCGGAAATCCGAACCGCCGCAGCGGTCGCAGACCCCGGCGACGGCGGGCTTCTTGAACGTGTCGTGCCAGCCCTCGCCGCAGGCGCAGGTGTAGCGGCCCGAAACCCGGCCCACCATCGCCTCGTCGTCGACCTCCAGGCTGACCGCCGCGGTGACGCGCCATCCCTGCGCCGCCAGCAGCCGGTCGAGCGCCGCCGCCTGGCCGCCGGTGCGCGGAAAGCCGTCCAGGATGATGCCGCGCGCGACATCGGGCTGGGCCATCCTTTCGCGCAGGATGGCTAGGACCACCTCGTCGGGGACCAGCGCGCCGGCCTCCATCAGCGCCTTGGCGGCCCGGCCCGCCTCGGTGCCCTGGGCCACCGCCGCGCGCAGCATGTCGCCGGTGGAAAGCTGGACGAGGCCGTATTCCTCTTCCAGCATCCGGGCTTGCGTGCCCTTCCCCGCGCCTGGCGGACCGAGCAGTATCAGGACGGTGGCTTGCGCGTCAGACATCCTCAGCCCTTGTTCATGCGGTTTGCGATCAGCTCGTCGACCACCGAAGGGTCGGCCAGCGTCGAAGTGTCGCCGAGCGATCCGAAATCGTTCTCGGCGATCTTCCTGAGGATGCGGCGCATGATCTTGCCCGAACGGGTCTTGGGCAGGCCCGGCGCCCATTGGATCAGGTCGGGCTTGGCGATGGGGCCGATCTCCTGGCGCACCCAGGCCTCCAGCTCGCGCCTCAGGTCCGGGCCGGGCTCGACGCCCTTCATCAAGGTGACATAGGCGTAGATCCCCTGCCCCTTGAGGTCGTGCGGATAGCCCACCACGGCGGCCTCGGCGACCTTCTCATGCGCGACGAGGGCCGATTCCACCTCGGCCGTGCCCATGCGGTGGCCCGAGACGTTGATCACGTCGTCGACCCGGCCGGTGATCCAGTAATAGCCGTCCCGGTCGCGGCGGCAGCCGTCGCCGGTGAAGTAATAACCCTTGTATTGGGTGAAATACGCCTCCTGGAAGCGTTCGTGATCGCCCCAGAGCGTGCGCATCTGCCCCGGCCAGCTATCCTTGATGCACAACACGCCCTCGGTCTCGGTCTCGTCCTGGATCGCGCCGGTGGCGGCGTCCAGAATGACCGGCTGCACGCCGAAGAAGGGTTTGGTGGCCGAGCCGGGCTTGGTCGGGATCGCGCCCGGCAGCGGCGTCAGCATATGGCCGCCGGTCTCGGTCTGCCAGAAGGTGTCGACGATGGGCAGGCGGCCCTTGCCGACATGCTGGTCATACCAGGACCAGGCCTCGGGGTTGATCGGCTCACCCACCGAGCCCAGCAGCTTCAGGCTGGACAGGTCGTATTTCTCGACCCATTCCGGCCCCAGCCCCATCAGCGAGCGGATCGCCGTCGGCGCGGTGTAGAACTGGCTGACCCTGTGCTTTTCGCAGACCGCCCAGAACCGCCCGGCATCGGGCCAGGTCGGCACGCCCTCGAACATCAGCGTGGTGGCGCCATTGGCCAGCGGGCCATAGACGATATAGCTGTGGCCGGTGACCCAGCCCACATCCGCCGTGCACCAGAACACGTCGCCGTCGTGATAGTCGAAGGTCAACTGATGCGTCATCGCGGCATAGACCAGATAGCCGCCGGTGGTATGCACCACCCCCTTCGGCTTGCCGGTCGAGCCCGAGGTGTAAAGGATGAACAGCGGATCCTCGGCGCCGACCTCGACATAGGGGCAATAGGGCCGGGCCTCGGCCATCTCGGCCAGCAGGTCGAAATCGCGGTCATAGACGAAATGGCATTCGTCGCTGGTGCGCCGCACCACCAGGCATTTCACCTTGTCCGAGCAATGCAGCAGCGCCTTGTCGGTATTGTCCTTGAGCGGCGTCTTCTTGCCGCCCCGGGGGGCGTAATCGGCGGTGATGACGATGCGGGCGTCGGAATCGTTGATCCGGTTGGCCAGCGCATCGGGCGAGAAGCCGCCGAAGACCACCGAATGGATGGCGCCGATCCGGGCGCAGGCCAGCATGGCATAGGCCGCCTCGGGGATCATCGGCAGGTAGAGCACCACCCGGTCGCCCTTGGACACGCCATGGCTTTTCAGCACATTGGCCATGCGCGAGACCTGTTCGAGCAATTCGCGATAGCTGATATGGCGCGCGGGCTCGTTCGGGTCGTCGGGCTCGAAGATGATGGCGGTCTGGTCGGCGCGGTCGATCAGATGGCGGTCGATGCAATTGGCGCTGACGTTGAGCGAGCCGTCCTCGAACCATTTGATGTCGACGCGGCCGGGCTCGAAACTGGTGTTCTTGACCTTGGTGAAGGGGCGGATCCAGTCCACCCGCAGCCCTTCGCGCGCCCAGAAGCGGTCCGGCGCCTCGGTCGATTCCGCGTAAAGACTGTCATATTGCGCCGCATCGACATGCGCCCCGGCGATGAATTCGTCCGGCGCCTTGCGCGCAGAGCTCGAGTCGGGCTGGTCCTTCATGGCATCCTCCTCCCATCCGAAGCGCGGGCATTTTCAGACCCGCGCGATGGCCGCCGGAGGGCCAGAATCATGCCCGGGGCGACCTCTCCCTGGCAGCAGTGTAACACCTGGTCAATTTTCCGGTAACCCCTTTTATTGCATGGACTTTCCTGTAAATTTATTCACTATATTGATGTCAAATGTGTAAATATTCAGAAAACCGCCGCAGGTTTGATCCGCCTTTTCAATGCCCTGCGCCTTCACAAGGACGCAACCCTGCCATTCTGCGGCTGCAATGCTGCGGCCGCAAGAAAAACGGCGGACCGATCGGCCCGCCGTTTCCACCCCTGGGTGATTCGAGCCACGCGGCCCGCCCGTCAGGCCGTCTCCCCCGCCCCGGGTGCGGGGGACGGCAGGCGCGCGTGATAGCCGACCAGCGGCGGGCGCAGGCCCTGACGGAACAGGATCCGCCGCACCTCGGGCCGGGCGCCGACGATCTGGACCCGCCCGCCGCGGCCCGCGACCTTGCGCGCCAGCAGTTCGAAACTATGGGCGCCGGAGCTGTCGATCAGCGGCACGTCGGTGAAGTCGAAGACCATTTCCTCGGGCCGCTCGGCGATGCGGTCAAGCACCGATCCCACCTGCGCCGCCGCACCGAAGAACAAGGGCCCGTGCAGGCGGTAGACCAGGCGCCCGTCGCTCTGGGTCTCGGGCGCGCGGGCGGAAGGGGGCGGGGCGCCGTGCTCCAGCGCGGTGGAATCCGACATGCGCTTGATGAAGACCAGCCCGGCCATGGCGAAGCCGACCACGATCCCCTCGGTCAGGTCGCGGAAGGCGACCAGCGCGAAAGTGGTCACGATGATCGCCGCATCCGCGCGCGAGCCCCGGACCAGCGCCAGGATCTCGGCCCGCTCGATCATGCCCCAGGCGACGACGACCAGCACCCCGGCCAGCGCGGCCAGCGGCACATAGCCCGCCAGCGGCGCCGCGACCGCAAGGAAGACCAGAAGGAACAGCGCATGCAGGATGCCCGAGACCGGCCCGCGCGAGCCCGCGCGCACATTGGTCGCGGTGCGCGCGATCGTGCCGGTGACGCAAAAGCCGCCGAACAGCGCCGAGCCGATATTCGCCACCCCCTGCCCCACCAGTTCGGCGTTGGAACGGTGGCGCCCGCCGCTCATCCCGTCGGCCACGACCGCCGACAGCAAGGATTCGATGGCGCCGAGCAGCGCGAAGGACAGCGCATAGGGCAGCGCGGCGCGGATCAGACCGGCGTCGAGCCCCGGCAGCGCCGGAGCGGGCAGCAGGTTCGGAAGCCGCCCGAAGCGCGTCGCGATGGTCTCGACCGGCAGCGAAAGCGCCGCCACCAGCACCGAGGCCAGCACCACCGCGACCAGCATCCCCGGCCAGTGCGGGCGCCAGCGCCGCAGGCCCAGGATCACGCCCACCACCAGCATCGCGACACCGAAGGCGGGCCAGCTCACACTCTCGCGCGCCGCCCACAGCGCATGGACCTTCTCGACCAGCTCGGCCGGTTCGGCTCCCGCAAGGCTCAGCCCGAACAGGTCCTTCATCTGGCTGGCCAGGATGATGACCCCGATCCCCGCCGTGAAGGCCAGCGTCACCGGATAGGGGATATAGCGGATATAGCTTCCCAGCCGCAGCAGCCCGGCCAGGATCAAGACGAAGCCCGACAGGAAGGTCGCGGTGATCAGGCCCGGGATCCCCAACTGCATCACGCAGGCCGAGACCAGCACGATGAAGGCGCCCGCGGGCCCGCCGATCTGGTAGCGCGAGCCGCCGAAGGCCGAGACCAGCGCGCCGCCGACGATGGCGGTGTAAAGCCCGCGCTCGGGCCCGACACCGCTTGCGATGGCGATGGCCATCGACAGGGGCAGCGCGACGATGGCGACGGTCAGCCCCGCCATCGCATCAGCGCGCAGATCGGCACGGCCATAGCCCTCGCGCAGGGTGGTGACCAGTTTGGGCAGAAGTTCCGCCCGGATATTGAGGTTGCGGGGGGTCTGGGTCATGATGCCGAAAGCCAGGGGCCGCAAAGGCCGGGGATGGGCCGGGACTATCCGGCCGGGGTTCGCGAAAAGCGGATGGGTCATCAAATGACCCCCACCTCACCCCTCAGCCATATCGCTGTCAACACCTCTTGCCATGAAATCTGGATCCCGCAATGTCCGACACCCAATCCGCCACCCGCCCCTTCGACCCGGTCGCCGATGCCGATGCCGCCGCGCGCGCCGAGGCCCGCGCGCTGCTTGCCGGGGCGGGCCATGCCGCGCTGTCCTGGATCGACGCCGCCGACGGCCTGCCGGGGATCAGCCGCATCGCCTTCGGCTTCGACCCCGAGGAGGGACCGCTGACGCTGGTCTCGGGCCTGGCCGCGCATGCGCCCGCGCTGCGGGCCAATCCCGCCTGCGCGCTGATGGTGGGCGAGGCTGGGCCGAAGGGCGATCCGATGAACCACCCCCGGCTGATGCTGCGGGCGCGGGCCGAATTCATCGCCCGCGACGCGGCAGGCCTGCCCGGGCTGCGCGCCCGCTGGCTGGCGCGCAATCCCAAGGCCAAGGTCTATATCGACCTGCCCGATTTCAGCTTCGTGCGGCTGGCGCCGGTCTCGGCGGTGCTGAACGGCGGCTTTGCCCGCGCCTTCCGCCTGACCGCCGAAGATCTGGCGCCCTGAGCCGGGGCGCCTGAGCCGGAGCACCGGAATCGGGGCGACCCAGGCCCTTGCGCGACAGGACCTCTCGCAACCGGCGAATGCGCAACGGGCGCCCCCCGCGAAGGGGACGCCCGGCTTTGCCGCCGCTCGCGCCGGGGCTCAGGTCGGCACATCCATCCGCATCGTGACGATGGCCTTGCCCTTCAGCGCCTCGTTCCAGCGCAATTGCACCTGATTGTTGCCCGCGCCCTGCCCCGGCAGCGCATGGGGCGCGGCATAGCGCATCGCATTCGCGGCGGTCGTGAGCGCGCCCTCGGTCTGCACCGCCTCGACCATGCGGATGCGACCGCCGAAGGGGATGAAACCCGAGGCGTTCACGGTCCAGACCTCGGCGGCGGTGTTCTGGCTATGGGCGAAGACGATCGGGTTCGAGATCGACTGGGTGACCTGGTTGAAGGTGTTGCCCTCGACCCGCACATCGCGCGAGCGGCTGAAATCCAGCGAGGCGAAGGTGGTGTCCACGCTTTCCACCCGCGGCACCACCGCGTTGAAGACGCGGAAGGTGTTGTTGGTGATCGAGACGCCGTTCAGGAAATGCCCCGGCCCGTGCGGCTTGATCACGATCCAGCGGAAGGCCGAGGACACGTCCGAGGCGATGAAGATGTTCCCGGTCAGGCTGAGCCCCCCGAACGAGAATTCGTTGTCGAACTCGGGCGCGTGGTCGTGCTCGTTGCCCCATTCGATGAAGCAGTTGTCGATGTAGTTTCCCTGCACCACGGTCGCCACATTGGTCTGGGTGAAGACCAGCCCCGCCAGCCGCACCCCCGCCGACTGGTCGTCGCCCTGGAAGAAATGGTTGGCGTAGATCATGTGGCTGGTGCCGTTCAGCACCGCGAAATGGCGAAAGCGCACGATGCGGTTGTTGCGGATCTTGGCGTCGTTGGCGTTGATGTTCACCGCGATTGTGGTGCGGTTCTGCGCCGCCAGCGCCTGTTCGTTCGAAAGGAACTGGCAATAATCGATATAGACGCCCTGGCAGCCGGTCCCCGACGAGGTGATACCGCGATCCTTCGGCCGGTTGAAGGTGCAGTTGTCGAAGCGGAAGACCGAGCCCGCCTGCGCCATCATCACCCCCGAGGACCGGCCGAGGCAGTTGAACTCGATCTCTTTCAGCTCGAAGCGCGACAGCAGCGAGAAGCCCGAGAAATCGAGCTGGTAGCGAAAGCGCCGGAAGGTGTAATTGCGGGTTCCGGCGGCGCCGTAAAGCGGCTCGGACAATTCGATGGTGCCCGCGCCCACGTTTTTCGACCGCACATAGATCTCGCGCCCGACGCCGGTGCCCTGCACCAGCGCCCCCACCGGCACATTCGCCACATTGCCGACCGCCGTCAGCCGGGTCTGATGCGAGGCGGGGCTGTAGGTCGCGACCGAGGTCACCACCTCATCCGTCCAGCCCGGGGATTCCACCGCGTTGAGCGAGCCGTTGAACAGCACCCGGCGGTTCGAGAACGAGGTGATCCCGCTCAGTTCCGACACGTCGATCGGCCCGGCCAGGTCGACCCGGCGGCCCGACATGTCGAAGGTGACATGGTCGTTGAAGTGGAACAGCGCCTGAAGCGCGCGGCGAAACCCCTCCAGCGTGCTGCCATAGGCCGCGGCATAGGTGTCGAGGTCGAAGTTCCGCGTCAGGATCAGCCGGTTGGCGGCGGGCTGGGTCACGGTGCCGACGAAGCGGATCGGCGAGGAGATCGTCAGGTTGCCCGCCAGACGGTAGGTGCCGGGCGAGACCAGGATCGTCCGCCCCGCCGCCGCCGCATCCGCCGCCTGGAAGGCCGCCGCGTCATTGGTGGTGCCGTTCCCGGTCGCGCCGTGGTCGCGCACGTCGACGACGCCCAGCATCTCGCGCAGGAAGACCGAGGTGACATCCTCGACCTCGATATCGTCGATCCTGACCGTGCCGCCATTGGCCCCGGTCAGGTCCAGCCCGATATGCGCGATCACCGGCGCGAGGCCCCAGACCAGATCGACGCCGGGCCGGTTGCCCGCGCCGATGATCGCGCTGACCGTCACCACCTCGCCATAGGCGGGCAGCGCCACCGCCGTCCCGGCCTGCGGCGCGGAGCCGACATTGCCGCCCGCCGCATTCCCCGCCCAGGCCGCGACCCGCACCGAAGGCAGGTTTCCCGCGATCGCCTTCACCCGCAGGGTGACGCGGATATACATGTCGGGGCGCAGCGGCGTCTCCATGAAGGCGCGCAGCCTCTGGGTGCCGGTGGTCTTCTGCATCTCAAGGCAGGGGCCGAAATCCTGGTCGTTCGCGACCAGCACCGCATTGGCCGCCCCCTGATACGAGGCATCGCCCGGACGCCCGTTCACGCTCGACCAATTGGCCAGACCCGCCGCGAAGGCGGGCGGTTGCAGCACCAGACCCTCGGTAATCACCTTGCTCATCGAATTCCCCCGTTTCGGCCGTTCGGACAATGGCCAGCCCGTGCAGGCGGCCCTGCAACCGAGGTATCAACAAGGGATTAACGCAGGCTCTGCCCGGCGCGCGCGGCAGTCGCCCCCCGCGCAACGGCGGGCGCCCCCGCCCGCAACCGATTGCGCAGGAAACGGATTGCCACAAGCGCCCTTCGCGGGATCATCCGCCGAAAGCCTGCAAGGAGAGCCGCATGACAAGGATCCGCTTTCTTCCGCTTCCCACCGACAAGGTGGATGCGCTGCGCAGGGGCGGGACCGACGCCCATGGCCTACCGCCCGAGCGGACGCTGTCCGACGGGTCGGACAATCCCTGCCGCCATTGCCTTGATTTCATTCCCGAAGGGGCCGGAATGCTGGTACTGGCCTGGCGGCCCTTCACCCGGATCCACCCCTATGCCGAGACCGGCCCGATCTTTCTTTGCGCGCAGGACTGCCCGGCCTGGCACGGCGCGGGCCGCCCCCCGATCCTGTCCAGCCCGGACTACCTGCTCAAGGGCTATACCGCGGATGAGCGCATCCGCTACGGCAGCGGAAAGATCGTCGCCAATGCCGGGATCGAGGCCTATGCCGCCGAGCTGCTCGCCGATGACGAAATCGCTTTCGTCGATGTCAGATCGGCGCGGAACAACTGCTTTCAGCTTCGGATCGCCCGCGCGGACTGAGCGAGGGGCGCGCCCGCCCCCTCAGCCCGCCAGTTCGCCCGCCAGTGCCCGGTCGATCAGCGCGATGGTCTCGCCCACGCCGTAAAGCGCGATGAAACCTCCGAAGCGCGGCCCTTCGGAGGCGCCCAGAAGCACCTCGTAAAGCGCCTTGAACCAGTCGCGCAGCGGCTCGAACCCATGTTCCTTGCCGATGGCGTAGCAGATGTTCTGCAAGGCCTCTTCCTCGGCCTCGCCCTCGGCCGGGCCCGCGAATCCCTCAAGCCGGGCGCGCAGGTCCAGGATGGCCGCCCGCTCCCTGTCGTCGGCCAGCCGGAACACCCGGTTCGGCGCGATCTTGTCCTGGAAATAGCGCAGGGCGAATCCCGCCGCCGCATCCAGGTCGGGATTGGCCTCGGGGCTGGCCTCGGGCGCATAGCGGCGGATGAAGCCCCAAAGCCCCGCCGCATCCTTGGCCCCCGCCACCGAGGCGAGGTTCAAAAGCATGGCGAAGGGCACCACCATGGTCGAGACCGGCGGCCGACCGTGGTGGATGTGCCAGACCGGATTGGCCGCCTGCTGCTCGACCGTCTGCGCCGGAAAGGCGCGAAGCTGCTGGTGGTATTCGTCCACCGCCTTGGGGATCACATCCCACCACAGCCGCTTGGCGGTCTTGGGCTTTTGATACATGAAATAGGACAGGCTTTCCGAGGCCGCATAGCTCAGCCATTCGTCGATGGTCAGCCCGTTGCCCTTGGATTTCGAGATCTTCTGGCCGTGTTCGTCCAGGAAAAGCTCATAGGTGAAATGGTTGGGCTTGCGGCCCCCCAGCACCTCGCAGATCCCGTCGTAGATCGGGGTATTGGTGCTGTGATCCTTGCCATACATCTCGAAATCCACGTCCAGCGCCGCCCAGCGGGCGCCGAAATCGGGCTTCCATTGCAGCTTCACCTGGCCGCCAGTGACCGGCAGCGTCCATTCGCGCCCGTCCTCGTCGTCGAAGGTGATGGTGTGGTTCGCCGCATCGACATGTTTCATCGGCACGTAAAGCACGCGCCCGGTCTCGGGGTGGATCGGCAGGAAGCACGAATAGGTCTGCTGGCGTTCCTCGCGCAGGCTCTTGAGCATGATCGCCATGATCGCGTCGTAGCGTTCGGCGCAAAGGCGAAGCGTGTCGTCGAACCGGCCCGAGCCGTAGAAATCGGTCGAGGAGATGAATTCATACTCGAACCCGAAGGTATCCAGGAACCGCCGCAGCATGGCGTTGTTGTGGTGCCCGAAGCTTTCGTATTCGCCGAAGGGATCGGGAACGCTGGTCAAGGGCTTTTGGATATTGGCGCGCAGCAGGTCCTGGTTCGGCACGTTCTCGGGCACCTTGCGCATGCCGTCGAGATCGTCGGAAAAGCAGATCAGCCGGGTCGGGATGTCCGAGATCACCTCGAAGGCGCGGCGGATCATCGTCGTGCGCGCCACCTCGCCGAAGGTGCCGATATGGGGCAGGCCGCTGGGGCCGTAGCCGGTCTCGAACAGCACATGGCCCTTTTCGGACGCCTTCTTCTCATAGCGTTTGAGAAGCGCGCGGGCCTCTTCGAAAGGCCAGGCCTTCGATGTCATCGCCGCGTCGCGCAGGGTGGTCATGTCTTTGCTCTCCGGGAAAGGGCGCCTGATGCGCCCCGGCCCCGGTCCTCTATTGCCGCCCGCCCCCGCCGTCAATAATCTCGCGCCCGCGCAGGAACAGGAGAATGCGATGCCCGACACCCCGCCGATGTCCCCGCAGGACGCGCTTCTGGCCGTCATGCTCGCCTGTTCGGCGGCCGATCAGAACATGCGCACCGCCGAACTGGTGGCGATCGAAAGCGTGGTCGACCACATGCCCGCCTTCGCGGGCTACGACACCGACCGGATCCGCCGCGTGGCCCAGACCGTGTTCGACCTGTTCGAGGAGGAGGACGGGCTTGACGCACTGTTCGGCCTGGTGCGCGACGCCCTGCCCGAGCGGCTGAACGAGACCGCCTATGCGCTGGCCTGCGACGTGGTCACCGCCGACCGCCACCATTCCGAGACCGAATTGCGCATGCTTGAGGAAATGCGCGAGGCGCTGGCGATCGACCGCCTCCACGCCGCCGCCATCGAATGGAGCGCCCGGGTCCGCCACATGGTGCCCTGACCGCGCCGGTCGGGGGCCGGTGGGGCCGCCCGGCCCTTCACCCGGGCCCTGCGCCCTGAACCGGCCCGAAGCGCCCTCGGGAAGCGCGACAGTTCGAGGGTCGGCAACGGACAGGGAAAACCACGGCAGCACATCCCTTGCCCTAGACCCAGGCCCTTCGTCCCGAGCCAACCTGAAGCACCCTCAAGAACGCGCCGCCCCTCCGGGGTCGGATCAGATTGGAAAGGTTGAGGCGGCAGCCTCCCCCTGCCGGACACTGTTGCGCCGAATTTGCCCGAAATGCCCTCGGGGAACGCGACGGCTCAAGGGGCGGGCCACCGCCCCAACCCTGGCCGGAAAACGCGCCACCCCCGCTCGGCAACCTGCTAGAGCGCGAGGAAGATCTCGGTCTCGAAGGCGCCCTCGACCTCGCGGCAATCCGCCCCGTCCGGCTCGCCCTCCCATTCCGACACGGCGCAGAGCACCGCCGAGAACCGGCCCGCGACATGGCCCTTCTCGCCGTCGAACTCGTAGCGGCTGAAGCTCAGCGCGGGCTGCGACACCCCTGCCGCGCCGCTGACCCAATAGGGCGGGCCCGAGATGTCGGGATAATAAAGCACCTCGGCCGCTCCGGTTTCGCCATCCACCGGCGAGCCGTCGAAATCCAGCACGATATGCAGGTTCGCCCCGCCGCCGTCGGGCCGTTCCGTGCCGGTCAGGATCAGCGAATCCATGCCCGGGATCAGCGCCATCCCGGTCGCCGCCGGGGCCACCGTGGCCGACCCCACCCGCACCGTGTCATAGACATAACTGACGGTGTAGTAGTCCAGCACCTCCTCGCCGAAACCCCAGCGGACGCCGCCCGAAACCGTCAGCCCCTGCACCGCCTCCTCGGCATGCAGGGCCGAGGGATGGGCGGCGGCCAGGACGGCAAGGCCAAGCGCCCCCGCCCCCAGGCCCGTCACCAGAAAAGAGGCAGCCGCGCGGATCTTCGTCATCTCGGGTTCCAATTCCTTCAGTATCGCTCCGCCATGCTGCGTCCCCCGAAAGGGCCGTTGGGCCGCCGTGCCCGCGGGACCGAAGGCCACAGGGCGAAAAGGCAAGAGCGCCCGGGCACTTCCCGCCCGACCGGTTACGACCCGGGCTCCGGGTCGATCGCGGCGCAGTTCACCCCTCATGGCGGGCAGGGTCAAGCGAAACCCGCAACCCGGCCGATCCCATCGGCGTGAGACGAAGGCGAGGCCCCCGCCCCCCGGGGGAAGACGCATCGTCCCGAAATCCTGCCGCTCCCACTGCCACGCCCGCCCGATGCCCCCAGGGCCGCGTCCGCTGATCGCCCGCAGGCAGACCGTCGCGACACCCGCCTTTCCGACTTTGAGTGATCCGCACTCCAATGGCAGAGTTGCGGTGCACCGGACCCGGCAACCTCGCCCCCGCCCGCTCAAGTCCCCGGCGACGCCCTCCAGACGGAACCCCGCCCCGGGACATGTGCCGCGCACTCCCGCTCCAAGCGATGCCAGGCATACGGGCCACCAGCGCCTGCGCCTCCCTCACCACGACCAGGCGCTTGCGGCTTGCGCCTTCGGCTTCGGCTTCGGCTTCGGCTTCGGCTTCGGCTTCGGCTTCGGCTTCGGCTTCGGCTTCGGCTTCGGCTTCGGCTTCGGCTTCGGCTTCGGCTTCGGCTTCGGCTTCGGCTTCGGCGAAATCCGCCGGTCATTCCTGTGGCGCAAGGTCCCCCGGACATGCAAAAGGGCCGCCCCGGCGGGCGGCCCTGCAAGATCACCTGGCGCTCGCTCTCGCCGCCGCCAAGCGGAAGATCAGCCCTCGCCGCCCTGACGGGGCGGCAGGCCCGCGGCAAGATCCCTGGCCTGGACCACCCATTCGTCGCGCGTGACCCGGCCCTTGAACCCTTCCAGATTCTCGTCGACCCAGGCGATTTCGGCGGGCGTCCATTTCGCGATCTGGTCGAAGTGGAAATAGCCCAGCCGGTGGCACAGCCGTTCCAGCACCGGCCCCACGCCCTTGATCAGCTTGAGGTCGTCCGGCCCCCCTTCGCGCGGCGCCTCCAGCGAGACCGGCCGCGCCGCCTCGATCACCCGAGGGGGCTCCGAAACCGGAACCGGAGCGGGATCGGCGACCGGATCCGCCGCAGCCACGGGCGCAGGCTCGACCACAGGCAAAACCTCCGGCTCCACCACCGACGCCGTGCTTCGCGCGGTCTCGGCCCGGCAATCGGCCAGGGCCAGTTCCAGCCCACGGATGTCGCCGACCAGATCCTCGCCCCGGCGACGGCATGATGTCAGTTCCGCCTCAAGCCCGGCGATCCGGCCCGCCTGCTCCTCCGAGCGTTTGCGGCTCGCCGCGAGTTCGGCGCCCAGCCCCTCGTCGGCGCGATCCGCCGCAAGGTTCACCTCGCGCCGCGCCCAGATCAGCCAGCCCGCGAACAGCCCGACCAGCGCGGCAAGCGCCAGCAGGACCCAGATTTCCGAAAGCAGGAAACCCCATTTTTCGAACATCTTCACACTCCCGTATCGCCGCCAGGCCGGTCGGCATTGCAAATATACATCATTCGGACCAGATGATGGTCGTGCGCCGGTTCAGGGCGCGGCCCGCTTCGGTCTCGTTGTCGGCCACCGGCTGGGCCATGCCGTAGCCGCGGGCGCGCAGCGCCTGCGCGGGCACGCCGCGGGCGATCAACTCGCGCCGCACCGCCTCGGCACGCAGGCGGCTGAGGTTCAGGTTCAGCACCTCGTCGCCCTGGTTGTCGGTATGGCCGCCGATCTCGGCCCGCAGCCCCGCAACCTCGGCGCAAAGCACCATGAAGCGCGCCAGCTCGTTGATCGCCTGCACCGCGCCCTGGTCCAGATCGGCCGAGCCGGTGACGAAATTGATCGCTACGCCCGCCAGCACACCGTCCGCCGCCGCCTGGCAGCCCTCCAGCGTCGCCGCCACCTCGGGCAGTTCCAGCCAGTAGCCGCCCATGTAACGCTCGGTCGCGCCGCTGGCGGCATTGTCGCGCAGATCGCCGTTCTCGCCCTCGGGCCGCACCACCGCCACCTCGGCCGCGATCCCGGCTCCGGCAAGATCCCGCGCCAGCGCGTCGGCGAAACTGTCCTCCTGCACCTCGACCCGGGCCTGCACGCCCTCGGGCGAGGCGTCCAGCGCCAGCCCCTCGATCCGGGGCAGCCAGCCGCGCAGCGCGGCCAGAAAGCCCGCATCCGCCGCCTCGCCCAACAGCGCGAGCTTCGGTGCGCCCTCGACCCGCGAAAGGCCGAGCGCGGCCGCCAGCCCCTGCGGGTCGAGCCCGCGCGGCAGCTTGCCCGAGACCGTCGCCCCCCCGGCCGCCAGATAGTCCAGCCGCCAGGCCGCGGGCGTGCCATCGTCCAGCAGCGTCAGGTCCAGATCCACCACGCCTTCCGGCAGGTCGGCCAGGGCGGCATGGACCGCCCCCGCCTCGTCCGGCCCAAGCGCCACGCCGCGCAGGGCGAGGCGGTCGTCGACCAGTTCCATCACCCCGCTTTCCAGCGGAGCCAGCGCCGCAAGCCCGCGCCGCGCCAGATCCTCCCAGCCCCCGGGCGCGCCCGAAGCCAGCACCAGCCCCTCGCCCGCCGGGCCCAGATCCAGCGCCCCGCGCAGCCGCTCGGTCGGCAGATGGCCGGTGGCATGCAGCCCGTCGGCGCCCTTCTCGACCGTCAGCGCGAAGGGCGAAACCCGGTCCAGCACGCGGATCTCCTCGGTCACCACCCGGCGCCCCGCCACCGCATCCAGCCGCGCCAGCACGGCGGCCTTCTCCCCGGGCGTATCGGCGATGCCGCTGGCATGGATGTCGCGGCCCGAAACCTCGGCCGTGATCGGATGCACCGTCTCGCCCACCGCGCCCGCCGCATCCGCCGCGATCGCGGTCTCGATCTGCCGGGCCGAATTGCCCTGCGCCCACCAGCCCAAGCCCCCGGTGCCCAGAACCAGCACCGCCACGCCAAGGAAACTCCGCATACCGCCCACCCGCTCGTGATCCGTCCAGATCCCGAATGCCGCAGCTCATATGCGAAAGAAAGCAAAATCTTCACGCAAGCGTGAAAAACCCGCACCAGATCTGGTGGTCAGGCGTGAAGCGAGGCCCACCGGCTGATCAGCCGTCCCTGCAAAAGCCGCGACCGCGCCGTCCAGTCCGAGGCGCCGGGGGGCTGTTCGCGCTGCGACAGCGGCACCGCGTCGCGTCGCGCCGGATCGCCGGTGAAAATGGCGAAGGCCATCTCGCGCCCGCCGGGGGGCGAGATATAGCCCGCCAAAGCCGAGACGAAATTCAGCGTGCCCGATTTCGCCCGCACCTTGACCGGATGGCCCTCGATCACCTTGCCCGCGTCGTTGCGCATGCCGGTGTCGCGCAGGATCGGCTTCAGCCCCCGGCCCTCGGCCTCGGCCCGGACCAGCAGCCGCGCCATGTCGGCGGCCGAGATCCGCGACGCGCCGCCAAGACCCGAATGATCGGCGAACCGCGCCGAGACCCCGAACGAGGATCTCAGCCAATCCGCCATCGCCCGGCCCGAGGCCTCCAGCCCCCCCTTGCCGCTGGCGGCAAGGCCCGTGCATTCGGCGGTGATATTGGTGGAAAACCGCAGCATCTCGCGCAGGACCTCGGGCAGGGCAAGGCTGGTCACCCGGCCCAGTTCCTCGCCCTGCGGCAAGGTGCCGACCGCCCGGGCCTCGGGCAGGGCGATCCCCTGCGCGCCGGCAAGGGTGCGGAACACCCCGGCGGTGTAAAGCCCCGGCAGCCGCACCGGCAGCCAGCGCGAGCCGCCCTTGCCAAGCGCGCCCGAGGCGACGGTCCAGTCCTCGCGCGCCTCCCCCTTCGAATAGGTGTAGATCGGGGTCTCGCGCCGCGCGACCTTCATCGCCACGCTGTCCACGCCGGGCACGAAACGGCTGCCGCGCGCATCCATCGCCACCGACCAATCCGCCCCCGCGCGCTTCCATTCGAAATGCACGCGGTTGAAATTCAGGTTCAGCCCCGAAAGCGCCGGGTTGTAGCCGACATGGTCGGGCTGGTCCTGGGCCACGCGCGACAGTTGCGGCAGCGCGCCCTCCCAGTAAAGAAAGCGCCCCCGCACCCCGCGCAGGCCGCGCTTTCGCAGATCCGCCACCAGATCGCCGAGCTGGTCGGTCTGAAGCGTGGGATCGCCGCCGCCGACCAGCACCAGATCGCCCTCGACCATGCCGTCGCGCATCGGCCCGGTCGCCAGGACCCGGGTCAGGAAGCGCCGCCCCGACCCCAGGCTTTCCATCGCGTAAAGCGCCGTCACCGCCTTGGTGACCGAAGCGGGCGGCATCGCCGTCTCGCTCTCGCGCGCCTCGAGCACGGCGCCGCTCCTGGCATCGACGACCACATAACCCACGGTCCCGGTCAGTTTCGCCGCCTGGACCAGCGCCTCGGCCCCGCCACCGGCCGCCCCCGCGCCAGAGCCCCCCGCGTCGGAGCGCGATTTCGGACGGGGCGAGCGGTCGATGATCTCGGCGCAGGCGGGCAAGGCCGCCCCCGCCAGAAGTCCAGCCAGCATTCCGCGCCGCGTGATCACCCTGTCGCCCCCTCTGTCCCAACGGCCCCGCAGGACCCCGTCCTTCCCGCCTTAGCGCGAAAGCCCCAAGATTCGCCAGCAATCCGAACGGCGCCTAGCCCCGAAACCCGCCCCCGCCCCTTCATCTTGGCCGAAATATCCCGGGGGTGAGGCGCGTGCCACGCGCCTCAGAGGGCAGCGCCCCCTTCTTCTGCCCCGCCGACGCCTCCCCCGCCGGTATCCCCCCTGCCCCGCCAGCCGCCGCGCGCCCGGATCTCGGAAGACGAGGCATCGTTCATCGGCAGGTTCACGAAGACCCAGGCCGGCGGGCGCCGGTGCGCCAGCACCTCGCCGCGCGCCACCGAGCGGCCGCGATAGATCTGCGCCGCGACCGAAAGCCGCGCGCGCAGGCCCGCGCCCGGCCGCGCCAGCACCCCCACCGGCACCCGCGCCATGATCTCGCGCCAGCGGTCCCAGCGGTGGAACCCCGCCAGATTGTCCGCTCCCATCAGCCAGACGAAGGTGACGCCGGGATAAAGCGCCGCCAGGCGCCGGATGGTGTCGGCGGTAAAGCGGGTGCCGAGCCGCGCCTCGATCCCGCTCACCTCGACCCTGGGGTGATGCATCAGCCGACGCGCATGGGCGATGCGCTCGGCCAGCGGCGCGGGCGGGTTCGGCTTCAGGGGATTCCCGGGCGAGACCAGCCACCAGATCCGGTCCAGCCCGATCCGCTTCAGCGCCTCACGCGTGATATGGACATGACCCTCATGCGCGGGATCGAAGGATCCGCCCAGAAGGCCGATCACCATCCCCCGCGCCGCCACCGGAAAGCCCTGACGCATGGGCGCCCCCTCTCGCGATCAAACCGCCGTTACGACCGACCCGCCGCGGCACCCGATCCGGCGCCATGATCGATCCGCCGTTCCTGACCGCCGTTACTGGGCGCGCGCGGCTGCGGCTGTCAAGGCCCCAGGAAGACCCGGATTCGGCCCATCCGGGCCCGAGCGGCCGCGTCGACCCATGGAAAGCGGCACCGGCCCGGACGGGCCGCGAAAGGATCGGCCGGAAGAAAGCTGGCCATGAAAGCCCCGCCCGTGAAGGCGCGCCCCAAGGCAGAACGACCCAAACAGGACGGCCCGGACAGGATGGCCCGAACCAGGCGAGCCGGACAGGACGGCGCAGGACCGGAGCCGCGAGCCAACACCCCTTGATCGCCGTCTCCTCCGGCCACATCCCCTGCGCCCGGACCGACACTGCGCCTCGGCCTCCCGCCTCGCCTCGCGGCCCCCGCAAACCCTCCGCCCGACACGCGCTCCATCTTCGCCTCCCCCCTTTCGCCTCCCGGTCATTGCGAAGACCGCCCCGGGCCGTTACATGCGGGAAAACCCCGAATTCTGCGGAGCAGACCCGATGGCCAGCTATCAATACGTCTATCACATGGACGGCGTGTCCAAGACCTACCCCGGCGGCAAGAAGGTGTTCGAGAACATCCGCCTGAACTTCCTGCCCGGCGTCAAGATCGGCGTCGTCGGCGTCAACGGCGCGGGGAAATCCACGCTCCTGCGCGTCATGGCGGGCTGGGACAAGGATTTCACCGGCGAGGCCTGGCACGCCAAGGGCGCGACCGTGGGCTACCTGCCGCAAGAGCCGCAGCTCGACGAGGCGCTCGACGTGCGCGGCAACGTCAAGCTGGGCGTCGCGGCGAAACAGGCCAAGCTCGACCGCTACAACGAACTTGCCATGAACTACTCGGACGAGACCGCCGAGGAGATGGCCGCCCTGCAAGACGAGATCGACGCCGAGAACCTTTGGGATCTCGACAGCCAGATCGACATCGCGATGGAGGCCCTGCGCTGCCCGCCCGACGATGCGGCGGTGGCCAATCTCTCGGGCGGCGAGCGGCGCCGCGTCGCGCTGTGCAGGCTGCTCCTCGAAGCGCCCGACATGCTGCTCCTCGACGAGCCGACCAACCACCTCGACGCCGAGACCATCGCCTGGCTGCAAAAGCACCTGATCGAATACAAGGGCACGATCCTGATCGTCACCCACGACCGCTATTTCCTTGACGACATCACCGGCTGGATCCTGGAACTCGACCGCGGCCGCGGCATCCCCTACGAGGGCAATTACTCGGCCTGGCTGGAACAGAAGGCCAAGCGCCTGGCCCAGGAAGCGCGCGAAGACCGCTCGCGCCAGAAATCGCTCGAACGCGAGCTGGAATGGATCCGCGCCGGCGCCAAGGCGCGCCAGGCCAAGTCCAAGGCCCGGATCCAGGCCTATGAGGAAAAGGCCAGCCAGTCCGAGCGCGAAAAGATCACCACCGCCCAGATCATCATCCCCAACGGCCCCCGCCTCGGCGGCAAGGTGATCGAGGTCGAGAACCTGACCAAGGCCTTCGGCGACCGGCTGCTGATCGAGGATCTGTCCTTCTCGCTGCCGCCCGGCGGCATCGTCGGCGTGATCGGCCCGAACGGCGCGGGGAAATCCACGCTGTTTCGGATGCTGACCGGCAACGAGACGCCCGACGCGGGCGAGATCTCCCTGGGCGATACCGTCAAGCTGGCCTATGTCGACCAGTCGCGCGACGCGCTCGACCCGAACAAGACCGTGTGGGAGGAAATCTCCGACGGGCTCGAAGTGCTGGAACTGGGCGATGCCACGATGAACAGCCGCGCCTATTGCGGGGCGTTCAACTTCAAGGGCGGCGACCAGCAGAAGAAGGTCGGGCTGCTGTCCGGGGGCGAGCGCAACCGTGTCCATATGGCCAAGCTCCTGCGGCGCGGCGGCAATGTGCTCTTGCTCGACGAACCGACCAACGACCTGGACGTGGAAACCCTTCAGGCGCTCGAGGCCGCGCTGGAGGATTTCGCAGGCTGCGCGGTGATCATCAGCCACGACCGCTTCTTCCTCGACCGGCTCTGCACCCATATCCTCGCCTTCGAGGGCGATGCCCATGTCGAATGGTTCGAGGGCAATTTCGAAGCCTACGAGGCCGACAAGATCCGACGCCTGGGCCCGGATGCGGCCGAGCCGAAACGGGTGAAATACAAGAAATTCACCCGCTGACGGACAAGAATGCGGCGCGTCGCCTCCCGCGACGGGAGGACCCGACGCGCCTGTGCCGGGCCGAAAGGACTCTTCGGCTTTCGCGCCACGGGCATCACCGCCCGGACGGAAGGCCCGCGAACCGGGCCGCGGCCGGGGTGATCGACATCGCCCCGCAAAGCTTCATGTGAGGCCGGGCAGGGGGCGCTGCCCCCTCGGGCTGGCGCCCTCACCCCCGGGATATTTCGGCCAAGATGAAATGATTTTCGCGAAAGCCCCTTCATCTTGGCTTAAATATCCCCGCGCGGAGCGCTTCCCCGGCCAGCCATAGGGCGGCGTGGAGGGAATGGTGCAGGTCCGCCGGAACAAGGCCCGGGGAACCCCTTTCGCCTCCCCGGCGTTCCTCCCTTGCGATACGCAAAGCCAATCAGACCAGACGGAGGACGACCCATGAAAGGCATCGGCGCTTGGCTCCTCGGGATTCCGATCCCGATCATCATCCTGCTTTACCTTTTCGATGTCTTCTGACGCGGACACACTGGATGCGGCCGGGGGCCCGAACGCGCCGTGGCGGGGTTGCGAGGCCGGAGCGGATCGCGCTCCGGGCGCGCGCCGATCACTCCAGCGCCGCCAGGATCTCATCGGCCAGGGCGGCGGCTTCGGCCGCCGCCAGGCCGCGCGTCTCGGCCACGCCCAGCCCCTGTCCCAGCGTCTCGGCATAGGCGACGCGGGTCGCAAGCCGCGCCACGGCGACGCCCCCCAAAGCCTCGGCCGCCTTGGCCACCTCGGCGGTCAGCCGCGTCCCGGGCCGCATCCGGTTCAGGACGATCAGCGCGCGGCGCCCCTCGCGGTTCACAAGATCCATCACCCCGTCCACCGCCCAGAGATCGACCATCGAGCCCGAGACCGGCACCAGCACCAGATCGGCCTCCCGCAGGGCCGGGCGCAGATCTGCATCCACCTTGGGCGGCGTATCGACCAGCACGATATCGGCCGCTTTGCGCATCTTTTCGCATTCATAGCCGACGCCCCAGGCCGAAGCGGTCGAGAATTCGACCCCCGCGCCCGCGGGCAGGGCCGCGCGCCGGGCCATGAACCAGCGCCCCAGAGAGCCCTGCGGATCGGTGTCCAACACCCCCACCCGCAATCCGCGCGCGGCGAAGGCCACGGCGAGATTGACCACAAGCGTCGTCTTGCCCGCCCCGCCCTTCTGCTGCGCGACCGTGATCACCCGTCCCGTCATCCGCGTCCCTCCCCCGATCGACCGCCCCGAGGTTGCGCTTCCGCCCCAGGCTTTCGCTCGGGGCCGCGCAACTGGTCGGCCGGAACCATCCTCGCCGCATCGCAGCATAGCGCGACTCGCCCCGACGGCAAAGCCCCGTCCTGCCCGCCCCGTTCCGACGGCCCGCATCAAAGGTGCCGAGGCGCCGGGGCGCGCGGTCCCGGAACTTCCCCGTCTTTGCCCTATTTCGGCCCGATTTCGGCGGCCCAATCGAGCTGGGCAACAGGAGGACCGGACATGGCGGCGATAGTGGTGATCGGAGGCGGCGCGACCGGATTCCTCGTCGCATTGTTTTCGCTGTTCCTCGGCACCGGGCTCTGGGCCGCGCTCGGGCTGTGGTGCGCGGTCGGCTTCGCCACCAGCCTTCTGGCCGGGGTCTTCGCGCTGATCCCCCGTCGCAACACGCTCGTCACCGAATACTGACGCCAGTTGCCGACACGGGGCCGCTTCGGCCAGATGCCGAAGCGCGGGCGCGAATCGCCCTGATCGCCGTGCCAGAGCGCGCCAGCACCGGACGGCCCGCCCTTCCCCTGCCATGATACTTGTGCGAAGCGGGCCAAAAGGGCATAATATAGGCTGCGACGTTATCTTCTTTCGACCTGTCTCCGATCCTCGGCCGCAGTCCTCGACCAAAAGCTGACTGCGCCGGGCCACCGCATTCCGTGGGTGGCAAGACACTGACAGGAGTATTCACGATGGCCAAGGGCACCGTGAAATGGTTCAATGAAACCAAAGGCTACGGCTTCATCGCCCCTGAGGGCGGCCGCAAGGACATCTTCGTCCACATCACCGCGCTGGAGCGCGCCGGCCTGCGTGGCCTGAAGGACGGCCAGCCGGTCACCTTCGACATCGAGACCGGCCGCGACGGCCGCGAGTCGGCGACGAATCTCGCCCTGGCCTGAGGCCTGAGCACGCGCCGGGGAGACCCCCTCGGGCAGCGGCAAGGCTGAAAACGGCATGGCTCCGGCCATGTCGTCCACGGCAGGATACCAAACGGGCGGGGCCTTTCGCGGCTCCGCCCGTTTCGGTTTCCGCCCCGTTTCGGTTTGCGTCGGGTGAAGTTTCGGGCGGGCGAGCTTCCTCGCATCCGCCCACGAAACGCGTGGCGGGTCCGGGGCCGACCGCCGCAAAGGCGGGCTCAGGCCGCGCGCGGCGCAAGCCGGTCGCGCAGGGCATGTTCGAAGCCGACCCGCAGGCTGATCGTCGAGACGGGCGCGCGCAGGCAGGTCGGGCGGGCGCGGATGGCAGGGAAATCCTGGCGCACGAAATCGCGGCCCAGAAGGATGAGCGGCAGGTCGAGCCCGAGCGCGACCAGCGTCTGGTTCAACCGCTCGCCCGCCTCGGCCCCGCCAAGCGAATCGCAATCCGCCACGATCAGGCCGAAATGCAGCGGATCCTCGATCACCCGCGCCAGGGCCCGCGCGGGATCGGCCTCGGTCTCGACCCCGCCGGCAAGGGCGGCAAGTCGATGCGCCAGCGCCGGGGCGCCCTCGTCGGCCAGAAGCAGCATGCGCATGTCCCAGCCGACCGCCGCCGAAGCCGCCACCGATGAATTCTGGTCGAAATCCCTGCTGTATCGCATGTCGCCTGCCCGCTACCTGTTGTTTTGCAGGCCCAGGATGACGGGGAAATCGGGTCAGAATATGCGCTGAATCGGAAGATTCCGCGACCGGGGCGCCTTATCATCGCCCGATCTTTCGGGGCGCATTCCCCGTCACGCCCCCTCGGAGGGCGGGACGAAGGCTTCCCTGCGGGCAGACGCCTCGCCCGCGGCCAGCAAGCGGCCGAAATCGCTGCCCGAGGGCGACTGGAACAACGCAAGGCCGAATTCCGGCGCGATCGCGATCAGATGGTCGAAGATGTCGGACTGGATCCCCTCATATTCCGCCCAGGCGATGGTGGCGGTGAAGCAGTAGATCTCCAGCGGCAGCCCCTCGGGGCCGGGCGGCATCTGGCGCACCAGCAGCGTCATGTCCTGGCGGATGCGGTCATGGGCCTGAAGATAGGCCTGCACATAGGCCCGGAAGGCGCCGATATTGGTCATGCGGCGGCGGTTCCCCGGCGTCTCGGCCTCGGCCCCGAGGGCGGCATTCCATTCGGCCAGTTCGCGCGACTTGTCGCCCAGATAGCCCCTGAGCCGCGACAGCCGCGACAGGCGGGCCTGCTCTTCCTCGGTCAGGTAGCGGATCGAGGACATGTCGATGTTCAGCGCGCGCTTGATCCGCCGCCCGCCCGATTCCTGCATCCCGCGCCAGTTCTTGAACGGCTGGGTCACCAGGCTGCGGATCGGCAGCGTGGTGATGGTGCGGTCCCAGTTCTGCACCTTTACCGTATGCAGCGCGATCTCGACCACGTCGCCGTCGGCGTTCATCGCGGGCATCTCGATCCAGTCGCCGACCTTGACCATGTCGGTCGAAGAGATCTGCACCGAGGCGACCAGCGACAGCAACGTGTCCTGGAACACCAGGATCAGCACCGCCGTCAGCGCGCCAAGCCCCGACAGCAGGATCAGGGGCGAGCGGTCGATGATCGCCGCGATCATCAGGATCGTCGCCAGCGCATAGACGACGATGGTCACCACCTGCACATATCCCTTGATCGAGCGCCCCGCCGGCCCCGAGCGTCGGCGCCAGATCGCCTCGAACAGGGTCAGCGCCGCCGCGATGGCCATGGCGATGACAAGGATGATGAAGGCATTGGCGACATTGCGGATCACCGCCGCCACGGCGAAGGGCAGCCCCGGCACCGCCATGATCCCCGCCGAGATCACCAGCGCGGGCGCGGCATTGGCCAGCCGCGCGATCACGCCCGAGCGCACCACCTCGGGGCCGTTGATGAAATGCGCGCCCGAGATCAGCCGGTTCAGCACCCGGACCAGCGCCACCTTGACCACGAAATTCACCACCAGCGCGGCAAGGAAAAGCGCGATCAGCCAGAAGAGGGTCTCAAGCCAGGGGTAAGCGCCCGCAATATCCTGAATATATTCCATCCGTCACTCGTTCTCGCGGATCTGCGCCCGCCGTTCCGTTCCGCCCGCCGTGGTCGGGGGCCCGCTGGTAACGGGCTGGGCCCGCCGTTCTTCCCGGCTTTCGCGCCGAGGCGCCCGCCTCGCCGACGGCGCGGTCCCCGGTTTAGCCGAGACGGACCGGGAAAGGCCAGATCGGCGGTGGCAGCATGCCGTTCCCCGCGCACCTTGCCGGCCCCGCCTTGCCCCGCCCGCCTTGACGGAGACCCTGCGCCCGCCTGAAAGCCACCCGCCCGAAAACCGATGGCGCCCATGAGGGCGCCCGAAGCGACTGCCGAGCCGGACCGACAACGCGCGGAACCGAACCGGGTTCCCCGGCGGATCGATCATGAGGCGGCAGTCGACCGGCGGGATGAAGCCGCCCGGCTCCGCTTCGCGCCGGGAACCGGCCCGCGCCTTGCCGCCCAGGCGGAACCGCCGCCCTGTCCCATTCGCTGCACCATTTGTCGCATTCGCAATATATCAGCATGTTCCGACAAATGATATAAACCACCTGCGACAAATGCCCCGGCGCGGGCCGCAAGGCCCGGACGCGCGGCGCCGCAACCTCCTCATCCCAGTCCATGTCCGGGCCCGCCCGGGCCAGGCCCCCTATTGCCCGTTCCCATTCAGCCAAGGATCCAGCGATGACCACACCGGCCCGTCAGATGCACATTTCGGTTCTTGCCCTTGCGGCAGGCAACAATATCGCCGCCTGGCGGATGCCGGATGCCCAGGCAGGGTCGATGAACCTTCCGCTTCTCAAGCACATGGTCCAGACGGCCGAGCGCGGGAAACTCGATTTCTTCTTCATCGCCGACACGCCGCATACCGCGCCCAATGTCCATCCCTCCTGGGTGGTGCGGCTGGAGCCCTTGACGCTGCTGGCGGCGCTGTCGGCGATCACGACGCATATCGGCCTCGCCGCCACGGTCTCGACCACCTATACCGAGCCCTACAACCTTGCCCGCTACATGGCCTCGCTCGACCACCTCAGCGGCGGGCGCGCGGCCTGGAACGTGGTGGGCGGCGCCTTCCCGCAGGCGGCGGCCAATTTCGGGCGGCTGCCACATCCCGCGCATGGCGACCGCTACAGCCGGGCGAGCGAGTTCATCGAGGTGGCGAAGGGCCTGTGGGACAGTTGGGAGGACGGCGCCCTGGTGATGGACAAGGCCTCGGGCAAATATATCGACGCCGCGAAGATGCATGTGCTGAACCACGAGGGCAGGCATTTCAGCGTCAAGGGCCCGCTGAACATCCTGCGCCCGCCGCAGGGCTATCCGGTGATCGTGCAGGCCGGGGCCTCGGAAGAGGGACGCGACATGGCCGCCGCCACCGCCGAGGCGATCTTCTGCGTGGTCTCGAACATCGAAGAGGGCAAGGCCTTCCGCGACGACATCCGGGCGCGGGCCGAGGCGCATGGCCGCAACCCCGACCATCTGAAGGTGCTGCCCGGCATCTTCGTCATCGTCGGCGAGACCGAGGCCGAGGCGCGCCGCAAGCTTGCCGCCCTGGGCGAGATCATCGAGCCCGAGACCGCGATGAAGGTGCTCAGCGACTATATCGGCCAGGACCTGTCGCAACATCCGCTGGACGCGCCGGTGCCCGACTTCCCCTCGACCGAGATGATGCAGGGCTATGCCGTGGCGCTGCTGGACATCGCCCGTGAAAAGGGCCTGACACTGCGCGAATTGCGCGATCTGGTCGCGGCCACCCAGGGCCATGTGCTGTTCATGGGCACGCCCGGGCAGATCGCCGACGATCTTGAGGAATGGTTCCTGGCCGGGGCGGCGGACGGCTTCCAGCTGATGCCGCATTACTTCCCCGGCCCCTTCGACGAATTCGTCGATCTGGTCGTGCCGATCCTGCAAGAGCGTGGGCTGTTCCGCAAGGAATACTCTGGCACCACCCTGCGCGAGAACATGGGCCTGCCCTTCCCCGATCATCCCGCCCGCAAAGGCGCGTGACGCCGCGCCCGGAAGGGGAATCGGGTGGGCGCCAAGCGCCCGTCCCGCCCTGGCCCGCCCTGCCCTGCCCGCAAAGTGGCGTGCCAAGGCGGGCGGGTCGCAACCGTCTTCCCGCCCATTCACCACGCGCGGCGCCGTGCGGGACCGGGCGTCGGGCCGTGGACGCCGCCCCCGACCGATTTCCCCGGATGCGAAAGCGGCCCCGGGGGCCCCGGGCGGGGCCTCTGTCAGGCTGTCGGCGGGGAGGGCGAAGCCCGTCGACGGGGCGGAAAGCGGTCGGCCCCTGGAAACGCGGCGAAGGAACCCCGCCCCGCCTGTTCCGTCCGCCGTTCGGGGCGCAACCGCCCCAGAGCGACTATTTCCTGTCGATATCGACCCAGATCGAACGCGCGACCGTGACGCCCTCGTTCCATATCCGGTGCGGCCGAGGCGAGGCGAAGGAGATCAGGTCGCCCGAGCCGAGCTGATAGGCCTCGCCCTCGACCTCGACCATCAACTCGCCCTCCAGAAGCAGCCCGTATTCATGGCACTCATGGGCGCGGGCGGGTTCGCCCTGGTCGCCCTCGGGCGCATATTCGTTGACCGAGATGGTCACGCCGTTGACCCGGTCGTCCTTGATCACCCGCCGCACGCGGCGCGCGTTCATCTCGGTCGGACGGACATCGGCGCCGCGCACCGGCCCCTAGGCCAAGGGGCGCGCCCGGGCCGGATCCATGCGCATCGAGATGCGCTGGCCGCCGAAATCCAGCCAGACCAGCGTATCGGCCCCCAGAGTCTCGCGCAGCCGCACGGGCGCGGCAAGGCCCGGCGCCCCGGGCGCGGCAAGGCAGATATTCTCGGGCCGGATGCCGAAGACCACCCTGCCCGGGCGGGTGCAGCGTGCCGGTGAACTGCATCGCGGCAATGCCAAGCCCCCCCCACGCCCAAGGCAAGCCCATCGCCAAGGACGGCCAGCGTCAGCAATCCCGTCAGCGCCGTGATGACATGCCCACGAATGACAGGTGCGAGGTCGAGGTCATCTTCCAGCTTGCGGATCGCCTGGGAAAGGATGGGCTGGGTCACGTTGCAAAGCTCGGCCGCGCGCCAGAAATGCTCGTCCTCGGCCAGCACCACGAAAAACCTGAGATGACGGATCAGCATCGCCCCGCCTTTTGCGGCGGTGGATCGCCGACGATATGTTTGAAAAGACATATTGAAAACCGCAACGCCGGGCAGAGCGGCAGGCCAAGGCCCGCCCCATGCGGATGGAGGCGGGCGCAGGGGAGGGCGTGGCGCTGGCGGCCGGGTTCCGAAAGTCGGACAGGCCGGGGACACCGGCCAGATTCCGGCGGTTCGCCACCCGGCGCCGTCCCGGGCCCGGCAAGACCTGACCGGGGCCCGACCGGGGCCGACCTTGCCCGCCCATCGGGGGCGGTTGCGGGCGGAATCGAGGCC
>NZ_JBEFZE010000037.1:0-35793 GCF_042762395.1 Pseudogemmobacter sonorensis
CGAGGCGCTGGCCGCATATTCGGTCACCAAAAGCGTCTGGGTCGAAACCTCGCAAACACCAACCATGACCTTCAGCTACTCACCAGAATAAAACTCACCAACGCAGAACCAAAAGAATGGCGTTCGCAATCCAAGAACGCAAGGGACACAACAGATGCAGTTCCGGCGGGCAATGCCCCTCGGCACAGTAATTGAACCACATATGAACAGATGAACCGCCCGGGACATAACCCGGGGCCAAAATCGCCAACAGGAGACAACATGAATCGGACTTTTCTCGGGGCCGCGACGGCCATCGGGCTTTGCCTTGCTGCGACCGGCGCCATGGCGGGCAAGGCCGACAACACGCTGAAAGTGGAGCTCGGCGGCGAGGTCGATACGCTCAACTACTACTATAACTCCTCGCGCGAGGGGCTGGTCGCCAGCCTGCAGATCTTCGACACGCTGGTGGTCAAGGATCTGGCCACCGGCGAATTCAAGCCGAACCTCGCCACCGAATGGGCCTGGATCGACGACACCACGCTGGAATTCAAGCTGGCCCCCGGCATTACCTTTCATAATGGCGAGGCGTTCACCGCCGACGATGTGGTCTTCACGCTCAACTGGGCGGTGGACCCCGAGAGCCGGATCGTCGTCTACGACAAGGTGCGCTGGATCGACACCGCCGAGAAGGTCGATGAGATGACGGTGCGGGTCAAGCTGAAGGCGCCCTTCCCGGCGGCGCTGGATTTCCTTGCGCTGGCGATCCCGATGTATCCCGACCAGTATTATGCCGAAGCCGGTCGCGACGGCATGGGGGTGCGGCCGGTCGGAACCGGACCTTACCGCGTCACCGCGGTCGAGCCGGGCAAGAGCTACACGCTTGAAGCCTTCGAGGATTATGCCGGTCTGGGCAAGTCCAAGGCGGCCATCGGCCGGGTCGAGGTCGCGACCGTCGCCGACGGTTCTACCCGTATCGCCGATCTGATGTCGGGGCGTGCCGAATTCCTGTGGCAGGTTCCGGCGGATGTGATGCCGCGCCTGGCCGAAAGCGACAAGATCGACACCGCCTCGGTGTCGACCATGCGGATCGGCTTCGTCACGCTGGACGCCGCCGGGCGGTCGGATGCCGATACGCCGCTGAGGAACAAGCTGGTGCGCCAGGCGATCAACCACGCGGTCGACCGCCAGACGATCGTCGATGCGCTGGTTCAGGGCGGGTCCGAGTTGGTGAACACCCCCTGCTCGCCCATTCAGTTCGGTTGCATCACCGATGTGCTGAGCTATGAATACGATCCGGCCAAGGCCAAGGAATTGCTGGCCGAAGCGGGCTATCCCGACGGTTTCGCCATTACCATGACCGGCTATCGCGACAAGCCCTATGCCGAGGCGATCCAGCAATTCCTGGCCGAGGTCGGCATCACGCTGACCTACGACCAGTTGCAATATGCGGCGCTGGCTTCTGCGCATATGGACGGCAAGATCCCTATGGGCTTCCTGACCCATGGGTCGTCCTCGATCCCCGACATGTCGGGGATCACCACCGAATTCTTCGGAGGCGGCACCCAGGACTATACCCGTGACCAGGAGGTCATCGACTGGGTGATGGCGGGCAATACCTCGATCGACACCGCCGAGCGTCAGGAGAACTATACGAAGGCGCTGCAGAAGATCGCGGACGAGGCCTATTGGCTGCCGCTGTTCACCTATCCGCTGGGCTTTGCCTATACGGCGGACCTGTCGTTCACGGCAACGCCGGACGAGTTGCTGCGCTTTTACGAAATGACGTGGAAGTGAGCGGGGTCTGACTCCGTTCCGCATGCACCCGGGCGGCGACGATATGCCGCCCGGGGCCTTCCCGTCGCTGCCTTCTTCCGACGCTTGCCCCGGAGCCCGCCTTCGATGCTGTCCTTTCTTGTAAAGCGCCTGATGCTTGCGGTTCTGGTTGCGCTGACCGTCTCGGCCGTCAGCTTCAGCCTGCTGTTTCTGGCCGGGGATCCGGCCGTCGCCCTGGCCGGTGAGAACGCCACCCCCGCCGATATTGCCCGTATCCGCGAGATCCACGGATTCGACCGGCCATTGGTCGTGCAGTATCTGGACTGGCTGGCCCGGGCTTTGCAGGGCGATCTGGGACGCAGTTGGTATTTCCATCTGCCGGTGACGGAACTGATCGGCGACCGGCTGTCCACGACGATGGCTCTGGGCGCGAGCTCGATCCTGTTCGCGATGGTGCTGGCGCTGCCGATGGGGGTTGCGGCGGCGGTTTGGCAGAATTCGATCATCGACCGCGCCGCTCTGTTCGTTGCGGTGGTGGGCCAGGCGATCCCATCTTTCTGGTTTGCGCTGATCCTGATCGTGGTGTTCGCGGTCAATCTCGGCATCCTGCCGTCCTCGGGGGCGGACAGTTGGCAAAGCTTCGTCCTGCCGACCGTGGTCCTGGGCTATTACGCGACGCCCGCCATCATGCGCCTGACCCGCGCCGGGATGCTGGAGGTGCTGTCGGCCGACTACATCCGCACCGCCCGTGCCAAGGGGCTTTCGCCGGTCAAGGTCGTGTTCAAACATGCGCTGCGCAATGCGGTGATCCCGGTGATCAGCCTGGCCGCGGTGCAGCTCGGCTTCATGCTGGGCGGCTCGATCGTGGTCGAAAGCATCTTCGCGCTGCATGGCGCGGGCTATCTGGCCTGGGAGTCGATCTCGCGCAACGACTTGCCGACCATGCAGGCGCTGATCCTGATCTTCGCCATGTTCTACATCTTCTTCACGCTGCTCGCGGATATCCTGAACGCTTGGATGGACCCGCGTCTGCGCCTGCGCTGAGGGCTGCCCGATGACCGCTGTCACCCCGATCCCGACCGACGAACGCCCCTGGACCCCGCGCCGGGCCATGGCGCAGCGCGCGCGCCGCCACAAGGGTCTGATCTTCGGCCTGGGCGTCATGGTGCTGATCCTGCTGTTTGCGGTGCTGGTGCCGATGTTCTGGATCCATGACCCCTACAAGCAAAGCCTGCTCATGCGGATGAAGCCGCCGGTGTTTCTGGGCGGCACATGGACCCATCCGCTGGGCACCGACACGCTGGGCCGCGACATTCTGGCCCGGCTGGCCAAGGGGGCGCAGGTCTCGCTGACCATCGGGGCCTTTGCGGCGACGCTTTCGGCGCTGATCGGGTCGACGCTTGGCATTCTGGCGGGTTATTTCGGGGGACGGGTCGATGCGGCGGTGTCGTTTCTGATCAATGTGCGGCTGGCGATGCCGGTCGTGCTGGTCGCGCTGGCGGTGGTGGCGCTGTTCGGCGGCTCGATCCTTGTGGTGACGCTGGTGCTGGGGCTGCTCTTGTGGGACCGCTTCGTCGTGGTGCTGCGCGCGGCCACCATGCAGGTACGCGCGCTGGAATTCGTCGCGGCGGCCGAGGTGCTGGGGGCGCCGCTGCCGCGCGTGCTGTGGAAGGATATCCTGCCCAATGTCATGAACGCGCTGATCGTGATCTTCACGCTGGAAATGGCCCATGCCATCATCCTTGAGGCGGCGCTGTCCTTCCTTGGCATCGGGGTGCAGCCGCCGACGCCGAGCTGGGGCCTGATGATCTCGGAGGGCAAGGAGATGCTGTTCTTCGAGCCCTGGCTGATCACCATTCCCGGCGTGGCGCTGTTCTTCCTTGTGCTGTCGATCAACATGCTGGGTGACGGAATCCGCGACGTCACCGCGCCGGAGGGCCGCAACTGATGACCGCTCCTGTCCTGTCCATCCGCAATCTGACCGTCGATCTGCCGAAGGGCGGCGACCGCCCCCATGCGGTCGAGGATCTGTCGCTGACCATCGCGCCGCGCGAAATCGTCTGCATCGTCGGCGAAAGCGGTTCGGGCAAGTCGATCACCTCTTTCGCCACCATGGGATTGCTGCCGCGCGCGCTGAAGCCCTCGTCGGGCGAGATCCTGTTCGAGGGGCGCGATGTGCTGAAACTCTCGTCCCGCGAACATGCGGCGCTGCGCGGCAAAAGCATGGCGATGATCTTTCAGGAGCCGATGTCGGCCCTGAACCCCTGTTACACCGTCGGCAATCAGATCGAAGAGGTCTTCGTCCAGCATTCCGGCCTGCCCGCGGCAGAGCGGCGGGCGCGGGTGATAAGCCTGCTGGAGGAGGTGCGCCTGCCCGACCCGGAACGGATATATGCCTCATACCCGCATCAGCTTTCGGGCGGACAGCGGCAGCGGATCGTGATCGCCATCGCTCTGGCGCTGGAGCCGTCATTGCTGATCGCCGACGAGCCGACCACGGCGCTGGATCTGTCGACCCAGGCGCAGATCCTGCATCTGCTGAAAGAACTGCGCGAAAAGCACGCCGCCGGCATCATGTTCGTGACGCATGATTTCGACGTGGTGGCCGAAATCGCCGACCGGGTGGTGGTCATGCAAAAGGGACGCGTGGTCGAAGAAGGCACGGCTGACGAGGTGCTGAACCGCCCCCGCCACCCCTATACCCGGCAGTTGATCGACGCCGTGCCCCGCCGCAGAAACGAGGCGGGCGCCGATCTGCACGACCGCCCCGTGGTGCTGGAGGTGGCGGGCCTCAACAAGACCTACGGCGGCAAAGGCGGCCTGTTCGGCCGCCCGCGCCTGGTTCATGCCTGCCGCGACATCTCGTTTCGGGTGCGGCAGGGTGAGACATTGGGTATCGTCGGAGAGAGCGGCTCGGGCAAATCGACGTTGGTCAAATGCCTGATCCGGCTTGAGGATCCCGACAGCGGCACCATCCGGATCGGCGCGCAGGATTTCGCGCTGATGTCGCGGCGGGCGCTGCTGCCGCACCGCAAGGACATCCAGATCGTATTCCAGGACCCCTATGCCAGCCTGAACCCGCGCCGCACCATCGGCGATCAACTGGTAGAGGGGCCGGTGAACTTCGGTGAGGACCGCGCCCAGGCGATGGCGCGGGCGCGCGATCTGATGGAGATCGTGCGGCTGTCGCCCGATGCGCTGAACCGCTATCCGGCGCAGTTCTCGGGCGGGCAGCGCCAGCGGATATGCATCGCGCGGGCGCTGATGGTGCGGCCCAGGGTTCTGATCGCCGACGAGGCGGTGTCGGCGCTGGATGTCTCGGTCCAGAAAGAGGTGTTGCGGCTCTTGCGCGAGATCCGCGACGAGATGGGGCTGACGGTGCTGTTCATCACCCATGACCTGCGGGTGGCGGCGCAGATCTGTGACAATGTGATCGTGATGCAGAAAGGCGAGGTGGTCGAGGATGGCCCCATTGCCCGGGTGTTCGACGCGCCAGCGCACCCCTATACCCGCATGCTGCTGGACGCCCAGCCCGGCAAGCACTGGCAGGTGCCCGATATCGCCAGCCTGCCGCCGGTGGCGATGGCATGAGCCATCCCGTCACCGACCGGACCGGACAGATTGCCCCCAGCCAGTCGGTGACGAAGTCGGGTGTCGGCCCGACGCCGCACGGGGTGGTGGCGGCGCAGCAGGTGCTGGCCGCGCAGGCGGGGGCGGAAGTGCTGGCGGCGGGAGGGCATGCGGTCGATGCCGCCGTGGCCACCGCCTTTGCCTTGGGGGTGGTCGAGCCCTGGATGTCGGGTCCCGGCGGCGGCGGCGGCATGCTGGTCTGGAGTGCGGGCGCGCGGCCGCAGGCGCTGCATTTCGGGATGCGCGCCTCGGCCAGCCTCGATACCGGCCACTATCCGCTGCTTCCGGGGGGCGTCGCGGCGGAATCCGATCTGTTCGCCTGGGCACCGGTGGTGGAGGATCGCAATATCCGCGGCTGGTCCGCGGTGGCGGTTCCCGGCATGGTTGCGGGCGCGGCAGAGGCGCATGCTCGCCATGGCCGCCTGCCGTGGCGCGACCTGCTGGACCCGGCGATCCGCCTCGCGCGGCAGGGCCTGGCGCTGGACTGGTATGCCGGGTTGATGATCGCCTCGGCCGCGCGGGATCTGGCGCTTGACGCGCAGGCGGCGGCACAATTTCTTGACCGCGATGACTCGGGAGGCCTTTGGCCCAGGGTTGCGGGGTGGAGCAATCTGGCCGCGCTGCGCCTGGACCAGGGGGCGCTGGCCGATACGCTGGAACAGATCGCCCAGGGCGGGGCGGATGCCTTTTACCGCGGTGACATCGCGGTGGCGCTTGCGGCCGAGGCGGCCGCGGGCGGCGGCTATCTGACCCGCGCCGATCTGGCAGAGTATCGCGCCGACTGGATGGAGCCTCTGGCGATCGACTGGCGTGGGCAGGCGAGGTTCTGGGTGCTGCCCGAACGTTCCGCCGGGCCTGCGCTGGCCGAGGCGATGCGCGACTGGCAATCCGTCCCGCCGGGTTTGTCGCCCGAAGCCTGGGCGGGCATCGCCACCGGCCTGCGCCAGGCCTATGCCCGGCGGCTGTCGGATGACGACGATATGGGAGGGCAGGGGGAAAGCCCGGCAAGCCCCGCCTGCACCACGCATTTCTCGGTTGTGGACGCGCAAGGCAACATGGTGTCTTGGACACAGAAGCTGTTGTCGTCGTTCGGGGCGCGGGTGGTGTCGCCCGCTACGGGCATGCTGGTCAACAACGGGTTGATGTGGTTCGATCCGGTTCCGGGCCGGGCCAATTCGCTCGCCGCGGGCAAGGCATGCCTGATGAACATCTGCCCGCTCTTGGGGCAGGCCGGGGATCGGCAGATCGCGCTTGGCGCCTCGGGCGGGCGCAAGATCATGCCTGCGGTCGGCCAGATCGCGGCCTTCTGGGTGGATGGCGACCTGCCCTTGGCCGAGGCCATCGCCCATCCACGCATTGATGTTTCGGGCGGGCCGGAGATCACCGCCGATCACCGGCTTGCGCCCGGGGTCGTCGCGGCCCTCGCCCGCGTTGCACCGGTTTCGCTGGCGCGGCGGCAGCCCTTCCCCTATGCCTTCGCCTGCCCGGCGGGCGTCACCCGTCAGGGCGGCCTGAACCGGGGCGCGGCCGAGACCCTTTCGCCCTGGGGCGATGCAGCCGAGGAACCATGACCGAGACCCCCGACCCCGCCGTCCGCGATGCGGCCCTTGCCCGCGCCGCCGCGCATTTCGACAGCGGCGCCTTTGTCGCCGAGCTGGCCAGGCTGGTCGCCCGCCCCACCGAAAGCCAGCGCCCCGAGGCGGCCCCCGAGCTTGAGGCCTATATTGCCGAGGTTCTGACGCCCATGGTCACCGCGCTGGGGTTCACGACCCGGCGGCATGACAATCCGGTGTCCGGCGCGCCGCCGATCCTGACCGCCAGCCGGATCGAGGATGCCGCGCTGACGACGGTGCTGATCTATGGCCATGGCGATGTGACCCATGCCCAGGCCGACGGTTGGCGTGAAGGTCTGCATCCGTTCCGGCTGGTGCAGGAGGGGGATCGTCTTTACGGGCGAGGCAGCGCCGACAACAAGGTGCAGCACCTGGTCAATATCCGCGCGCTGGCGCAGGTTATCGCGGCGCGCGGGCATCTGGGTTTCAACGTGCATCTGCTGATCGAGATGGGCGAGGAGGCGGGATCGCCGGGCTTGCAGGAATTCTGCCGCCTCCATGCCGGGGAACTGCGGGCGGATGTCTTGATCGCATCGGACGGGCCGCGTCTGGCCCCGGATCGCGCCACGATCTTTACCGGATCGCGCGGGGGATGCCTGTTCGATCTGTCGCTGCACCTGCGCGACGGGGCGCATCATTCGGGCAATTTCGGCGGCCTGCTGGCGGACCCTGCGATCATCCTGTGCCATGCCATTGCCGCGATCACCGACGCGCGTGGCCAGATCCTTGTGCCGGAATGGCGGCCCCGCAGCCTGACCCCGCGCGTCCGCGAGGTGCTGGCGCTGCTGCCGCCGCCCGAGGCCGGGTTCGCGCTCGACCCCGATTGGGGCGAGGCCGATCTGACCCAGACCGAACGGGTGTTCGGCTGGAACAGTTTCGCGGTGCTGGCGATGAAATCGGGCCGCCCCGAGGCGCCGGTGAACGCCATTTCCGGCGCGGCGCGGGCAACCTGCCAGTTGCGCTATGTCGTGGGCACCGATCCGGACGATATCCTGCCCGCGCTGCGCCGCCATCTGGACCGCGCGGGATTTGCCGATGTGGTGATCACCCCGCACGATCTCGGCTCCTTCCCGGCGACGCGGCTGGATCCCGATCACCCTTGGGTGCATTTCGCGGCGCAGTCCTTGACAGAAAGCACGGGCCTTTCCCCGCATATCCTGCCGAACCTGGGCGGCTCGATCCCCAACGACTGTTTTGCCGACATTCTCGGCCTGCCGACGATCTGGGTGCCGCACAGCTATGCCGGGTGCAACCAGCATGCCCCGGATGAACATGCTTTGGCCTCGCTGGCGCGTCAGGCGCTGATCGGGATGACGGGACTGTTTTGGGACATCGGGGCTGCTTCGGGTCGACCCACGCCCAGGGCAACCTCCTGACCCCGTTATCGGAGCCAGAGCGCCATTCTTTGAAGCAGCATTCGACACCGATTGACCCCCAAGAGCGGCGTTGATGCCGGTCATCGTCATGGCGCCGTTCGGCCACACCGGAAATGCAGAACGCCTCGGCCCGCGCGGATATGGCAAGCGAGGCGCGCGCTTGCGCCTTTCGCCGTCCTTTGGTCAGATGATTCCCATCATGCGCATGGCTTCGGCCACCCGCACGAAACCTGCAATGTTCGCGCCAAGGACATGGTCGCCGGGGGCGCCATATTCTTCGGCGGTCTCGAAGCAGGTGTCGTGAATCCCGCGCATTATCGTGGCAAGCCGTGCCTCGGTCTGCTCGGAAGTCCAACTGTCGCGGCTGGCGTTTTGCTGCATCTCCTGCGCCGAGGTCGCGACCGCCGACATTCGCGGCCTTGCCGGGTGCGAACAGCACGCCCGCATCCTGGAAGATCTTGATCACCTCGGGGGGCGAGGGCATGTTCGCCCCTTCCCCAAGCGCCACAAGGCCGTTCTTGACCAACTGCGCCGCATCCTTGCCTGAGATCTCGTTCTGCGTGGCGGACGTCATGGCCACGTCCCAGACCGATCCCCTGTCCGAGGCCACGCAATATGCGCGCTTGCCCTTCAGGCGGGCGCATCCGCTCGATCAAGGCCTGTTCAAGATAATCGGGATGCTTGGTGACGACGCGCCCAAGGCTTTCGAGCATCTCATGCACCGCCTGATGAAATTCGGGCTCGCCCGTATTGCACCGACTTATCGGCATGGGCTGCCCCCGCCTGCCACCCTTTGCCCCCCGCGCTGACCGCTCTATGATGGCCGCGACAGGTCGCAAGGAGCGTCGCGTGCGGGAAGTAGATGCCATCGAGGCCAAGACCGACCGGGCGGTGCTGCGGCGCCTGCCCGGAGTCCTTGCCATCGAGACGCTGGAGGCCCGCTATCTGCGCCAGAACTTCAAGCCTCATGCCCATGACGAATACCTGATCGGCGTCATCGACGGCGGGGTGCATGCCGTGTGGTGCCGGGGGGAGAGGAACGCGGTTCCCGCGGGATCGGTGGTCACCATGCGGCCCGGCGACGTGCATCATGGCGGCGCGGGCGGCGCGCAGGGTTGGCGGCAGCGGATGATTTATCTGCCGGAGGCCGCGATGCGGGAGCTGTTGTCGGACATGCTTGGGCGCGAAGTTTCCGGCACGCTGGATTTCCCCGCCGCCTTCCATGCCCGGCCCGATCTGGCCCGGCGAGTCATCGATCTGCACCGCGCCCTGCATGAGGCGCCGCAGGCACTGGCCCGCGATACGGCGCTGGATGGGCTTCTAGGGCTGCTGCTCTCCGATCTGAGCGGGCGGGTCGTGCCCTCCATCCCCGCGCCGCAGGGCCGGATCGCCGATGCGATGGAATTCCTCGGCGCGCATCTTGCCGAGGATGTGTCGCTGGAAGACCTCTGCCGGATCACCGGCCTGGGCCGTCGTCAGACCATCGACGCTTTTCGCCGTGCGACCGGCCTGCCGCCGCATGCCTGGCACCTGCAGCGCCGCATCGCCCAGGTGAAGGTGCTGCTAGGCCAGGGCGTGGCGCCCGCGGCGGCGGCGGCCGAGACCGGCTTTGCCGATCAAAGCCATATGGGCCGCCATTTCGCGGCGATCACCGGCACCACCCCCGCCGCCTATACGCGGGGCTGAGGACCGCACTTTCGTTCTATCCCGCACAGGGCAGGATCCTCTAGCTCGCTGATGATGCCATCAGCCCCGAGGTTTCCCATGTCCCCGTCCCCCGTTACCCCCTCGCCCGGCCGGGCTTTGCTCTGGGCCGATCTTGCAGTGCTGGGCGTCGCGGTGGTCTGGGGCGCCAGCTATCCGGTCGCCAAGGGCGTGCTGGCCCATGCGCCGGTGCTGCTGCTGATCTTCTACCGGTTCGCGATCACCGCGCTGGTCATGACCGCCATCGCGCGGCGCGATCTGGTCGCGGCATCGCACCGCGACCTGGGCGCGGGGCTGATCCTCGGTGCGATCCTGACCTGCATCTTTCTGGCCGAGACCTGGGGCGTCGCCCTGTCCTCGGCCACCAATACCGCGCTGATCATCTCGCTCTGCACCGTGCTGACGCCGTTTCTGGATTTCGGCCTGCGCGGCCGACTGCCGCCTGCGGGCGTCATCGCGGGTGCGATGGCGGCGATCCTGGGTGTCGGCATCCTGGCGGGGGGCGTCACGGCCCTTGGTGCCGGGGATCTGCTGGTGCTGGCCGCCGCCGGGCTGCGGTCTGTCATGGTCATCTCGACCAAACGGCTGATGGCAGGATGCGCGATGACATCAGCCGCGCTGACCGCCGTGCAATCGGTCACGGTCACGCTGCTGGTCCTGGCCCTGCTGCTGGCGCAAGGCGGCCCCGCGTCGCTGATCGTCCGGGCCGGGCCGGTGTTCTGGGGGGCGGTGGCGTTCCTGTCGCTTTTCTGCACCATCGGCGCCTTCTATGTGCAGAACGCCGCCGTTCGCCGCAGCAGCCCGACCCGCGTCAGCTTCCTGATGGGGACGGAGCCCCTGTTCGGCTTCGCCCTGTCCTGGGCGATCCTGTCCGAGGCCGCGACCCCTGCGACGGTTCTCGGCGCCGCGCTGATCGTCGGCGGCACCTTCCTGGGCCTCGCCTTCGAGCGGCGGAATTGAGGCGCGGGCAAAGCGCCCCCAAGCATCCGCGCCCTTGGTGACGGGAGGCATCGCCGCGCCGCCGACATTCTTGCAGATGTTACGAAACTTCCGATTTTCCGTTGCCGAGACCGCCTAATGATCCGTGCATCCCATTTTTCTGAGGACGTGGACATGAAGAAGACACTGACCGCGACGCTCGCCCTGGCGCTGACCTCCACCGCCGCCCTGGCCCAGCCCGTTCAGATCACCTGGTGGCATGGCATGGGTGGCGCGAACGAGCAGGTGATCAACCAGGTCGCCGAGAAGTTCAACGCGGCGCAGAGCGCCTGCGCGATCACGCCCGTGTCGAAGGGCACCTATGAAGAGGCGCTGGCCTCGGGGATCGCGGCCTTCCGCTCGGGCGAGCAGCCGAACATCCTGCAGGTCTTCGATGCCGGCGCGGCGACCATCATCAACGCCAGGGGCGCGACCATCCCGGCCGAGGATCTGCTGATCCAGAACGGCCACAGCTTCGACCGCGACGCCTTCATCGACGGCATCCGCTACTTCTACGCCGATGCCGAGGGCAAGTTCATCGGCATGCCGTTCAACTCCTCGGCGCCGATCATGTATCTCAACACCGAGGCTTTCGAGATGGCCGGTGTCGAGCCGCCGAAGACCTGGGCCGAATTCGAGGAAGTCGCGCCGAAGCTGAAAGACGCCGGTTACATCCCGCTGACCGCTTCGCAACTGACCTGGCAACTGTTCGAGAATTACTACTCGCGCAACAACGTCCAGATGGCCACCAACAACAACGGCTATGACGGCTTCGACGGCACCGAATTGCGCGCCACCGCGCCCGAGATGATCGCCTTCTGGACCCGCCTGCAAGCCTGGCACAAGGACGGCCTGTTCGGCTTCTACGGCGCGGGCTGGTCGGACAACCAGAAGCCCTTCGAAGAGGGCAAGGTCGCGATGTGGATCGGCTCTTCGGGCTCGTTCGGCGGGCTGTCGCAAACCGCGACCATGCCCTTCTCGGCCACGTTCATGCCCTATGACGAGACCGTGGCCGATGGCAACAAATCGACCTTCATCGGCGGTGCCGCCCTGTTCGCCATGGCTGGAAAGCCCGATGACCAGAACAAATGCTCGGCCGATTTCTTCAGCTTCCTGACCTCGACCGAGATCCAGGCCTTCTACCACCAGGCCACCGGCTATGTCGCCATCACCAAGGCGGCCTATGAAAAGTCGAAAGCCGATGGCTGGTACGAGGCGAACCCGGTCGCCGAAGTCGGCATCCTGCAACTGCTGGAATCGCAGGGCGAATGGTCGAAGGGCTACCGCCTTGGCTTCTACCCGCAGATCCGCGTGGTCGAAGAGCGCGAATTCAACAAGATCTTCTCGGGCACGACCACGGTCGAAGACGCGTTCAAGGCCATTGAGGCCGAGGGCAACGAGCTGCTCGCGCGTTTCGCCAAGACCTCGGGCTGATCCGCCTTCCGTCTTCGGCCGGGCCTGCGTTTCGCGGGCCCGGTCTTTTACCGTTTCTTTCGCTCCGGATCCCTCATGATGAGTGACGCCGCCAATCCCGCAAGATCCCCGGAAAGCCCGGATGGCCCGTTCCGGCGCTGGCTGTCGCGTCCCCGGTCGCGACCCGAGCCCGCAAAGCGCGTGCAGTTCGATCAGCCGTATTTGCCCTGGCTGTTCCTTGCGCCGCAACTCGCGGTGATCTTCGTCTTCTTCTACTGGCCGTCCGCCCAGGCGATCACCTCGTCCTTCTATATCGAAGACCCGTTCGGTTTCGGTGCGACCTTTGTCGGCATCGACAATTACAAGGATGCGCTGCGCTCGCGCGAATATCAGCGGATCGCGGGGTCCACCGCGCTGTTCACCCTGCTGGTGACGGTCTTCTCGCTGGGGCTGGGGCTTTTGTTCGCGGTCAAGGCCGACAATGTGATCCGGGGCCGCACCAGCTATCGCACCGCGCTGATCGCGGTCTATGCCATCGCGCCGCCGGTGGCGGGGCTGATGGGGATGATGCTGTTCGACCAGCATATCGGGCCCTTCGTGCAGATGGCCGCCTGGTTCGGCTATGACATGAAGGTCGGCATCAACTACTGGGACACCGCTTTCGCGATGATCCTCGTATCCGTGTGGAAACAGGTGCCCTACAATTTCATCTTCTTCCTCTCGGGGCTGCAGGGGATCCCGGCCTCGGTGCGCGAGGCCTCGGTGATCGATTGCCGCAACGGCTTCACCCGGTTCCGCACCGCGATCCTGCCCCTGCTGGCCCCGACCGCCTTCTTCCTGCTGATCATCAACATCACCTATGCCCTGTTCGACACTTTCGCGGTGGTCGATGTGATGGTGAAGGACAAGCCCGCGAACAACCCGCTGACGCTGGTCTACAAGGTCTATAACGACGGGTTCCGCGGCAATGACATCGGCGGTTCCGCGGCGCAATCGGTGATCTTGATGGTCATCGTTCTGGTGCTGACCCTGATCCAGTTCCGCTGGCTGGAACGCCGCGTGCATTACGGATAAGGCGATGAACCGCATCAAGCCCTTCGACCATTTCATCCTGATCCTCGGCACGCTGTTCATGTGCGTGCCGGTGCTGGTGGCGGTGATGACCTCGACCCATTCGGCGGTCGATATCCATATGAACGGCCTGTTCCTGACGCCGGGCGACAACGGCATCGAGACCTATGAAAAGGTGCTGACCCGCAGGGGCGGGTTCACCGGCCAGGTGACCGGCACGAGGATGCTGATGAATTCGCTGATCCTCGGGATCGGTTTCGCGGTCGGCAAGATCGTGCTTTCCATGGCCGCCGCCTATGCGCTGGTCTATTTCCGCTTCCGTTTCGCGACCTTCCTGTTCTGGATCATCTTCACCACGCTTCTGCTGCCGCTTGAGGTCAGGATCATGCCCTCCTACCAGGTCATGTCCTCGCTGGGCCTGCTGAACAGCTATACGGGGCTGATCGTGCCCCTGCTGGCCTCGGCCACCGGCACGTTCTATTTCCGCCAGTTCTTCAAATCCGTTCCCGACGAATTGCTGGAGGCGGCACGGATCGACGGCGCAGGCCCGTGGAAATTCCTGTGGGACGTGCTGATCCCGCTGTCGAAGACCATGATGGCGGCGATCTTCATCATCATGTTCGTCTATGGCTGGAACCAGTATCTCTGGCCGATGCTGATGACCACGGAAGAGCGGTTCTTCACGCTCATGCGCGGGATCAAGCAGATCCTGCAGGTGTGGATCGGCAGCCAGATCCCCGATTACAACGAAGCCTTCGCCCTTGCCGTCCTGGCCCTTCTGCCGCCCGTGATCGTGGTGGTCGTGTTCCAGCGCTGGTTCATCAAGGGCCTGACGGAGAGCGACAAATAATGGCCTCGATCACGATTACCGATGTGTCGAAAACCTATCCCGGCGCCTCGACGCCCTCGGTGGCCGATATCGGCCTGCAGATCCGCGATGGCGAGTTCATCGTGCTGGTCGGGCCTTCGGGCTGCGGCAAGTCCACGCTTCTGCGCATGGTCGCGGGGCTGGAGGACATCACCGGCGGCGAGGTCAGGATCGGTGAGCGCGTGGTCAACAGCGTCGACCCGGCGGATCGCGACATCGCCATGGTGTTCCAGAATTACGCGCTCTATCCACATATGACCGTGCGCGAGAACATGGCCTACGGGCTGAAGAACCGCCGTACGCCGAAAGCCGAGATCGAATCCCGCGTGGCCGAGGCGGCGCGGATGCTGGAGCTTGGCCCCTATCTCGACCGCAAGCCGCGCGCGCTTTCGGGCGGCCAGCGCCAGCGAGTCGCCATGGGCCGCGCGGTCGTGCGCCAGCCCGCGGCGTTTCTTTTCGACGAGCCGCTGTCGAACCTGGACGCCAAGCTGCGGGTGACGATGCGGGGCGAGATCCGTCGGCTGCAAAAACGCCTTGGCACCACCTCGCTTTACGTCACCCACGACCAGTTGGAGGCGATGACGCTCGCCGACCGTCTGGTCGTGCTGAATGGCGGGCGGATCGAGCAGGTGGGCGCACCGCTGGAGGTCTATCACAACCCCGCATCGACCTTCGTCGCCTCGTTCATCGGCTCGCCCGCGATGAACCTGCTCGATGCCCGGATCGAGGGTGGCCGGATCGGCCTTGGCTCGACCGTGCTGGAGCCGGGCCAGCTTTCCGGGCCGGGCGGCCCGGTGACGCTGGGCATTCGCGCCGAGGACCTGATCCCGGCGGCGACCGGGCTGCCCTTCCGCACCGATCTGGTCGAGGAACTGGGCGCGCAGCGTCTGGTACATGGCCATATCGACGGCCAGCCGCTGGTGCTGACGCTGGATGCCGCCGCGCCCCTGCATGACGAGATGCGGCTGAGCGTCTCGCCGACGAAGCTGCATCTTTTCGACACGGTCTCCGGCAAACGGATCGAGACGACGGGGCCCGCCCGCCAGCCGCTGCGTCAGGACGCATGACCGGCGGGCCCCGCCTGGGGGCCCTTCGTCGCCCGGTGGCGTGCAGGCTCTGCGCGCGATATGGCAGGCTTGGCGCTTTCGTGGCCACCCCGCCCGCGATGGCCCGCGCCGGTGGTGGCCGCCTGTCAGCCGGGGTGGTTGTCTGTGACCGTGGCCCAGTCGAGGCCGAATCTTGCCAGATGTTTGCGCAGTCTGTCGGCATCGTTCTGGCTGGATTTGTCCGCGAGCGAGATGGCGAAGAGCCGTCGTCCGGCGGCCGAGAGGGTCCGCGGCAGTCCCGGCAGGCGCGGATGACGGCGGCCAGTTGGACGCGGTTGAATTCATCCAGAGCAGTGCCAGGCAGCACCGATTGCCGCAGGGCGGCGTCGCCATCGGCAGCCTGCCACCGCGCGCAAAGAACTGCAATCTTGGCTTCTACCATCGACAGGGTGATGTGCCCCCGCTCGGCCAGCACCGCCATGCGATGGGCCGAGGCTTCCAGATCGCGCAGATTGCCGGGCCAGCCGGTGCCCGGTCCTCGGCAAAACGCAGATAGCGGGCCAGGGCATCGGCGTTGAAGCCGGTCTTGCGGCCCGGCTGGTGTTCGCTGCCGTCCAGCAGGTCCAGCAGATGTGCCCGGATGTCTGCCCTGCGCTCGCGTAGCGGTGGAAGGCGGAGGATCCATCGCGACAGGCGGGGGTGCAGGTCGAGGCGCAACCGGCCCGCGTACAGAAGCGCGCCGGGGTCGACGGAGGCGCTGGCGATCAGGTGGAAGCGCGCCGTCACCTCGGCCTCGGACCCGACCGGGCAGTATCGGTCGGTTTCGATCACCTGCCGCAGGGCGGTCTGTGCTTCGTATCTCAGCTCGTTGATCCCGTCGAGGAACAGCGCGCCGCCATCGGCCTCACGCAGGAATCCAGGGCGTTCGCTGCCCGGCATTCCGGTCGCTGCGCGACGCTGGCCGAAGAGCGCGGTCCGCGCCTGGGTGCCGCGCAGAGTGGCGCAGTTGACCTGCACCAACCGCCCCTTGATCCGACGGCGCACCAGCTTCAACTCGTGGATCCGGGCGGCAAGGGTGGATTTGCCGGTGCCCGGCTCGCCAAGGAGCAGGATTCGATGCGTCCGGGGCGGTGGCGCCGCTCGACCAGTGTCTGCATCGTTGGGCTGGCGGTCTCCCACCTCGCCAAGCAGCAAGGCCGAATGTTCGCGTGCCGCCGCCTCGAGCCGGCGCTGCAGGGCGTTGTAGCGGGCAAGATCGAGGTCGATCACATCCAGCGTGCCTTTGGCTGCGCTTCCCTCGCGCGGCGGGCCGGTCTGCACCAGGCAGGCGAGCACATGGCAACTCTCGCTCAGCGGGAACCAGCAGATATGCGCCACATGGGTGCCGGTGGTCAGATGGACGTGATAGCACTCGCGGTCCTCTCGAAGCCGTAATCGGCGGCAAAGTCGTAGAGCTTGCCATAGACCTCCTGGAAATCCCGCGGATCAGCCATGTCGATGCGGGACCTGGAGTGCCCCCACTGATTGTTCGGGTTTGAATGTTAGAGCATTGTCGGTCTCTGGTCCATTTTCACGAAGGTCTCTGGGGCTGGTGGCCTGTAATTCAGAGCGCTGTGCGGCCTGACGGTATTGTAGTGCCGTCGCCACCTTTCGATCAGGATCTGTGCCTCGCGCAGGGTGTGGAAGACTTCGCCGTTGAGCATTTCGTCCCGGAACCGGGCGTTGAAACTCTCGCAGTAGCCGTTCTCCCACGGTGATCCTGGCGCAATGAATGCGGTTTTGGCACCCACCGCCTCGATCCATGCCTGCACCTTTTTGGCAATGAATTCGGCGCCATTGTCGGACCTTATGAACTCGGGCGGGCCGCGCAGGATGAACAGATCGGTCAGGGCGTCGACAACGTCGGTCGAGTTGAGCTTGCGTTTGACGCGGATCACCAGCGCCTCCTTTGTGAACTCGTCGATGATGTTGAGCGTGCGGAAAATCCGCCCATCCTGCGTCCGGTCTTGGACGAAATCATAGGACCAGACGTGATTGGGGCGCTCCGGCCTCAGTCGCACGCACGAGCCATCGTTCAGCCAAAGCCGCCCCTTCTTTGCTTGCTTGTGCGGCACTTTCAGCCCTTCGCGTCGCCAGATCCGTTCGACCCGCTTATGGTTCACATGCCAGCCGCTGTTGTTGAGCATGCCAGTGATCATGCGGTAGCCATAGCGCCCGAACTCCCGCGCCAGCTCGATGATGCCCTCGGTCAGCCGCTCTTCGTCGGCCAGGCCGCGGGGTACTTTGCGTTGCGTGGATCGATGCTGGCCCAGCGTGCGACAGGCCCGACGCTCGGAAATCCGCAGGGTCTGCCGCACATGGTCGATGCACTGGCGGCGGCGAGAAGGGCTCAGAAGTTTCCCCGGGGCAGCTTCCGTCAAAATCATCTTGTCCAGGGTCAGATCCGAAACGGCACGCCTGAGCCGCTGGTTCTCCGTTTCAAGCTCCTTCAGCCGCTTGAGATGATCGCGGTTCATGCCGCCGTATTCCTTGCGCCATCGATAGTGGGTCCGCACCGTCACGCCGATCTGACGCACAGCATCAGAAACCGACTTGCCCTGTCCCTGCGGCACTTCAACTTGCCGCGGCTTCAGCACGATATCTTCGGACTTCTCTCGCTTGCCAGCCATCATCTGGTCCTCCTGAAAACGGGATAAGCATATCCATGTGGCCGGACCACTTCAGAGGGGGGGAATCCGGGCTCCTCTCCCAACTTGTGACCGCTTGGTTACAAGTTGGGATCTGCGACGATTCCGCGCAAGCCATAAAAATGACCGCTTGGTTACTTCTTGTTGTGCCGATATTCTGCGCCTGAGTGATTTGAGGTGCGATGTGAACGAGCAGATGTCTTCCCCGCCCCGGCGCAAGAACATGCGCTGGGAGGACCGCGGCAGGCAGATCCTGGAAGAGGCGGTGCGCTTTTTCGCCGAATGCGGTTTCGAGGGGCAGACCCGCGAACTGGCCAAGCGGCTGGGCGTATCGCATGCGGTGATCTACCGGCATTTCGACAACAAGGAAGCGCTGATCGAGCGGGTCTACGAACATGTCTACACCCGCCGCTGGCGCAGCAGTTGGGAAGAGCTGATCGCCGACCGGAGCCTGACGCTCGAAGAGCGGCTGATCCGTTTCTACCGCGAATATGCCGATTGCGTGTTCGAATACGAATGGGTGCGGATCTTCATCTCTTCCGGCTTGAAGTCCTACGGCCTTCCCGAGCGCTATCTTGCGATCATCCGCAGCCGCATCATCCGCCCTGCGGTGGCCGAGATGCGCCACGACCTGGGCCTCGTGCCGCGGCTGCCCTCCGAGGCGGAGGAGGAGCTGTTCTGGGGGCTACATGGCGCGGTGTTCTATCTGGCGATCCGCAAGTATGTCTATGCGACTGATATTCCAGAGGACATCGGCAACACCGTCTCTCGAACGGTCCGGGCGTTCATGCCCGGGCTGCGGATTCAGTTGCCGTTGCTGGACTAACCCCGCGCCACGAAGCGGCACGAAGGATATGGCTGGCAAACCACCGGCGACGCTCGGCCATTGAGGCGAAGCGGCCAAGAGACATCACATGGGGCACTGCCCCGGCATCAGGGCGGCCCCCGGCGGGATCCAGCCGCTCGAACCGTGACACCCAGGCCAGCGTTGCCTCATTGCCATCAGGCGGGGTGGGAACCTTGAGGTTTCCCGTCGGGCTGGCCGCCGAATAGCCGCCATTGCGGAAGGGCCGGACCAATCGGTCAACCTGAATATAGGCCTCGGGCACGCCGAGCAGATGGACATCGCCCATCTGGGGATAACCCCTGCCCTCCGGGTGCGAAGGGGCAGAAAGCCGCTCCAATCCCCCCTCCCCAGCGTGCCAATCCAGACCTCATCCAGAATCGTCAGCCATGGGTCGCGCCCATTCAGTTGAACGGAAGCTTTGAGGAAAGCCAGAAGGAACTGGCGGATGGCAGCCCGAAAACAGCCAAGGAAGCCCCGGACAAGATCGGCGTGCGGGCCGAAGTCCTGCATGTTCCGAACAGGTATCCGGCAAAAGCCATCGTCGGGGCGGCAAAGGCCCGGGACTGCAACCTGATTTGCATGTCATCGCATGGGCGCTTCGGGCTCGGTCGCCTGTTACTCGGCAGCCAGACCGCCGAAGTGCTAGCCCACAGCCCGGTGCCGGTGCTGGCCCTGCGCTGAGAAGCGCCGAGGCAGTATAAAAGGAAAAGGGCAGCCCCCGGGCTGCCCCTGTCCGCTCGGGCGGGCCGGATGGCCCGGTCAGATCACTCGGCGGCGAAAACGGTCGCGAACTTGCCGCACCAGTCGGTCTTCTGGACCACCGGCCAGAAACCACGGGTCTCGGCGTCCTTCTGGGTCACCGGCGGATTGGCACGGCAAAGGCCAGCGTCGGAAAGCTGGCTGGCGGAATTGGCGACATGATCTTCGTAGAACGCGCAGGCGTTGCAGGCGGCACGGGCCATGGCTGGCTCCTTTCGAATAACAGAAATATCGATAGCGGGCTGGCAGGTCTGCTGGCTGGCTTTCTTGGAATCATTATAAAAACTTCGGTGGAGACATTCAAGGGTCATATGAAAATAAATCTTTAATATTCAAATAGTTGACTTGTTTTCTCGGGAGTTCTTGTCCAAGCGATTTTCTCAGGAAACGGCCCAGGCCGCCGGTGCGGCAGGTGAAAGCGACCGTGACTCGGGCGGGGAGCTTGCGCCTAGCGATCCCGAAAGACCGATGAGCGAAGACGGCCCCGGACATGAACCCTCAGTCAATCCCCGCTTCTCGGAGGCAGGCAGGACACAAGCTATGGCCAGATTGAGAATGCGAAGCGGGCGCCCGCCCGAAGGTGGTCGAGTGAGTGCTTTGGCCGGGACTTCTGCTGCGACTGCAAGCAACTCGGCCATGCTGCGGCGCGGTCGAAGCGGATTATGGGCTCCGAACAACATGTCGTGGGCAGAGAGCGGTGGGCGCCGTTGGTCATGCCCTTCCGCTCCCCGAGTTGGAAAGGCTCGGCCCAGAGCCGCCCGTCGCACTCCCATGCTGGGTGAACGCATTCCCCGAAACTGCCGTGACGGGCACCGCGGCGGAATCCTGGCCAGAATGGCCACTCTGCGGGGCGGAACGGGCCTTCGATGGCCGCCCTTGTGCAACCTTCCATCCGTTTCCGGCACCTGCCTGCTGTCATTTGGCGTGATAGTGTCTTAGTGACGGCGAAACGATTCAGGTCAGACAATGCGAACTCATTATGCCGCTCTTCTCGCTCTCATGATCGCCACCGGATGCGCGGTCGGTTCCGGTGCAGTGGTCAAGGGCGTCGGGCCGGACGACCTTCTGAAGCTTCGCGAAGGTCCCGGCCTCGACCACGACATCATCATCGGCCTGCCCGACGGAACGCGCCTCACCCGCCAGAACTGCGTCACGAATAACGGCAAGGTCTGGTGCAAAGTCTCGCTCACCGACAGGCTTGGTATCTCGGGTTACGTATCGGCGGACTATCTCGCGCACCGCTGACAGCGGATCGGTGCGAAGCGGACGGGCAGGCGCAGTTTTCGCTGCGAGGCCGCATTCCCGAAAGCTGTCGCTTGGACGCGATGCAGCGAAGGGGCGGCCGATGATGTCGCGGTGCAGGGCGGAAGCGGCCATTGCCGAACAGGCTGCGGCGCCCCCGGAGGCGCGCCGCAGCCTGTTCGGCAGCGTGTATGGACCGCCTTGATCCGGGCCCGGCCGATCGCATTGGCGCCCGCCAGGGCGTTGCTCGCCTCTGCGGGCAGGTCCAGCGCCTCGACGGCCAGGGCATGGACGGGGAAGATGTAGCGATGCACCTCGCCCGGCGGCGGGCAGGCGCCGCCAAAGCCCGCCACACCATGGTCGTTTGCCAGTTCGATCGCGCCACCCCCCAGAGAACCGCTGGCGCCCGACGGAAGCTCGGTGACGGTCGCGGAAATGTTCACGACAGCTCAGTGTCACCAGCCCGCGCCCGTTGGGGCGTCCGAGTCTTAGGCCGTGACCGCGAAGCTCTTCGTACCTTCGGGTGCGCCCGACCATGCAAGCGGGGAGGTGTTGCCACCTTCGCAGCCGAAGCCCGCGGACAGCTGATTACCGGAAAGCTGAACGCCTTCGGCAATCGACGTGCTGGTAAGTGCGAAATCCTGCGCAGAGGCCGGTATCGCCGGCAGCGCGGCTCCGGCGCAGACAAGAGCAGTGATGAAATGCTTATCCCGGTCCTTTCCTTCTTCGGGGAAGTCCCGGGAATACACCCGCCCGGCGGGGCATGCTTTCGGCGAACGGTCAAAGACTGTCGAAAATCGCTCATTCACCGGGCGATCGGATCGATTTCGGCGGTATTCCGAAGCGTTTTCTAATGAATCGCTGAAATGCGACGGCGTTCCGAAGCCGCAGTCCAGCGCGATGCGGGAGATGGGCGGATCGGACGTCTGAAGCAGGCCCAGCCCGCGTTCGAGACGCGCATTGTGTAGGATCTTCGCGAAACCCTGGCCGGAACCGGCCAGGCAGCGGCGCAATGTCGCTTTGCTCATGACGAAATGCTGCGCGACCTCTGATATGCGCCACGGGTGGCTGAGATCGGCTTCCAGAAGCCGCCGCAGCCGGCTGACCGGCTGGCTGTCCTGCGGCGGGGCCAGGTCGATGCCGTGGTGGCGCAGCCAGATCAGCGGTTCCAACAGGCGATGGCGGCGGATCGGGGACGGCGGACCAGCCCGTCCCGAGTGCTATACGAATGCCGGTCAGAATCGACAGAGCCGCAGCGGGACGCATGATCTCTGTCAGCAACTGAAGGCGTGTTGCGCCGAATGTCCGCGCCGCGCGGATCTGGCTTTCGTTGGCGGCGCGCACCCCGGCAACGGTCGAGATCACGATCGGGGCAAGCGGCGATGCCGATGACCAGAACCTAGGACACCTCGCCGATCCCATACCAGATCACGATCAAAGGCAGATAGGCGCGCGGCGGCGGCGGGCGGATAAATTCGATCACCGGGTCGAGAATGCCGCGACCGATGCGCGGCGTGACGATCAGCACTGCGGCCGGGATTCCGGCCAGCATCGTGAAAAACAGCGCGGAAAGCACCCGGCCAATGCTGGCGCCGATGTGGTCCCACAGGCTGGCACCGGCGTAGCCGTTGGTCGCGGCGCAGACGAGGGCGGCCCAGCCCCAGCCGGGCGACGGCAGGAAAATCGCAGAGGTCCTCCCGGGTGGAGGCGACCCACCAAGGAGCGACCAGAGCCAGAACCGTCACCACGCCGGTCGCCGAAGATCAGCCCGCTATTGCGCGCCGGGCGGCGGGCGGAACGGCGGGCGGATTGCGGCCCTCAATGGTCTCATGGGTGATGCGGCCTCTCGATGATAGATTGCGTCGATCGGGCGCTCACGCGCAGCGATAAAGCCGGGTTTCCCAGGCCGCGGCGATCTCTTGCCGACGCAGGTTCAGCAGGTTCACTTCCGAGGCCGGAATGCCCCAGTGCTTCAGCCTGGCCAACAGCGAGTAATACGCGGTCGAGACGAAGGGCGTGGTGATCTTCTTGCCCCTGAGATCTGCCGGATCGGTGATCCCCTTGACGGCAAAGCCGTAGCCACCACTTACACCTTGTTCGAATACCGCCAGGCTCAATCACGCATGCCCTCGCCAGCGGGCTCGGGCCGGTGGCGCCGCGCTGGCTTGATCGTGGCGCTGCCGGGACGAATTCGTCCCGGCAGCCTTCCACTCCAAGGAAGGCGCACCGACAAACCGTGGGATCAAGCAGATAGCGACCTGGCCTCGCGGCGCTGGTGCTGCACCTCGGGGTCGGGGTCGAGACCGGCGGCCAGGAGCGCCCGGGTATAAGGCTGGCGGGGGCTGTCGAAGATCTGGCGCACGGTGCCCATCTCGACGACGCGACCCTTCTGCATCACCATCACATGATCGGCGAAATCGCGCACCACCGGCAGATCATGGGCGATGAAGACGAAGCTGATCCCCAGCCGTTTGCGCAGATCGTCCAGCAGCGCGATCACCTGCGCCTGGACCGACACGTCCAGCGCCGAAACCGCCTCGTCGCAGATGATCAACTCCGGCTCCAGCGCCAGGGCGCGCGCGATGGCGATCCGCTGGCGCTGCCCGCCGGAAAACTGGTGCGGATAGCGGCTGGCCATCTGGGGTTTCAGCCCGACCTGGGTCAGCAGCTCAGCCACGCGGGCCTTCCACCTGTCGCGCGGCAGGATGCCGGGATGGATGATCCAGGCCTCGGTGATCAGTTGCCAGACCGTCATGCGCGGGTTCAGGGATTGCGTCGGATCCTGAAACACCATCTGCAAATCGCGGCGCAGGGCAAAAAGATCTGCGGCAGACATGGCAAAGAGGTCGCGGCCCTTCCACAGCGCCTGCCCGCCGGAGGGTTCTTCCAGCCGCAGAAGCATCTTGGCCACGGTCGACTTGCCCGAGCCGGATTCCCCGACGATGGCGAGCGTCTCCCCCGGCATCAGATCGAACGAGACCTCATGCACGGCGGTGAACTCGCCATAGACCTTGCGCGCGCCGCGCACTGACAGGACGGGCGTCGCGGCGGGCAGGGGGTCATGCATCTCGCCCTTGCCGGGCGCGGCGCCGATCAGCTTCTTCGTATAGGGATGGGCGGGGTTGCGATAGACCTGCAGGGTCCCGCCGGTCTCGACGATCTCACCCGCATTCATGACCACCACCCGGTCGGCGATCTCGGCCACGACGCCGAGATCATGGGTGATGATCAGGATGCCCATGCCGGTTTCCTGCTGCAACTCTTCCAGCAGGGCCAGAACCTCGGCCTGGACCGTCACGTCCAGCGCGGTAGTGGGTTCATCGGCGATCAGCAGCACCGGGCGCAGCGCCAGCGCCATGGCGATCATCAGCCGCTGGCGCTGCCCGCCGGAAAACTGGTGCGGGTACTTCCTCAGCGCCGCCTCGGGCTCGGGGATGCCCACCCGCGACAAGAGACGCAGCGCCTCGGCGCGGGCCTCGGGTTTCGGGGTGCCATGGGCAGTCATGGTCTCTTCGATCTGCCAGCCCACGGTATAGACCGGGTTCAGATGCGACAGCGGATCTTGGAAGATCATGGCGATGCGTTTGCCGTTGACCTCGCGCCGCTGCGCCTTGGTCAGGCTCAGCAGGTCGCGCCCTTCGAACAGGATCTGCCCGGAGGTGATCCGACCCGGCGGCATATCGATCAGATCCATGATCGCCGAGGACGAGACCGATTTCCCCGAGCCGCTTTCACCCAGAATGGCCAGGGTCTCTCCCCGGTTCAGGCTGAAGCTGACATCGCGCACGGCATGAACGGTGCCGGCGGCGGTGTGGAACTCGACCGAGAGGTTCTTCACCTCAAGCAACGGATCAGCCATTCTTGCGCCCCCTCATTTCCAGACGCCAGCGCTGCACCGGATCCAGCGCGATCCGCATCCAGCCCGACACCAGCGTCAAGGACAGCGTGGTCAGGATGATGGCCAGGCCCGGCCAGAACGACAGCCACCAGGCCGTGGTCAGATATTGCCGCCCCTGCGAAATCATCAGGCCCCAGGTGATCTCGGGCGGCTGGATGCCGATGCCCAGGAAGGACAGACTGCTTTCGGCCAGCATTACGAAGGCGAAATCCAGCGTGGCGATGGTCATCAGCGTAGGCAGCACCACCGGCAGGATATGGCGGAACATGATCCGCCGGGGGCTGGCGCCCATCACCTGCGCGGCCTGAACGAACATGCGTTCACGAATCTCGAGCACCTCGGCGCGCGTGGTGCGCAGGTAAACCGGGATCCGGGTGATCGCCAGCACGATGACCAGATTCAGGATCGAAGGGCCCAGGATGTAGAGCACGATCACCGCCAGCAAGAGCGACGGGAAGGACATGATCACATCGGCCAGCCGCATGATGACCTGCCCGGTGCGCTTGCCCGCATAGCCCGCGAACAGGCCAAGAGTGGTGCCGATCATGGCCGAGAAGACCACAGCCCCCGCCGCCACCGCCATGGTGTTCTGGGTGGCGACGATGATGCGCGCCAGAAGGGGCCTGCCAAGCGCATCGGAGCCCAGCGCCCAGACCCATCCGCGCTCCCACTCGAACGGCGGGGCGTTGCGGCCGCGCAGGTTCTGCTTTTGCGCCAGATCGTTCAGCCAGGCGGGGCCGATCAGCGCCAGCACGATAACCACGGTCAGGAAGATCACCGCCACAAGGGCGAATTTGTCGGCAAGAAGCATCCGCCCCATGCGGCGCAGGAAACCCGGCTCGTCGGGCATTGTGTCGATATGGGCCATTGTCCGCGCCCCCTAATGCCGGATCCGCGGATCAAGCGCGGCATAGGCCAGGTCGATCAGCAGGTTCATGATGAAGATGGCGAGAGCGGTGATCATGATCGCCGCCAGAACCACGTTGAAATCGCGTTGCAGGATGGCGTCGATCATCAGCTTGCCGACACCGGGAAAGCCAAAGATGAACTCGATCACCACGGCGCCGTTCAGCAGGGCCGCCGCCTGGTCGCCGATGACGGTGATGACCGGCAGCATGGCGTTGCGCAGCGCATGGACGAAGATGATCGGGCGCGACTTGACACCCTTGGCGCGGGCGGTCTTCACATAGGCCGAAGACAGCGCGGTCAGCATGGATCCGCGCACCACCTGCACGATCAGGCCAAAGGGGCGGATGAACAGCACGGCGACCGGCATCACCCAATGCCAGACCGTGCCCGTGCCCGAGGTCGGCAGCCAGCCAAGGCCTACCGAAAAGACCACGATGGCCACGATGGCCACCCAGAAATCCGGCGCCGAGGCCCCGATCAGCGAGGTCAGCGAGGCCACCCGGTCAAAGAACCCGCCCGCGCGGAACGCCGCCAGCGAGCCGACGACGATGGCCGCCACCGTGACCAGCACCATGGTGATCAGGGCCAGTTGCAGCGTCCAGACAAAGGCCTCGGCCACCACGTCGAAGGCGGGTCGGGCCTTGCGGATCGAATCGCCGAAATCCAGATGCAGAAGATCCCAGACATAGCGCCCGAACTGTACCAGCACGGGATCATTCAGCCCGTGAACCTCTCGGAATTGCTGGCGCATTTCCTCGGATGCCTCGGACGGCAGATACAGGGCAGCCGGGTCGCCCGTCAGACGGGACAGGAAGAAGACCGCGACGACCAGGCCAACCAGCGAAATCAGGCTGGCAATCGACCTTTGACGGATGAAAGTCCACATTGGGCGCTCCGGGAAGGGGGCGGCGGGCGCGCGGGACAGTCCCGCGCACCCGAAGGGATCAGACCGGCTGCTTATTTGAACTGGATGTCCGAGAGCGGCAGTTGCGAATTGGTCGCCATGGTCGGGGTCCAGTCAAGACGCTCGCTGACGCGGCTGAAGCCGACCATGTGGAACAGCAGAAGATCGGCCACCACATCATTGTGCAGATAGGCCTGAAGCTCTTTCCACAGGGCGACACGCTCGTCTCCGGTCGCCGCCTGGGCGCGGGTGATCAGGTCATCGACCTTGGGGTCAGCAATGCCCGACTGGCGGCCATCCGAGGCGTATTTGAAATACATCGAGAACGAGGGGTCGCCGCGCGAATTGTCATGCATGGCGACAACCATCATCGGGCCCCGGCCTTCGGGATAGGGCTTCGAGTAAAGCTGCTCGAACTCGGCCACTTCGTAGAACTGCACCGCGACGGTGAAGCCCACCTCCTGCAGCATCTGCTGGATGGCTTCCAGGATCTCGACATTGTTCGGGAAGTTGGCGGTGCGGCCGATCAGGCTGATCGGGGTGTCGACGGCGACCCCATCGGCCCGGGCCTCATCCAGAAGCCTCCTCGCTTCGTCGGGGTCGAAGTCCCAGACCTCGACATTCTCATCCCAGCCCAGGGTGGGCGGCGGATAGACGGCCGTGGCCAGCAGGGCGCCCTCGGGCAGCAGCGTGCCGATGAAGGCCGAACGCTCCACCGCCAGGTTCAGCGCCTTGCGCACGCGGATGTCGTCCAGCGGCGCGACCGAGTGGTCAAGGCGGGCATAGACCGTCTCGCTGTCGAGATACGAGAAGTCGGTGGCCGGGTTGGTAGCGTCCAGCGCGGCGATCGAGGGGGCGATATCCGCCTCGCCGGTGGCGACCATGGCGGCGCGCACGGCGGGATCGGGACGGAAGAGATAGGTCGCCTGGGTGACGACCGGCTTTTCGCCCCAGTAATCGGCGCGCTCGGTCAGCACGATCTGCTGGCCCGGCGTCCAGTCGGTCAGCGCGTAGGGGCCGGTGCCGATGGGGTTGCGGATGAACTCGACGGGGGTTTCCTCGGGCACGATGGAAACCAGCGTCAGCAGCAGTGGCAGGATCGGCTGCACCGGATCAGCCTTGAACTCGATCGTCAGATCGTCGATCACCTCGGCGGTCAGCGTCATGCCGCCGAAATAGCGCGGCGTCTCGCAGGTGATGGCCGGGTTCATCGCCCGGTCGAACGAATGTTTCACATCCTTGGCGTCAAAGGTCGTGCCGTCCGAGAAGGTCACGCCCGGGCGCAGCTTGAACCGCCAGGCGCCGTCAGCGGTCTGCTCCCAGCTCTCGGCCAGTTGCGGCTGCAGGCCCGAGCCGCCGCGCACATCCAGCTTGACCAGGGATTCATTGATATTGCCGATGATCACGCGCCCGATGTTCGAGCGGGTGGACATGCAGGGTTCCAGCAGGTCGACCTCTTCGTTGAGGACGATCCTGACGCCGGTATCCTGGGCCATTGCCGGGGTCAGCAGGGCCGAGGCGGCAAGTGCCCCCCAGATCCCCCCGATGATCGTTGAAGTCTTCAGCATGTCTCTCCTCCCTTGGCGAGTGTGAAGCGGTTGGTTCAGTCTCTTGCGCGCCGAGAGGCCCGCGAAGCGATCAGGGCGGCGGCACAGATCAGCGCGCCCCCCACCCAGGTGGCCGGATTGGCGATCTCTCCGAACAGCAGCCAGCCCAGCGCGGCCACCAGCGGCAGCCGCAGGAAATCCACAGGCGCGACGATCGAGGCATCGGCCAGGCTGAAGGCATGGGTCATCAGCCCCATGCAAAGCGCGCCCAGCACGCCCTGCACCGCCAGCAGCCCCATCTGCCAACCCGAGGGCCAGCTCAGAAACGGCAGCGCCAGGACCAGCGCCATCGGCACGGTCAGGAACAGGTTCCACAGGACCAGCGTGATCGTCCTGTCGCCCGAGGACATGCTTTTCAGCATTAACTGGATCACGGCCTGCACCACCGCGCCGGTCAGCGCGAACCCCATGGCCAGGGTGACCCCCGCCCCGGCCGGGCTGACGACCAGCATCGTGCCGACAAAGCCCACCGCCAGCGCCAGAAGCTTCAGGGGCCCCAGGCGCTCGCCCAACATCAGGGCGGCGCCGATCACCACGAAGATCGGCGAGGTGAAGGCGATGGCCGTCACATCGGTCAGCGGGCCCCGCGCGAAGGCGGCGAAGAAACAGGCCAGCGCCACCAGCTTCAGCCCGGCGCGCAGGATATGCTGGCGCAGCGGATAGGCGGTCTTCATCAGATCGGTGCGCAAAAGCGCGACGGGCGCCACGGCCAGCGCGCCGAACACGGCCCGGCTGAAAGTGATGGTCAGGGGATGGACGCCGCCATCCAGGGCGCGCACGATGGCCGCATCCACCGCCGACAATGCCGCGCCCATGGCGGCAAAGCCGACCGCAAGCGCGGCGCCTCCTGCAGAATTGCCCGTCCGGGTCATGCCCCCTCCGATTCCGCGGCGCTCCCCGACCGACGGATGAGGGGAACCATGTTATGGACCACAAAGTTTGTCAACAAACTTATCAGCTTCAGAACAACAAGATGCATCAATGTCATTTATCATATTGATAATAATATATATATTTTGATCATTTGCAGTCAAGCCATGAAAAACAACATCATTCAACTTGACAACTTATTAAATCTGCCGATCTTCGGGATGTGTCTGCAGCGGGAGGAACGCATGAGGCCGGAGGAGATTGCCGCCCGGATGACCGGGGGTCTTGCGAAGGTCGCACCGGGCCGGGACGAGGCATTCCTGCCCTCTCCCATGATCCAGAACCACGAGGCATTCCTGTCGCTTGCGGCGGATGGCGCACTGATCTGCGCCTGGTTCGGCGGCACGCTGGAAGGCAAGTCCGACATCTCGATCCATGGCTCGGTGCTGTTGCCCGGCGCCGCCTCCTGGGGCCCCGCGCAGGTTCTCAGCCACGATCCGCTGCATTCCGAACAGAACCCGGTGATCTTCGCGCCACCCGGGGGCGGGCTCTGGCTCTTCCATACCTCGCAGCCCTCGGGCAATCAGGATGAATGCCGGATCCGCATGGCGCCCTTGAGTCGCGACGGCCTGACCCTGACCGCAGGCGAGGGCCGCTTCCTCGACCTGCCGCGAGGCTGTTTCGTGCGCGCGCCCCTGGTGGTGCGCGAGGATGGCGCATGGCTCCTGCCGATCTTCCGTTGCGTGCAGCGCTCCGGCCAGCGCTGGAACGGCAGCCACGACACCGCGAATGTCGGCGTTTCGCATGACCGGGGCGCCACCTGGGTGCTGGAGGATGTGCCCGCGTCAACCGGCTCGGTGCATATGAGCCCGGTCGCGCTGGATCGGGGCCGGATGGCGGCCTTCTACCGGCGGCGGCAGTCGGATTTCGTCCATCGCTCGGACAGTCTGGACGGCGGACACACATGGGCGGCACCTGTGGCCACCGATGTGCCCAACAACAATTCCTCGATTGCCACGATCCGCCTGCGCGATGGCCGCATCGCCATGATCGGCAATCCGGTCAATGCCGCCATGTCAACCGACCGCCGCGCCTCGCTTTACGATGAGCTGGACGGCGCCGATACCCGCCCCGATGCCGATCCCGAGGGCGGCTGCGCGCCGATCTGGAGCGTGCCGCGCGCGCCCGTGGCCGTCTGCCTGTCGGCGGACGGCGGCAAGACCTTCCCCGTCCGCCTGCTGGTCGAGGACGGGCCAGGCACCTGCACCTCGAATGATTCAATCGACGGGCGCAACAAGGAAATGTCCTATCCCTGGCTGATTGAGGCGCCGGACGGCACCCTGCATCTGGCCTATACCTACCATCGTCGCGCCATAAAGCACGTCCGGCTGGCGCCGGGCTGGGAAACGCGCCTACCGGAGATCACAGCATGAGCGACATCATCGGCATCACCATGGGCGACCCCGCCGGGGTCGGCCCGGAAATCAGCATCAAGGCCCTGGCCGAAATGTCCGCCGAAGACCGGGCCCGCACCCTGATCTACGGCAATCTCGCCACACTCGAGGCCGCGAAAGCCGCCGTCGGCGCCGATGTCGATCTGGCTGGCCGGGTGGTGAACATCGATTACGAGGGCGCCCCCCTGCCCTGGGGCAAGCTGTCGCCGGTGGCCGGGGACGCCGCCTTCAAATTCATCGAAAAGGCGGTGCGCGACGCCGAGGCCGACAAGATCGGCTGCATCGTCACCGCCCCCATCAACAAGGAGGCGCTGAATGCCGCCGGCCATCACTATGACGGCCACACCGGCATGCTGCGCAGCCTGACCGGATCGAAAGCGGCCTATATGCTGCTGGCCTCGGACCGGCTGAAGGTGATCCACGTCTCCACCCATGTCTCGCTGCAAGAGGCGATCCGGCGCTCGACGACCGAGCGCGTGCTGGCCACCATCCGCGCCGGCAACGCGCATCTGAAACGCATCGGCATCGCCGCGCCGCGCATCGCGGTCGCGGGCATCAACCCCCATTGCGGCGAGAACGGCCTGTTCGGCACCGAGGATGACGACCAGATCGCCCCGGCGGTGAAGCTTGCCCAGGCCGAGGGGATCGACGCCAAGGGTCCGATCTCGGCCGATACCGTCTTTCACCGTGCCTATAACGGCGCCTTCGATCTGGTGGTCGCGCAGTATCACGACCAGGGCCATATTCCGATCAAGCTGGTGGCCTTCGACGATGCGGTGAACGTCTCGGTCGAATTGCCGATCGACCGCACCTCGGTGGATCACGGGACCGCGTTCGACATCGCCGGCAAGGGGCTAGCCAATCACGGCAACATGCTCTCGGCCATCGCCTATGCCCGCAAGCTGGTTTCCGGAGGAGCCAAATGAGTTTCGCAATCGAAGGCGTTTATTGCGCCGCCGCCACCCCGCTGAAGACCGACGGCACGCCGGATCTCGACCTCTTCGGCAAGCACACCAGGGCCCTGATCGAGGAAGGCTGCCACGGTATCGCCATGCTGGGATCCACCGGCGAGGCCAGCAGTTTCGGCGTGCGCGAGCGCATGGATCTGGTCGAGGCCGCGATCGAGGGCGGCACCCTGCCCGGTCAGCTTCTGCCCGGCACTTCCTCGAACTCTGTCACCGATGCGGTCGAGATGACGCGCCATGCGGTGCAGGCCGGGGTCAAGGGCGTGGTCATGCTGCCGCCGTTCTACTACACCGCTTTTTCCGATGAGAGCCTCTTCCGCTTCTATGCCTCGATCATCGAGAAGGTGAATGACGACCGGCTGAAGATCGTCCTCTACCACATCCCGCTGCTGACCGGCGTGCCGATCAGCCATTCGCTGATCGAGATGCTGGTCAGGGCCTTCCCCGACACGGTGGTGGGGATCAAGGATTCGGACGGCAAGATCGAGAACATGCATGCAATCTCGGTCCGCTTCCCCGGATTCGGCGTGCTGGCCGGGGCCGATCCCCTGCTGCTGCCGGTTCTGCAGGGCGGCGGTGCGGGCTGCATCACCGCCAGCTCCAACCTTGTCGCGCGGGAATTACGGTTGGTCTATGACCACTGGGATGGTCCGGCCAAGGCCGAGGAGGTCAAGGCCGCGCAGGATGTGATCGTGGCCTGGCGCAACCTGACGAACAGCTACACCCAACTGCCCACCGTCAAGACCATGCTGGCCAAGCGGCGCGGCGATCTGGGCTGGCTGAACGTGCATCCGCCCTTCTCGCCGCTGTCGCAGTCCGAAGCCGAGAAGGTCTGGTCCACGATGGACGCGCTGGAGGGCCGGGCATGAGCCTGTCGCGCGTCATCACGCTACATCAGCCGAAGCGGCTGGAGATCGGCGCCGATGCTTCGGCGCGGGTCGGCGAATGGGCGGGGGATATCGGCACGGTGCTGGTCGTCGCCTCGCCCCATACCGCCGGTTTCATCGACCGGCTGGGCCTGAGGGGCAAGGTCTCGGTGTTCGATGGCATCCCGGGCGAGCCCGACATTGCGACCTTCGAGGCCGCAATGGCCGCCGCCCGTGCCGCCCGCCCCGATCTGGTGGTGGGCCTGGGAGGCGGGTCGGTCCTCGACGTGGCCAAGCTGGTCGCGGCTCTGTGGGACGGCGATCAGACGCTGGCCGACGTGGCCGGGCCGAACAGGGTCGCCGGGCGCCGCACGGCGCTGGCGCAGGTCGCCACCACTGCCGGAACCGGGTCCGAGGCCGGGATCCGCGCCCTGATCACCGACCCGGGCAAGGGCAACAAGATCGCGGTCGAAAGTCCCTGGCTGATCGCCGATCTGGCGGTGCTGGACCCCAGGCTGACCTTCTCGGTTCCGCCCGCCGTCACCGCCGCCACCGGGATCGACGCCATGGCGCATTGCGTCGAGGCCTTCACCAACAGGAACGCGCATCCGGTGATCGACGGTTATGCCCTCATGGGGATCGAGCTGGTCGGCAGGTATCTGGCGCGCGCCGTCAAGGATGGCACCGATACCGAAGCGCGCGAGGGCATGATGCTGGCCAGCTTCTACGGCGGTATCTGCCTTGGCCCGGTCAATACCGCCGCGGGCCACGCGCTGGCTTACCCTCTGGGCACACTTTTGCACCTGCCGCACGGGCTGGCCAATGCCATCATCTTCCCGCATGTGCTGGCCTTCAACCAGGGCGTGGCCCCGGACAAGACCGCCAAGGTGGCGGCGGCCCTTGGTCTTGACAAGGCGCCGGATCTGCTGGCCGCCGCGCATGCGTTCTGCGCAGGGTTGGGGGTCGAGATGCGGCTTGCCAATCACGGTGCGACCGAAGACCAACTGCCCCGCTTTGCCGCAGAGGCCCACGCGATCCGCCGCCTGATGGACAACAATCCGCGGGACATGTCGGTCGATGAGGTTCTGGCGATCTATCGCGCGGCCTTCTGAACCAGATCCGGCCGGGGCGCCCTCGGCCGAATTGCGCGGAATTTGACATTCCATGTTGCGAACGGGACCAAAAGCATAAACAGATCAACAGATACTGCAGCCAACAGGGTTTCCATCTTTCTGACATGTCGACGCTTTCGCCTGCCGGCCTTTGCATCATCGCAGACGACCTGACCGGCGCGCTGGATGCCGCCGCGCCCTTTGCCGGGCGCGGTCTCGACGTCGAGGTGGCCCTTTCGCCCGAGGCTCTGCCAGAAGCCCTGGCCGAGGCGCTCGGGCGCGGCGCCCCCGTGCTGGCCGTGACCACCGCCAGCCGGGAGATCCCCGCCCATCGGGCACGCGCCGCGCTGGCCCGCACCCGCGCGCTTCTGCCCCCGCAGGCCCGGGTCTTCAAGAAGATCGACTCGCGGATGAAGGGCCATGTCGAGGCCGAGCTGTCGGCCCTCGCTCCCCGGCATTTGCTGGTGGCCCCCGCCATTCCTGATTTCGGCCGACTGGTGCAGGACGGGCATGTCACCGGCTTTGGCGTCGATCAGCCGATCCCGGTGGCCGGGGCCCTTGGCGCATTCGCGCCGCTTGCCACCATCCCCGACACCGCATCGGCGCAAGATATGCTGGCGGCGCTGGACGCCGCCCCCGCAGATGCCCTTCTGGTGGGCGCCAAAGGGCTGGCCGAGGCGCTGGCGATCCGCCTCAGCGGCCAGCAGGGCGCGCGCCCTGCCCGCCCGGTGGCGCGCGCCGCCCTTGCCGCAATCGGCTCGACCGATCCGATCACGCTGGCGCAGGTGCAGGCCTTGCGCGCCGCGGGCGGGGTCGATTGGCGGGGCGCCCCCCTGGGCCGACTGCCCGGTTCCGCGCGCGGCCCCCTGGGTGCGCTGACGCTGGTGCAGGCCATGCCCGGAGACCAGCCTGCTTCCGGCGAAGAGGTGGCGGCCGCGCTGACCGCCAGCCTGCATCCGGGCCTGACCATGCAGGCCGATCTCCTCTTCCTGACCGGCGGCGCCACTGCGGAAGCGGTGCTGTCGGCCATGGGTCTGCGCCATATGAACCTGGTGGGAGAGGTCTTCCCCGGCGTGCCGCTGGCCCGGCGCGGCGCCCTGTCGATCATCACCAAATCCGGCGGTTTCGGCGGGCCCGACCTGCTTGCCGATCTGGCCGCCCTTTTGCGAGGCCCCAGCGATGTCTGACAGCGGAAACGGCCGACGCAGCTTGGCGGATGTGGTCTATGAGCGGCTGCAACGCTCGATCAAATCGGGCGCCTACCGCCCCGAGGAACGGCTGCCGACGGAACATGACCTGGCCGCCGAGTTCGAGGTTTCCCGCCCCATCGTGCGCGAAGCCCTGAAGCGGCTGCGCGAACGCGGGCTGATCTATTCGCGGCGCGGCGCGGGCAGTTTCGTCCGTTCGATCGGGCTGAAACAACCTTTGGGCTTCGGCCAGTTGGAGAATGTCTCGGACCTGCTGAACTGCTACGAGTTCCGCATCACGCTGGAACCCGAGGCCGCCGCCCGCGCCGCCGAACGCCATGACCAGGCCCGGCTCGATGACATCGCCCGCGCGCTGGAGCTGATGCGAGACGCCACCAACCGCCAGTCGCACCGCGAGGATGCCGATTTCCAGTTTCATCTGGCCATCGCCCTGGCCGCCGAAAACAGCTATTTCTCGACGGCGATGGAGGCCCTGAAGGACCATATCGCGGTGGGCATGCGGTTTCACGGGGCCTCGGTCAAGCGTGAGGCCAGCGGGCTGGCGCGGGTCTTCGACGAACATGCCGCCATCCATGAGGCGATCCGCAACCGCGACGGGGCGGGGGCCCGCCAGTTGATGACGCGGCACCTGATCGGCTCACGCGAACGCCTGTTCGAGAAACGTCGGCCCGACGGGGCGCTGGTCGCGGACCCCATCGCGGCCGACTGATCGCCCCTCCTCGGATGGTGATGTTCAGACGCCACCATCCCTGCCCGACGATGAACGCCGCATGCTGCGAACGGCGGAAGGCGCAGGTCGCGCCCAACTCGGTCGGCGTGCCGTAAGCGACAGGCCGGTTCCGGGCCTCTTCCATCGGTTCAGCCGCGGCCTTGCGGTCCTGGATGGTGCCGCGCAGCCGCGCGCCCAGTTCCGCCGCGCTGAAATGCACGTCCAGATGCGCCAGCCTGCCGGATCTGCGAAAGCCCGAGCGCGTGGGGACCCCCGCGGGGATGAAGGCGATCCGCACCGGC
>NZ_JBEFZE010000038.1:0-35212 GCF_042762395.1 Pseudogemmobacter sonorensis
CACCGGACGGCCCCACTCCCGTCTCGGCTGGCAGACCCCAGCCGAGTTTGCCAAAACCTTCGCCCCGCAACGGGGCCTGACGCTGCGCAACCCGCAAGGCTCCGCGCCAGCCCCCGCTGCCCAAACCGCCCAAGTGGGTAAAACTCAAAACCGGAGGCTCGCTCACGCTGGATAAAAGTCGCGGGCAACGGCAGAGTTCACCTCGCTGGTGCTGGCGTTGTTGCAGGTGGGCGGCTGTCTGCCCAAGACGGAACAGGCGATCCTCGACCAGATCCGGGCGCTGGAGGGCAGCTTCCGGTTCGAGACCTATTTCTCGCTGTCCTGCCAGAACTGCCCCGACGTGGTGCCGGCGCTGAACCTGATGGCGGTGCTGAACCCCGGCATCGAGCATGTCGCCATCGACGGCGCGCTGTTCCAGACCGAGGTCGAGGACCGGCAGATCATGTCGGTGCCGACGATCTTCCTCAACGGCGAGCCATTCGGTGCAGGCCGCATGGGGGCCGAGGAGATCCTGGCCAAAATCGACACGGGTGCCGCCAACCGCGCGGCGCAGGCGATCAACGATCAGGCCCCCTTCGAGGTGCTGGTGGTGGGCGGTGGCCCTGCGGGAGCGGCGGCAGCGGTCTATGCCGCGCGCAAGGGCATCCGCACCGGCGTGGTGGCCGAGCGTTTCGGCGGGCAGCTGCTGGACACGATGGCGATCGAGAACCTGATCTCGGTGCCGCATACCGAAGGCCCGAAACTGGCCGCCGCGCTGGAAACCCATGTGCGCGAATATGAGGTGGAGATCATGAACGCGCAGACTGCGAGCGGGCTCGAACCCGTGGCCGGGGGCTTCCGCGTCACGCTGGCCTCGGGCGCGGCGCTGACGGCGGCCTCGGTGATCCTGTCGACCGGCGCGCGCTGGCGGCGTATGGGCGTACCGGGCGAAGAGCAATACTTCAACAAGGGCATGGCCTTCTGCCCCCATTGCAATGGCCCGCTGTTCAAGGGCAAGCGCATCGCGGTGATCGGCGGCGGCAACTCGGGCGTCGAGGCGGCCATCGACCTCGCCGGTATCGTCGGTCACGTCACGCTGATCGAGTTCGACAGAGCGTTGCGCGCCGATGCGGTGCTGCAACGCAAGCTGCGCTAGCTGCCGAATGTGACGATCCTGACCAATGCCCGCACCACCGAAGTGAAGGGCGACGGCACCCGCGTCGCCGGCCTGACGTGGGAAAACCGCGAAACCGGCGCGGTGGCCGAACTGCCGCTGCAAGGGATCTTCACCACCGGCTTCCTGCTGTCGCTCGGCGAATATCTCAGCGAGTCCACTGCGCGGCGTTCGGACATGCTGCTGCGCGATCTACTGCGCCCGGTCCACCCTTCGATCTGGGTGATGCGCGGCGGGCAGGAGGTCGAGATCCCCGCGGATGCGGTGGTGATCGGCGATACGGTGGTCGTGGCCGCCGGATCGGTCGTCCCGGTGGACGGGCGCGTCCTTTCAGGCACCGCCGGTGTAAACGAAGCCGCGCTGACCGGCGAGGCCGCTCTGGTCGAGAAGACGCGTGGCGCGCGGGCACTGTCGGGTTCGGTGGTGCAGGAGGGACGGATCGCGATCTATGCCGAAAGCGTCGGCGCGGGCACGGTGACCGCCCGGATCGCCGAATATGTCGAACGCTCGCTGGCCGCCAAGGGGCGGATGCAACTGGAGTCTGCCCGGCTCGCCGACCAACTGGTTCCGACGATCCTGCCGGTGGCGACCGGGGCCTTTCTGATCTCAGGCGACTGGCGGCGCCCGGCCTCGGTTCTCCAGGCGGATTACTCCTGTGCGCTTAAGCTGGCGACACCGATCACCTTCCGCTTCGCCATGTATGGCGCGGGGCAGTCGGGTATGCAACGGGGTGATCATGACCAGCGCGTCGGCTTGCGTAATCATGCGGGGTGCTGCGTCCAGAGCGATATCCGCCTCGCCGGTCAGGCTTGCGTGCAGGATTGGGCTTGCCAGAGTGCGCAGTTCCGTCAGTTGAGGAAGCAGAGAGATCGGGGAACGCCGGAGCTCGCCCGCAAAGCATCCGGCAAGAGTGCTGCATTGGGACGGGTTTCCGGTTCCGGCGGACAGGATGGTGACGGTTGGCATCTGGATTTCGCAGCATTGGCCGACTGGGCAGGAGAGCTTCTCCGTCAGCATGTTATCTTTCATGACGGAGGTGGTGGACCGGCGACCTGCCGCCGGTCCATAGATCTGTCAGATCTTGCCGACCAGATCGAGCGAGGGTGCGAGGGTCTGTTCGCCCTCTTGCCACCTCGCCGGGCAGACCTCGCCCGGGTGGTTGCGGACATATTGCGCGGCCTTGATCTTGCGGATCAGGTCCGCAGCATCACGGCCGATGCCCTCGGCTGTGATTTCCAGCGCCTGGATCACGCCATCGGGGTCGATGATGAAGGTGGCGCGGTCGGCCAGACCCTGTTCCTCGCGCATGGCGTCGAAGTTGCGGGTGACGATGCCCACTGGATCGCCGATCATCGCATAGCGGATCTTGCCGATGGTCTCGGAGGCGTCGTGCCAGGCCTTGTGCGTGAAATGCGTGTCGGTCGAGACCGAGAAGACCTCGACACCGAGCTTTTGCAACTCGTCATAGTGGTCGGCCACGTCGCCCAATTCGGTCGGGCAGACGAAGGTGAAATCGGCCGGATAGAAGAAGAACACCGCCCATTTGCCGAGGACGTCCGCTTCGGTGATCTCGATGAACTTGCCGTCCTTGAAGGCCGATGCCTTGAATGCGCGGATTTTCGTGTTGATGAGTGCCATATCGTCTCTCTTGTTCTGAAGGTGACCGGCTGCCGCGAGGGCAGACCTCGCAGGGATCGGTCAGGTTGAAGCTGTTTCCCCCCGAGGCACGGGGCGCCTCAGGGAGGTTCGCGTTCCCAGACGCGGGTCACGCCGATCTTCTCGGCCGGGCGGATCAGCCCGTCCCGCGCCATGCGGCGCAGGAGGTGGAGTGTGCCGCTGCGGCTCATGCCGAGCCGGTCCTGCAACTCGCTCTGGGTCCGGGGGCGGCGCAGTTGATCGAGAACGAACTGGCGTCGGGCGGTGGCCCCGGCATTGCGTCGGCCAAGGTTTTCCGGGGTCTGATTGTGCATTCTTGTTCCCGCCCGACACCTGCTCGCCGGTCCCGCTGGGGATGGGACCGATCCGGTGGCGCCTCTATGCGCTCAACTGATCCATCTTCTTCCCGGCATCGGGACCGGAGCGCAGCGACCAGATCTCGTCGATATGGACGAGGACCGCAAACTTCGGCGTCTTCATGCCGTTTTTGCCCGCAAATTCGACCGCATTGTCGAAGGGGGCTCCTTCGGTGAACAGTTCCGGCGTGCCGAGGAAGCGATAGCCGTCAAGTTTCTCGCGGTCGATCACCGCGACCGCGATTTTCGAGCCGTTCTGCATATTGGTCAGCGTCTGTCCGCCGGTATTTTCGTTGAAGATCAGCGTGCTGTCGTCATAGACGCGCAGGCTGCGCTTGGGGCCGAGATTGGGGATCGCGCCTTCGGTCACCGTCGCCTGGATCGGCGTCTGCGTAGCCAGCATGTCTTTCATGGCCTGGGTCAGGGTCTTCATGGTCCGTCTTTCTTGTCGGGAGAGGGTGCCGCCGCGTGGTCCGCCGGGCAGCATGGCGGTTTGGTTCAGTTCGTGAGACCGCAATGCCCGCAGCTCCGCGGATCGCCCGAGCGCTCCATATGAGCGACAGTATGGCTGACTGCAGCAGCCGCTTCGCGCAGGCAGACGACATAGTGACCGATCGGCGGATCGGCTGCGTCCTGCCGGGCGAGGTGTTCGGCCAGTTCGGAGAGGGTGTATTTCAGGTGCTGGATGCAGGCGATCCGCAGTTCCAGCGGCGTCGCGGGCTGGCGGGCTGCACCGATCAGCCTGTCGAAGGCCAGGATCAGAAGACGGCGGCATTCAGCCTCATTGCCGTCCTGAGCGGAAAGCTGCGCCAGGTTGTGACAGGCGATATTCATGATCGCCGGCAGCGGAACGGCCGTGTCTGCCGGATTCATCGTGGCGAACAGCCTCTCGGCTTCCTCAAGGCCCCGCGTGTAGAGCTTCCGGGCCGGCTCCACCGCGCCGTCCTTGAACGCCTGATTGGCCGCCGAGGTCAGCTCCAGCCAGCGATGATCGCGCAGGATCGGGATCGCGGATGCGATGGAGAGGTTTTCGGGCATGGTGCGGGCGTTCATGGGGTGTCTCCGGTGAGGTTCGATTGGACATGAAGGGACCGTTGCGTGACCTGCACGCATCCCCGTCAGGCGGAAGGTGGCTGGCTCGGCTCAGGGGCCCCTTGGGGAACGGGCCTGGTCGATTGGTTGTGGGTCGGGTCTCTCAACTGGCACGCAGGCTCTCCTGACACTGGGCGGCATTCCGTGGTGGGCCGCTGTTCAGGAGGGTGGCGATGATGGCAAGCCCGTGGGCGATGCCGAGAATGGATTTGATGGTTTCGTCCGCAGCGTCGGCCATCCGCGCGGCCTTTATCCGGGGCTGAAGATCAATATGACCGGTCCAGGCCGCTGCTGCCGCAAGCGCGTAGAGTGCGACTGTCAGCCCGTCATGATCCTGATGCAAGATGGCCGAGGGTTCGACGGTTTCTGCCGAATTTTCGGCACGGGCATCCGATTGCGGATCACCGCCCGCAGCAGTGTTCACAACAGGCCGCCCCGCCAACAGAGTTGCCACTGTTACCCGCCGCGCCAGATCCCGCGTCTGATGGGTGATCCGTCCCTCAGCATCCCGCAGCACGGCCTGGATCAACTCGGGGTTTCCGGTGGCGATGGCGGCTGCGATGGCAGAGCCCCATTTCCGGTCCTCGCTCAGCGATCCGGAGTCGTGACCGAGGTCAAGGCAGAGCCGCGCCCCCGCCATTTCCGCCCATGCGGGCAAGGTTGCGCAGAGGGCGGCGAGAGGGCGCAGCGACTGTTTGCCGGGAGAATGGGCGATCAGCGGTCGGCGCGCGATCTGACGCAGATGCTGACGACGGTTCATCGTTCCCCTCCTGTGCATTGCTGTGCGACGGGTTCCAGACGGATCACCACGTCGATATTGGCGATCCGGTAGCCGTGCGGCGGCTCTGGCAGCCGCGCGAAGGCGATCTCTTCCGGCTCGATGTCGATCACCCGGTTGTCGGCCTCGACATGGAAATGGTGATGGTCGCCGGTGCCGATGTCGAACTGTGCCGGACCGCCGGCCGTGGCGAGGCGGCGGATCAGACCATGCGCGGCGAACTCGCTCAGCGTGTTGTAGACCGTCGCCAGCGACAGGCGCTGTCCGGCCTCCATCGCGGCAGCGAAGATCTCGTCGGCGGTGAAATGGTGATAGCTCTGACCGAACAGGATCTCGGCGATGGCGCGGCGCGGGCGGGTGCTGCGCAGCCCTGCCGTGTCCAGCAGCTTTGCGCCTGCCGGGGCCGGGCGGGACAGGTCGGTCTGGAGGATGGTTTCCTGGTGCATGGCGGCTGATGTGTCGCTGTGGTTTCGGGGTCAGGATCTGTGGACGGAGGTGCCATCCCGCCGGATGCGGCAGAGAACATCGACGCCGGAAAAGGTGTAACCGGGCGGAGGGGGCGGCAGATCGCCAAGGCGGATCAGATCGGGCGGAATGTCGAGCAGGCGGTCTTCGTCCTCAACGTAGAAATGATGATGATCTTCGCCGCGCAGCTCATACCAGGCGGTGTTGCCGTAGATCGGCACCCGGCGCATGAGGCCCGAGGCGCAGAAATGCTTGAGGCTGCCATAGACGCGGCTGAGCGATCCCGGGGCGCCCCGCCTGCGCACTTCGTCGTAAAGCCCTTCGGCCGAGACATGTGCCGGAGGCTGGCCGAACAGGATGTCAATCATCGCCAGGCGCTGCCGGGTCGCACGCAGGCCGACATCCGCCAGGATGCGGCGTGCTTGGTCGGTGGCAAGCCCGGTGTCGTTGCTCGGCGTCATGATCGGCCTCATGTGTTGCGAGTGAGTCGCAACAAGGATGCGCCGGGCGGTCAGATGGGGTCAAGCAAATATTGAGAATGAATTGCAGTTGCATTATTGCGCCAATCCGGTATTCATGTTGCGACTCACTCGCAACTTGTTCGGAAGCGACCCTGCGGCGGTGATCTGGTCCATGGAAACAGGAAAGGAATTCCCATGTCTTCGTCACTGGCGCGTCTTCTTGGCGCTGTAACGGCAACGGCTCTGATGGCGGGTGCTGCCATGGCCGACGGGGATCGGTTGAAGGTGGTGACGACCTTCACCGTTCTGGCCGACATGGCGCAACGGGTTGCCGGGGACGCGGCGGACGTGGTGTCGATCACGGTGCCGGGCGCCGAGATCCACGGCTACGAGCTGACGCCGCAGGACATCGTGCGGGCCCAGGATGCCGATCTGATCCTGTGGAACGGCATGAACCTGGAACTGTGGTTCGAACAGTTCCTGCGCAATCTGGGCGATGTGCCCTCGGTCACGCTGACCGACGGGATCGACCCGATCTCCATCTCGGGCGGGGAATACGACGGCAAGCCGAACCCCCATGCCTGGATGGGGCTCGACAATGCGCTGATCTATATCGACAACATCCTCGCGGCCTTCGCCGAACACGACCCTGAAAACGCGGCGACCTATGTGGCGAATGCTAACGCCTACAAGGCCGAGTTGCGCGCCACTCTGGAGCCCCTGCGTCGTCAGATCGCCGAGGTGCCGGAGGCGCAGCGCTGGCTGGTGACCTGCGAGGGGGCTTTCAGCTATATCGCCCGCGATTTCGGGATGCAGGAGCTTTACCTCTGGCCGATGAACTCGGATGCGATGGGCACGCCGCAGCAGGTGCGGGCGGTGATCGACGGGGTTCGTGCGAACGATATCCCTGTCGTCTTCTGCGAGAGCACCGTGAACACCGCCCCGGCCCGGCAGGTCGCGCGCGAGACCGGCGTCCGCTACGGTGGCGAGCTTTACGTCGACAGCCTGTCCGAGCCGGATGGCCCGGTGCCGACCTATCTCGACCTGTTGCGGGTGACCTCGGAGACGATCGCTGCGGGCCTGACGGCATCCGCCGAGTGATCTGACAGAATGTGACACCAGAGCCTGTCGTGCTAGGTTTGCACGGCAGGTTCGGCCGTTCGGCAGGCGGCATCCGGGCGACCGACCCTCTCCGGCAGAAAGACGACAGATGATGCATGACAATTCGATCCATGCCGATGACGATGCCGATGGCGGGGCGGGGATCACCGCCCGCGATGTGACCGTGACCTACCGCAACGGCCATACCGCCCTGCGCAATGCCAGTTTCCAGATCCCGAAGGGCACCGTGACGGCGCTGGTCGGCGTCAACGGCGCGGGGAAATCCACGCTTTTCAAGGCGGTCATGGGTTTCGTGCCGGTCGCGAAGGGCGAGATCCGGCTTCTGGGCCTGACGGTGAAGGAGGCGTTGAAGAAGAACCTCGTCGCCTATGTGCCCCAGTCGGAGGAGGTTGACTGGACATTCCCCGTCCTCGTCGAGGATGTGGTGATGATGGGCCGCTACGGCCATATGGGCTTTCTGCGCCGCCCGTCGAAGGCCGATCATGCGGCGGTCAGCGCGGCGCTTGCGCGCGTCAACATGCAGGATTTCCGGCATCGCCAGATCGGCGAGCTGTCGGGCGGGCAGAAGAAGCGCGTCTTCCTCGCCCGCGCGCTGGCGCAGGACGGGCAGGTGATCTTGCTGGACGAGCCCTTCACCGGCGTCGACGTGAAGACCGAGGAGCAGATCGTTTCGCTGCTGCGCGAGTTGCGCGCCGAGGGGCGGGTGATGCTCGTCTCCACCCACAACCTCGGCTCGGTGCCGGAATTCTGCGACCGGGTGGTGCTGGTCAAGGGCACGGTGCTGGGATACGGCCCGACCGAGACCACCTTCACCCGCGAGAATCTGGAGGCTGCCTTCGGCGGCGTGCTGCGCCATTTCACCCTCGGCGGCGATGCGCTGCACGACGATGCCGACACGCGCCATGTCACCATCCTGACCGACGACGAGCGGCCGCTGGTGCAATACGCTGGCCGCACCCATACGCGGGAGGGGGCGAAGTGACGGTGCTCCTCGAACCTTTCGCCTACAACTACATGACCAATGCCATGTGGGTCTCGGCGCTGGTCGGCGGGGTCTGTGCCTTTCTGTCGGCCTATCTGATGCTCAAGGGCTGGTCGCTGATAGGCGACGCGCTTTCGCATTCGGTCGTGCCCGGCGTGGCGGGCGCCTATATGCTGGGCCTGCCCTTTGCGCTCGGCGCCTTCCTCTCGGGCGGGCTGGCGGCGGCGGCGATGCTGTTCCTGTCGGACCGTTCGGGGCTGAAGGTCGATGTGGTGATCGGGCTGATCTTCACCTCGTTCTTTGGGCTGGGGCTGTTCATGGTCTCGGTCAACCCGATGTCGGTCTCGGTCCAGACCATCACCATGGGCAATATCCTCGCCATCACGCCCGAGGATACCTTGCAACTTGCGATCATCGGCTTCGTCTCGCTCGGCGTGCTGCTGCTGAAGTGGAAGGACCTGATGGTGGTGTTCTTCGACGAAAGCCATGCGCGGTCGATCGGCCTGCGGCCCGGCCTGCTGAAGGCGGTGTTCTTCGTCCTGCTGTCGGCCTGCGTCGTGGCCGCGATGCAGACCGTGGGGGCGTTTCTGGTGATCGCCATGGTGGTGACGCCGGGGGCCACGGCCTATCTGCTCTGCGACCGCTTCCCGCGGCTGATCATGCTTTCGGTCGCCATCGGCACGGTGACGAGCTTCACCGGCGCCTATGCGAGCTATTTCCTCGACGGGGCGACGGGCGGGATCATCGTCTGCCTTCAGACGCTGATCTTCCTCGCCGCCTTCGTCTGGGCGCCCAAGCATGGATTGCTGGCGGCAAAGGCCAAGGCCCGCGCAGCCTTGCGTGAGGAGGCGGTTCAATGATCGACCAGCTTTTGCTGCCCTTCCAGTTCGGCTTCATGCAGAACGCCTTCTGGATCGCCGCCATCGTGTCGGTGCCGACCGCGCTGCTGTCGTGTTTACTCGTCCTCAAGGGCTGGGCGCTGATGGGCGATGCGATCACCCATGCGGTGCTGCCGGGGATCGTGCTGGCCTATATCTTCGGCTTCCCGCTGATCCTCGGTGCGTTCGGGGCGGGCATGTTCACCGCCGTCGCCACCGGATACCTGGCCGAGAACAGCCGCGTGAAGCAGGACACCGTGATGGGCGTGGTCTTTTCGGGCATGTTCGGCCTCGGGATCGTGCTCTACACCTCGATCACCTCGGACGCGCACCTCGATCACATCCTGTTCGGCAACATGCTGGGGGTGGGCAGCGACGATCTGTGGACGGCAGGTATCATCGGCCTGGTGGTCTCCGTCCTGCTTGTGCTGAAATGGAAGGACCTGATGCTGCACGCCTTCGACCCTGCGCAGGCAAGGGTCTCGGGGCTGCCGGTCGGGCTTCTGCACTATGGACTGCTGACGGTGCTGTCGCTGACCATCGTCGCCACAATGGCGGCGACCGGGCTGATCCTGGCCGTCGGCCTGCTGATCGCGCCGGGCGCCATCGCTTTCCTGGTCACCCGCAGCTTCGGCAGGATGCTCGCGGTCTCGGTCGTGGTCTGTCTCGTTTCGATGCTGGGCGGGGTCTATGCGAGCTTCTTCCTCGACAGTGCACCGGCGCCCACCGTGGTGCTGATCCTGACCGCGGTCTTCATCGCGGCCTTCGTCCGCAAGATCCGCCAGCAGCGCAGGGTGGCGGCCGCGATCTGAGCAAAACGATGCGGTGGCCGGGCCTTCCCTGGCCGCTTCGTTTTTTTAATAGGACAGGCAACATGCCGGTTTCGGACAATGTGGACCGCCCATTCTCTCGACCGTGGCGCAAACCCACATTGGGACATTACATCTTCTGGCGCCTGTTCTCCGGCCATCCGACGGGCAGACCGGAAGATCATCCCGAACAGATCCAACCGGATGGCCGCATCCCGGATCAATCGCGAAATGATGCGCCGGACGATCCCGGCCGGGAGCGCGGGCTGTGATGGAGTTCCTCGACTGGACCATCCCGCTCAAGCTGTTCGCCGTCATCGTTCTGGTTGTCGCCAACGGCTTCTTCGTCGCATCGGAGTTTTCGCTGGTGGCGCTGCGGCGCTCACGGATCGACCAGATGCGCAACGAGGGGCACCCACTCGGGAAGGACCTGACCCGCGCCAGCGACAATCTCGACGCCTATCTGGCGGCGACGCAGATCGGCATTACGCTTTCGTCGCTCGGTCTCGGCTGGATCGGCGAACCCGCGGTCGCCGCTGTTCTGGGGCCGCTGTTCTCCGGTATGCCCGCACCTTTCAACTGGCTGGGCAGTCACACCGCCGCTTTCATCATCGCCTTCAGCCTCGTCACTTTCCTGCATGTGGTTTTCGGCGAGTTGCTTCCCAAAAGCCTCGCCATTCAGAGATCGGAACAGGTGGCGCTGCGGATCACCCGTCCGCTTGCGATCTTTCTCCTCATCTTCCGCCCCCTGCTTTATGTTCTGAACGGTTTTGCCAACTGGGTGTTGCGCAAGATCGGCCTCGACCCGGCAACCGGCGAAGGTCACCTCTATTCCATGGAGGAGTTGCGGCTGCTCATCTCGGCCTCGAATGAAGCCGGGCTGATCCACAAGGCGCAGGGGAACCTTGTCGATCGTGCCCTGACAATGGGCGACCGCAAGGCGCTGGCCTATATGACACCTGCCGTCGATCTGGAATGGGTGGAGGCGGGTCGTCCCGTGGCGGAAACCCGGGCGCAAATGCTGGCAAGCCCCTACAGCCGCTTTCCGGTCAGGATCGGCGATGGCGGGCAGATCGGCATCGTCACGGCCAAGACCATCCTTGGTCTCGATCCGTCGCTGCCCTCGCTTCCGCCCGAGGCAATCATGGAGGCGGTTTTCGTCCCGGAATATGCGCGGGTGCCCCAGGTCATGGAAGAGTTCCGGCGCAAGCATCTCGAATGTGTTCTGATCCTCGACGAACTGGGCGATCTCGAAGGCATGTTGACGACACATGACCTGTTCGACGCGCTGGCCGGGGACAGCCGATTGCCGCCGCAAAAGGTCAAGATCAAGCCCCGGAAAGCGGGAACGCCAGCGCAGCCAACCCAGATCGAGGATGGCCGGATATTCGATGCCGGTCTTCCCGTTGACGAGTTCGCGCGGATGGTCGGGCGGCCGCTTTTCGGGATGGAGGAGAACCGCTGGTATAATACGCTCGCTGGCTTCGCTCTTGAGCGGTTGAGGCAACTGCCAGAAGTTGGACAGCGTTTTGCCCACGATGGTCTTCTTTTCGAGATTGCCGAGATCCGTGATCGGAGAATTTTGCGGATATCCGTCTTTGATCAAAGTGGTCCTCGTCTGGAAGAGGCGGCCCTTGTGAAAGAGACGGGGTAGTATTCACAGGTCAGGTGGCTGATCTGGTTCCACAGTTGGTGGCCAGACCTGAGAAGAGATGACTGGTCGGCTTGATGCGACGAGATAACTGTGCCCGCCGTCTGGGCTGGGTGTTTGATCCCACGGTTTGATGGTGCGATCCTTTCTTTGGAATGGAAGGATGCGCTATGGGACAAGTTCGTCACGGCAGCGCCACGATCGAGCCAGCGAGGCGCCACCGGTTCGAGCCCGCTGGCGAGGGCACGCTGTCCGAGCAGCAATACAGCGATCGCAAGCTTCGCTCGCGCAGCTGATCCCCGTGCTGTCCACCAGCAGATGCAGCGGCCCGGGCGCGGCACGATACGGGATCTGCACCTTCAGGTGCTTCTGCCGGCGGCAGAGCGTCCGTGTAATCCGGCACCGGCCAGTCGAGCCCGCTCAGGGACAGAAGGCTCTCCACGAATCCTGTCGTTTGACGGAGCGGCAACCCGAACAGCACCTTGATCGAGAGGCAGAACTGAATGGCCGCCGCCGAGAACCTCTCAGGATGACCCGCCTTGCCGCTCGGGGCCGCGAACCATGACATCTGCGGGTCAAGCCATACCAGCAGCGAGCCGCGGCGCTTCAGAGCCTGGCCGTAGCTGGACCAGTTCGTCGTGCGAAAAAGGGGGACGGCCTTGCTCATATGCCTATCCCAAACCCCTGACCCACAAACATGATTCCGCAAGTCAGAGGGATAGCGCAACAAAGCGCGGTGCGCCTCGATCTCTTCGGCGATGGTGCGCAGAAAGGCGGCGCGGGCCGCGCGCGTCGTCCAGTCATAGGTCCAGAAGGCCTCGGCCGCGGTGGCGCCCGCGCGCGCGACAAGCTCCGGCGTGCCGACGAGATAGGCATGGGCCGGTCCGAAGGCGGGCGCGGAAAGGAAGGTTTCCGGCCCCTCGCTCCATTCGCCCGCGATGAAATGCCTGCCGATGGGGGGTGAATGCCATGTCGCGCCCCTTTCCTTGCTGGGCAGAACCGGCGGATGCGCCGCCTCTGGCCCGCCCCTCATGTATATTTTATATATACAATACGCAACGACAGCATTGGGTCAGGGAAACCGCCATGAGCCACATCATGACCACCCAGGCGGTGACGGATCACGGTCTTACCGCGCTGGTCATGTGCCCGGGCTATGCCACCGTCGTCCCCACCGGCGGCGTGGCAGCGCTTCTCGGCGCCAATCCTTTCGCCTTCCGCTGGCCGCGCCGCGACAACCCTCCCTATGTGTTCGATTTCGCGACCTCGGTCGCCGCGCGGGGCGAGATAGAATTGCATCGCCGCGCCGCCCCCCTGCCCGAGGGGCGGGCGCTGGATGTCGCGGGCCGACCGACCTCCGATCCCGAGGCGGCGCTTCTCGGCGCGATGCTGCCGTTCGTGAACATAAGGGGTCCGCCATCGGCACGATGATCGAGCTTCTGGCCGCCGTCATGATCGACGATCTGAGCAGCCCCAAGGTGCTAGGGTACCGAGGTCCACCAGCCTTTCGCCCATGCATGGCGAGATGGTCATCGCCCTCTCGCCCGAGAGATTCGCAGCCGGGCGGTCGGCCGATCCCTTCGTGCGGGCGGAAATTATATTCGACGCGATCACGGGAGAGGGCGCGCGATTGCCCCTTCAGCAGCGTTTCGCGGTGCGCGCCGCCGCGACGTTGGGCGGCATCACCCTTTCGCAGACCGAGGTCGCACAGCTTGACCGCTTTCTTGATCAAGGCATTACCGCGGTCCGCTGAGCAGACTGCACGAAAGCCCGGCAGTCAGCGTCGGATCGCCCAAAATCCACGCCGATAAAATAAATATTTCTTGTCGACAGCAAAGATACGCTGCCATATGTTTTCAGGACACGGGGAGAAACAGCAATGCGCATCGCGGTGATCGGGGCTGGCGTGATCGGGGCGACCCTTGCGCTCACGCTTGTTCGCCGCGGCCATGAGGCCACCCTGATCGACCGTTCCGACGGGGCCGAGGCGGCGGTGACGGGCAATGCCGGGGCCTTTGCCTTCGCCGATGTGATCCCGATGGCGACGCCGGGCATCCTGCGCAAGGCGCCGTTGTGGCTGCTGGATCCCGACGGGCCGCTGTCGATCCCGCCCGCCTATCTGCCGCGGATCGCGCCTTGGCTGGCCCGCTTCTGGCGCGCCTCCTGGCGGGACCGCTACGCCGCCGCCGTCGCCGCGCAAGCCGCGCTGATGGCGCTGTCGCAAGCCGCACTTGAACGGCTGGTCGTGCAGGAGGGGCTTGCGCCGTTTCTGCGCCGCGAAGGCCAGTTGCAGGTCTATGAGGGCGAGGCCGCCTTCCGCTCAAGCCTGCCCGGCTGGGAGGAGCGCCGCGCAGCAGGGGTGAATTTCCACCTGATCGAGAGCGCCGCCGCGCTGGCCGAGATCCAACCTGGCCTAGCGCCGCGATTCACCCATGGCGGCTGGACGTCCGGCTGGATCAATGTCACCGATCCCGCGCTCTGGACCCGCGCTCTGGCGGAAAAGTCGGGGGCCGCGCGCCTGCGCGCCCAGGCGGCGGGACTGCGCATCGGCCATGACGGTATCGCCGTGGATCTGGGCGGCGACGCGCCGCTTTTCGACCGGGTGGTGATCGCCGCCGGGGCATGGTCCGGGCCGCTTGCCCGGTCGGCGGGCCTGTCGTTGCCGCTTGAGACCGAGCGCGGCTACAATACGACCCTTCCCGCCGGGGCCTTCGATCTGCGCACCCATCTGACCTTCGCCGATCACGGCTTTGTCGTATCGAAGATCGGCGAGGGGCTGCGCATCGGCGGCGCGGTCGAGCTGGGCGGGCTGAAACGCGCGCCGCGCATGAGCCGGGCCGAGGTTCTCCTGCGCAAGGCGGCGGGATTTCTGCCCGGCCTCGTCACCACCGGCGGCAGGCAATGGATGGGTTTCCGCCCCTCGATGCCCGACAGCCTGCCGGTGATCGCCGCCGCCCCCCGCGACCCCCGCATCTTGCTTGCCTTCGGCCATGGTCATCTGGGCCTGACGCAAAGCGCAGGCACCGCCGAGATCGTCGCCGATCTGCTTGAGGAGCGCGCGCCCTCCATCGACATCGGCCCCTTCCGCCCCACCCGTTTTGCCGGAGCCTCGCGATGAGCGTTCATTCCTTCCTTTGTTTCGATGGCCATACCTGTGGCAATCCGGTGCGTCTTGTCGCCGGTGGCGGCCCGCTTCTCAACGGCGCGGACATGATCGAGAAGCGCGCCGACTTCCTGGCCAACTGGGACTGGATCCGCACCGGGCTGATGTTCGAGCCGCGCGGCCACGACATGATGTCGGGATCGATCCTCTATCCGCCGACGCGGCCGGATTGCGATATCGCGGTGCTGTTCATCGAAACCTCGGGCTGCCTGCCGATGTGCGGCCATGGCGCCATCGGCACCATCACCATGGCGATCGAGAACGGGCTGATCCCGCCGCGCGAACCGGGTCGGCTGTCCATCGACGCGCCCGCGGGCAAGGTCGAGATCGAATACCGGCAGGAGGGCCGCTTCGTCGAGGAGGTTCGGCTGACCAATGTGCCCGCCTTCCTGTATGCCGAGGGGCTGACCGCCGAGGTCGAGGGCCTGGGCGAGATCGTCGTCGACGTGGCCTATGGCGGCAATTTCTACGCCATCGTCGAGCCGCAGAAGAATTTCCGCGACATGGCCGATTTCACGGCGGGCGAGCTGATCGGCTTCTCCCCCCGGCTACGCGCCGCACTGAACGCGAAATACGAATTCATCCATCCCGAAAAGCCCGCGATCAACGGGCTGTCGCATATCCAGTGGACCGGCGCACCGACGGTTGCGGGCGCCGATGCGCGCAATGCGGTCTTCTACGGCGACAAGGCCATCGACCGCAGCCCCTGCGGCACCGGCACTTCGGCGCGCATGGCGCAACTGGCCGCCAAGGGGCGGTTGTCGGTCGGCGATGCCTTCCATCATGAATCGATCATCGGCTCGATCTTCAAGGGCCAGGTCGAGGCCGCCGCCAGTGTGGGCGAGCGTGCCGCGATCATCCCCTCCATCGGCGGTTGGGCGCGGCAGACCGGCATCAATGCCATCACCATCGACGACCGCGACCCCTATGCCCATGGCTTCGTGGTCAGGTGAGCCGCGGCAGAAACCCGCGAACCAGACAGCCCAACGAAGACAGCGCGATATAGACAGGCCCATGACGACAATCACCTATAGCAATGCCCGGCTTCTCGACCTTGACGCAGGCGCGCTGACCGCGCGCACCAGCCTGACGCTCGTCAACGGCCGGATCGCCGCGCAGGGCGCGCCCGAGGGCGGCGAGATCGTGGATCTGGACGGGCTGACGCTGATGCCCGGCCTGATCGATTGCCACTTCCATGTCGTGGCCTGGCAACTCGACCTGTGGTCGAACGTCATCGCACCCGACAGCCTTGCCGCTCTGCGCGCCGCCACGGTGATGGAAGAGCTTCTCGGCAAGGGCTTCACCACCGTGCGCGATCTCGGCGGCGCGGATTTCGGCCTTGTGCGCGGCGTCGAGGAGGGGCTGATCGACGGTCCCGACCTGATTATCTGCGGCAAGGCCCTTTCGATGACCGGCGGCCATACCGATCTGCGCCCGCGCACCGACATCCGCCCCGACGCGATGGGAGAGCGGCTGGGCAACATGGGGGCCATCGTGGATGGCGTGGACGAGGTGCGCCGCTTCTGCCGCACCCAGATCAAGCAGGGCGCGCGCTTCATCAAGGTCATGGCGAATGGCGGTGTATCTTCGCCCAACGACCCCATCGACGGGCTTCAATATTCCGACGACGAATTGCGGGCCATGGTCGAGGAGGCGGGCAACGCCAACACCTATGTCTCGGCCCATGTCTATTCCGATGCCTCGATCCGGCGCTGCGTGAAGCTGGGGATCACTTCTCTCGAACATTGCAACCTGATCTCTCCCGAGACGGCGAAACTTGCCGCCGAGGCAGGCTGCATCGCCATTCCCACGCTTGCCGCCTATGAGGGGCTGGCGCTTGAGGGCAAGACCTTCGGTTTCGGCGACGCCGAATATGCCAAGATCGAAACCGTGCGCACCGGCGGCCAGAACTCTCTGAAATATATGCGCGATGCCGGGCTGCCGATGGCATTCGGCACCGATCTTCTCGGCCAGTTGCGTAAATATGGCGGACTTGAATTCGGTCTCCTAGCCAAGGTGCTTTCGCCCGTCGAGATCCTGCGCGACATGTATCGAGCCGGGGCCCGGCTGTGCCGGATGGAAGGCGAGATCGGCACGCTGAAACCCGGGGCCCGCGGCCATCTGATCGCCGTCAGGGGCAACCCTCTTGAGGATATCTCCATCCTCGGCGATGCGGCGGCGAACATCCCCCTTGTCATCAAGGACGGCAAGATCCGCCGCGACCGGAGGGCGGCGGCATGAGGCCCGACCTGCTTCATGCCCATGCCCTTGCCGCCCAGCCACATGGCGCCGCGAAGGTCTTTTCCCATGCCCTCGAAGGCATTGATGCGGCGGCACCCTCGCTCCTGACCACGGCCTCGGTCTACGACCTTGCGAACATGCGCTCGCGCCGCGTCTTCACCCAGGATGCAGCCGCCTATCCGACCGGCAATTTCAAGCGCCTCGACCGCAACCTCTATTACGAGCGCGTGATCGAGGGGCGGCAGCCCTTCACCTCGACGACGATCGAGGAAATCGCGACCGTCTTCTTCGACTGGGAAAAGATCCGGGCGCTTGGCTTCGAATCCAACATGAACCTGCCCGCCATCGCCGATGGCCAGGTGATCGGCACGGTCAACCTTTTGAACCGCGCGGGTCACTTCACGCCGGAGCGCGTCGCCGCCGCGATGGAATGGCAGCCGGTGGTGACGCTCGCCTTCCTGCTGCTGCACCAGCGCGGCGCCGAAACCGCGACGCTGCATCCCGCCGACGCCCAGCCGCAGATCGCCGAAGGCAGAGAGGGCTGACGCCCTTCAAGAAAATAACAGCCCGGCCGCATGGTCGATCAACAGGAGAAATAGAATGACCAGATCCATGACCGCCCTTGCAATGCTTTTCGCGCTGGCGCCGATGGCCGCGACCGCGCAGGAAGACGGCCTCCGCATCGCCTTTCTCGCCGCATCCAGCCAGAATGGCTACAACGACGCGACCTGGCGCGGCGTTCAGGCTGCCGCGGCCGAGCTTGGCAATGTCGATGTCGAGATCTTCGACGGCCAGTTCAGCGCCACCGTGCAGTTCAGCCAGGTCGAGGACATCATCGCCTCGGGCCGTTTCGACGGCATAGTCATCGCCCCGAACGACACCGTGGGCATCGCCACCGTGCTTGAGGATGCCGTCGCGGCGGATATCCTTGTCGCCTCGGTCCTGTTCCCCGTCGGCCCCGAACTGACCAATATGGAACCGCAGGTTCCCGGCCTGACCGTCACCGTCGCCCAGAACCCCGAAACCGGCGCCATCGCGCAAGCCGAGGCCGTGGCCGATTTCTGCGCCGATCTGGACCCATGCAACGTGGTCGTCTTCATGGGCCAGAAGATCTTCCCCTTCGACAACCTGCGCAACGAAGCCCAGATGTCGGTCCTCGGCCAGCATGCGAATATCCGCGTCGTGGCGACAGGCGAGGGCAATTACAGCCCCGATACCGCCCTCATCTCGATGACCGACATCCTTCAGGCCAATCCCCAGGTGCATGCCGTGCTCGGCTCTGCCGACCAGCATCTGATCGGGATCGAGATCGCGCTCGAGGATGCCGGGATCGAGGTCGAGCCGGTCTATCTGATCGGCGGCGGCTTCAACCAGATCACCGTCGACGCGATCCGCGAGGGCCGTTTCGACGCCACGCTGTCGCAAAACCCCTATACCGAGGGCTATCTGGCGGCCAAATCCCTGGTCGACGTGTCGCGCGGCGGCGAAAGCCCCACCTGGATCGATCCCTCGGCCTCGATCTCCAACCCGCTCATCGTGACCAAGGAATGGCTTGACGCCAATACCGACTTCACCGCCGAATGGGAAGGCTGAGCAAGGCTCGACCGACCGGGCCGGGATCAGCACCGGCCTGCCCGTCCCCCCCATCCCCCCGTGAGGAAGGAGGCAGCCATGCCCAGCACGGAGATCGCCGTCCGGGTGCGCGGCGTCGCCAAGAGCTTTGGTGGAACCAGGATTCTGGAAGACATCGCGGTCGATATCGGCCGCGGCGAGGTGCATGCCCTGGTGGGCGAGAACGGGGCCGGCAAGTCGAGCTTGGGAAAGATCATCGGCGGCTATTACACGCCGGACGAGGGCCAGGTCGAAGTCTGGGGCAAGGCCATCGCCCGTTTCTCGCCGCGCGACGCGCTCTCGCATGGCATCGCAATGATCCATCAGGAATTGCAGCTCGTCCCGACACTAACCGTGTTGCAGAACGTCTTTCTCGGGCAGGAGAGCAGCCGTTGCGGCATCCTTTCGGCTGGCGATCGAGAAAGATTTGCCCGGCTGGAACAGACCTGCGACTTCGGTCTCGACCCCGACGCCAGGGTCTCGGATCTGCGTATCGCCGAACGCCAGAAGGTCGAGATCATGCGCGCCATCGCGCGCGATGCCCGGGTCATCATCATGGATGAGCCGACCTCGTCCCTGACCGAGGACGAGGCCGAACGCCTGCATGCGCTGATTGCGCGGCTTCGCGCGCAGGGCAAGACGGTGATCTACGTCAGCCATTTCCTTGAACATATCCTTACGAACTGCGACCGTGTCACGATCATGCGCGACGGCGTGGTGGTGCGCAGCGCCGATATCGCGGGCGAGACGAAGCAAAGCCTGGTCGCCTCAATGCTGGGGGCCGAGGCCGACATCCTCTGGCCTGCCCTGCCGCCGCCGCCCGATCCCGCGACGCCGCCGATCGTCGAATTGCGCGATGTTTCGACCCGCACCGGCCTGTCGGGGGTCAGCCTGGCAATCCGGCCCGGCGAGATCGTCGGCCTGATCGGCCTTGTCGGCGCCGGCCGGACCGAGATCGCCCGCGCGATCTTCGGGGCCGACGCGATCGTCTCCGGCCAGATCCTGATCGACGGAGTCGCGCAAGGCCGCCTGTCGGTGTCCGAGGCGGTGCGGAAGGGCCTGGCCCTTGTCCCCGAGGACCGCCGCAAGCAGGGGCTGGTGATGACCCAGACCACGCGGCCGAACATCAGCCTTGCTACGCTGGGCCGCATCGGTCGCCTCGGGATCCTGCGGCCTCGCGACGAGATCGCGCGCGTCGAAGAGATGATCGCACATTTCGGCATCGTGCCCACGCATGTCGACGGCCGGGTGGTCTCTTATTCTGGGGGCAACCAGCAAAAGGTGCTGCTGGCGAAATGGGCCGTGGCCAAGCCGCGCCTTCTGATCCTCGACGAACCGTCGCGCGGCGTCGATATCGGCGCGCGCCAGCGCATCCACGAGTTCATCACCGAGATAGCCCGCACGGGAACCGGCGTGCTGCTCATCTCCTCGGAGCTTGAGGAAGTCATCAACCTGTCACATCGCGGCTATCTCATGAGCGAGGGGCGGATTTTCGCAGAAGAACGATCGGCAGATCTGACGGCCGAGACCGCGCTGGCGCGCGTGTTCGCCGAACAGGAGCGCCATTCCGCAGGCCAGGAGACCCGCCCGGATGAGTGATGCGACCACCAATGCCAAACACCCGGCCCGCCGCAGCTCGGCCGCAGAGATCGCCCGCGAATACGGCGTTCTCATCATCATCGCGCTTCTTCTGATCGGGCTGAGCTTCGCCTCGGACAGTTTCCTGACCCCGCGCAACCTGCTCAACATATTCAACCAGTCGGCGCCGCTGGCGATCATCGCCTGCGCGCTTACCTTCGTCATCATCGGCGGGGGGTTCGATCTTTCGACCGGGGCGATCTTCGGCGTCGCGGCGGTCAGCGCGGGCTGGATCGCCATCAATGTCGATCCGATGGTCGCGATCGTCGCCGGGCCCCTGATCGGCATGGTGCTTGGCACGCTAAACGGGATAATCATCACCGGCTTCAACGTGCACTCCTTCCTTGTCACGCTTGCGACCAGCCTCGTCTATCGCGGCATCGCCATCCTGATAACCGACGGCAAGCTGATCCCGGTGCGGATCGCCGAATTTTCCTGGATCGGGCGCAGCCGAGTGTCGATTTTCGGGATCGAGATCAATGTCGCGGTTCTCGTCATGCTGGCCTTCATGGCGCTGATGATGTTCTTGCTCAACCGCACGACCTTCGGCCGCGCGGTCTTCGCCGTCGGCGGCAATGAAGAGGCGGCGCTGCTCTCCGGCATCCGCACACGGCTGGTGAAGATCGTCACCTTCGCCATGTCCGGCACGGCGGCGGGCCTAGCGGGTGTCATCACCGTCTCGCGCATCTCGATGGCCGAGCCCCAGGCCGGCTCGGGCCTTGAATTCGAGGCCATCGCCGCCGTGATCCTGGGCGGCACCTCGATCATGGGCGGGGCCGGCGCGATCTGGAGGTCCGTCGCCGGGGTGCTTCTCATCGCGCTGATTGGCAACGGCTTCAACATCCTCAATGTGAACCCGTTCTTCAAGGATCTGACCACCGGGGTCATCATCGTCATCGCCGTGGCCCTGGCCGCCTCCGGCCCGAAACGCTGATCCCAGCCCCCTCCTTCCCGCTGGGTGGAAAGATCCGCCCGGCCCCTTTGACCACCGAGCGGCCCCGCCGCCCCGAAGAGGCCCGAGAATGACCGAGAAAATCACCCGCGTCGCCACCGATGTCGGCGGCACTTTCACCGATCTCGTCCATTTCGAGACCGATGTCGCCACAGGACGTCAAACCGTGTGCACCGAGAAATCCGACACCACCCCGCCCGAATTCGAAAAGGGCGTGCTCAATGTCCTCGACAAGGCGGGGATCGACATCAGATCCGTGGATTTCTTCGCGCATGGCACGACGGTCGTCATCAACGCGCTGACCGAGCGCAAGGGCGCCAAGGTGGGCCTTGTCACCACCAGGGGTTTTCGCGACGTGCTGGAAATCGGGCGCGGCAACCGGCCGGATTTCTTCAACCTGATGTATCGCAAACCCGCCCCCTTCGTGGAGCGCTATCTGCGCCGCGAGGTCGCCGGACGGATCGACTTCAAGGGCCAGGAGCAGGGGCCGCTGGACCTTTCGGCGCTGCCCGGCATCGTCGCGGACTTTCAGGCCGACGGTGTCACTGCCGTGGCGGTCTGCCTGATCCATGCCTATGCCAATCCCGACCATGAGGAAGCGGTTCTGGCCGAGATCCGCCGCCTCTGGCCGCAGGTCTCGGCGGTGGCGAGCCACCAGATCACCCGCGAATGGCGCGAATACGAGCGCAGCTCGACCACCGTGCTTTCGGCCTATGTCCAGCCTGCGGCGGAGCGTTACCTCGACCGGCTGGAAAAGGGCCTGGCTGAGCGCGGCTATGAGGGGAGGCTCTACATCATGCAATCGAATTGCGGCGTGGATTCCGTGCAATCCATCAAGGCCGTGCCGATTACCATGGTCGAAAGCGGCCCGGCCTCGGGCTTCTGGGGCGCGGCGGAACTGGGCCGCATCATCGGCGAGCCGGATGTGCTGGCCCTCGACATCGGCGGCACCACCGCGAAATGCTCGCTCATCAAGGGCGGCAATGTCACGATCAAGACCGATTACTGGATCGAGCGGGATCGCAAATCGGCGGGCTATCCGATCATGGTGCCGGTCGTGGACCTGGTCGAGATCGGCAACGGCGGAGGCTCCATCGCCTGGGTCGACGAATTCGACAAGCTGCATGTCGGCCCGAAATCGGCAGGCTCCACCCCCGGACCGGCGGCCTATGGCCGGGGCGGTAAGAGTGCCACCACCACCGACGCAAATCTTGCGCTTGGCCGGATCAACAAGGATTATTTCTGCGGCGGCGCGGTAATCGCCGACATGGGCGCCCTCGGCGCCGCGCTTGGCAGGCTGGGGAGCAGGCTTTCCATGACCGAGGCCGAGGTCGCGCGCGGCATCCTGCGCATCGCCAATTCCAACATGGTCAACGCGCTCAAGCTCGTCTCGGTCAACCGTGGCCAAGACCCGCGCGATTTCACCCTTGTCGTCTTCGGCGGCGGCGGCCCGATGCATGGCGTGGCGCTGGCCCAGGATCTGGGCATGAGGAAGGTCGTGGTGCCGCGCGGCGCGCCGGTCTTCTCGGCCTGGGGCATGCTGATGAGCGATCTGCGCCGCGATTATTTCGTGACCGAACTCATGGATGCGACCGACCACGCAGCGCTTTCCACGCTGATCGGCAAGACCGAGGAACGCGCCCTGGCCGATTTCGCACGCGAAGGCGTTCCAGCGGGGAAGGTCCGGCTCGAACGTCATGTCCGCGCGCGCTACCAGAACCAGGAATTCGCGGTCGAGGTCGCACTGCCCGGAGGCAGGCCCGATGCGGCCGGCGCCGAGGCGATGATCGCCGCCTTCCACGAGGCCTATGAGCGCGAATATACCTATCGCCTGGAGGCCGGGGTCGAGATCATCGGCATACACTTGGTCGCCTCCTCCGAGGTCGGCAAGCTGGAGTTGGTCGCACTGCCCGCCACCGGCGCGACGGTCGAGCAGGCGATCAAGGGGCGCCGCATGGTCGATTATGCCACCGAAGGCTGCCACGAGGCCACGATCTATGACGGCACGCGGCTTGAGCCGGACATGGAGTTCACCGGCCCCGCCGTGATCGAGGATCCCGGCACCACCATCGTCGTCCATCCGGGGAACCGGGTGCGTATCGACGATTTCGGCAATACCCATATCGAGATCCGGGGCTGAACCAATGACCCAAGCACAATACGATCCCGTCACCTTCGACATCATTCAGAACGGGCTTGAGGCCATCGCCGACGAGATGTTCGTGGCGCAGCGCAAGGCTTCCATGTCCGCTATCATCTACGAGGTTCTCGACTTCTCGACCTCGATCCTGGCGCCGAACGGCGATATCGCAGCCGCCGGAGCCGGGATTCCGGCCTTCATCGGCGTTCTCGACAAGGCGGTGAAGGGCATCTTGAAGAAATTCCCGCTGGAAACCGTAAAACCCGGCGACATGTTCGCCTCCAACGATCCCTATTGGGGCGGCGTGACCCATCTCAACGACATGGTGCTGACCTCGCCGGTCTTCGATGAGGACCGGATCGTCGGCTGGGTCGCCAATATCGCGCATTGGAACGACGTCGGCGGCAATGTGCCCGGCTCGATGTCCTCGGAGGCGACCGAGATCTTCCAGGAAGGCGTGCGCATTCCGGCGGTCAAGCTCTTCGACCAGGGCGTCGCCAATCAGGCGGTGTTCGACATTCTCTATGTGAACACGCGCCTTCCCGATTTCCTGCGCGGCGATCTGTGGGCCGGGATCGCGGGCCTGCGCATCGGCGAGCGCCGGGTGCTCGAACTGATCGCGAAATACGGCGCGGCGACCTACAGCGCCGCTGTCGCCGATTACATGGATCTGGGCGAACGCCGCGCGCTGGCCGCACTCGGGGCCTTGCCGACCGGGGTCTACGATTACCAGGAAGAACAGGACAGCGGCGCGATCCACAAGATCCGGCTGACCATCACGCCCGAGAAATTCAGCGTCGATCTCACCGAAAATCCCGCGCAGGCGGGGTCCAACAATTCCTCGCGCGAGGGATCCGAGATCGCCCTGCAACTGGCGTTCAAGACCTTCACCGATCCCGACGGTCCGGGCAACGGCGGCTGTTTCCGCCCGCTTGAGGTCATCACCAGGCCGGGCACGATCTTCCATGTCGTCGAACCCGGCGCGCTTGGCTACTATTCCGAGGTCGAGATCCGCCTTTTCGACATGACGCTGCGGGCGCTGGCGCATCACTTCCCCGGCATGGTGCCTTCGGGCAATTTCGCCTCGATCTGCGGCACGGTCATGGGCGGCAGGCATCCCGACACCGGGCGGCATTACACCATCGTCGAGCCGCAGATCGGCGGTTGGGGCGCCTGGAAGGGCCAGGACGGGCCGTCGGGCCAGTTCTCGGGCTTTCATGGCGAGACGTTCAACTGCCCCGCCGAGATCGCCGAGGCGCGCTACGGCATGTTCGTCGACCAGGTCGCGCTGAACCCCGAGCCGGGCGGCGAGGGGCAATGGCGCGGCGGCAAGGGCATCGAGGTGCATTACCGCGTGCGCGGCGACAACAACTTCCTGTCGCTCGGCTATACCCGCTCACGCATGCCGCCCTGGGGGCAGGCCGGCGGCAGGGACGGCTCGCTCAATTACGTCGAGCTTCGCCGCACCTCGGGCGCGGTAGAACGCTATGCCTTCGCCACCAATGTCGTAGTGAACACGAACGACGTGATTCGCATCGTGACCGCCAATGGCGGCGGCTATGGCGATCCGACCCTGCGCCCGGCCGAAGATGTCGCACGCGACATCCGCAACAGCTATGTCACGCCGGAACGCGCGAACGAGGTCTATGGCAAGGCGCCTGCCTGAGTCGGGACAATAGGACCAGCAATGCGCGGGGGGGGTGCGCGTTCCCGGATCATCCCGCCAAGGCCATTGCGCGCAACGGTTCGACATGTTGTCTTCCCGGGAATGGCTCCAGCATATGATTGAAGTGGATTTTGCGACGATGGATCAGGACGCGCCAGCCAAGGACACGAATGCCGCAGCCGGACCAAGGCGCGGCTCGGGCGCAACCCATGTCTATGAGGCGCTGAAATCCGAGATCATCGCCCTGACGCTCGCCCCCGGCAGCACCATCGACGAGACGGTTCTGGCGACGCGCTTCAACCTGTCCCGCACGCCTATCCGCGAGGCGATGGTCAGGCTCGCGGCCGAGGGTCTCATCACGACGCTGCCCAATCGCGCAACCATCGTCAGCCAGATCGACTTTCTGAACCTCTCGCAGTTCTTCGATGCGCTGACGCTCATGTATCGGGTCACCACCCGCCTTGCCGCGGCGCATCACCTGCCCGCAGACCTGCCCGGCATAAGGACCTTGCAGCGGGCCTATGACGACAGGGTGGAAGCGCGCGACGTAGTGGGGATGATCACCGTGAACCGGGATTTCCATCTGGCCATCGCGAGGGCTGGTCGCAATCCCTATTACACCGACCTCTTCGCGCGCCTGCTGAACGAGGGGCTGCGGATCCTGCGCGTCTATTACTCTTCCTTCAACGACAACCTGCCCCGGCAATATGCCGACGAGCATGAGGCGCTGCTGGTCGCGATCATCGCCCGCGACGTGGCCGAGGCCGACCGCATCGCGGCGGCCCATGCCGATCAGATCGTGCGCCAGATCCGCTCCTATATCGCGGCGGACCGGCGCACCAATCTCGATATCGCGCTCTAAGCCCCTTTAACGGTCCGCCGACGACACCCGCGCCATGACGCGACGATCTCGGTCGTCCGGCGCAGGCCGTCCAGATCCACGCTTTCAGGCGCGGCGCATGGGCCGCGCGCTGAGAGGCCGGGTCCTATCGCCAGAGACCCGCCCAAGCGCGCCACCCAGCCCCAGAACCTACGACAGAGGGCACGGCCCCGTCTCGTCATTCCCGGGTATGCGCTCCCTTCGTCTTCGCCTGAAGGGCGACCCCGGTCGCGGTTATCTCCGGCATGCGGGACGCATCATCCCTGTGCATTCGCCATTCAGTATTTTTCTTGTCGACAAATTTTCGACTTGGTGCTAGCCCTAAGAGGAGATTCACGCCTGCCCCACAAGTCGGCAGGCCCCAGACAAGGAACCGCAAATGGGCCACTCCCCCTTCACCGGTTGCATCCCGGCACTGATGACGCCCTGCAAGGCCGACCGGACGCCGGATTACGACGCACTTCTGCGCAAGGCGCAGGAGTTGATCGCGCTCGGCATGTCGGGCGTCGTCTATTGCGGCTCGATGGGGGACTGGCCGCTTTTGACCGATGAACAGCGGATGGAGGGTGTCGCCCGCCTCGTCAGCGCGGGCGTGCCTGTCATCGTCGGCACCGGGGCGGTGAACACGAAATCTGCCGTCGCCCATGCCGCCCATGCGGCAAAGGTCGGCGCGGCGGGGCTCATGGTCATTCCCCGCGTGCTGTCGCGCGGCTCCTCCATCGCGGCGCAAAAGACGCATTTCAAGGCGATCCTCGCCGCCGCGCCGGAATTGCCCGCCGTGATCTACAACAGCCCGCATTACGGTTTCGCCACCCGCGCCGATCTTTTCTTCGCATTGCGCGAGGATCACCCGAACCTTGTCGGCTTCAAGGAATTCGGCGGCGCCGCGGCCATGACCTATGCGGCTGAGAACATCACCTCGGGCAATCCCGATCTGACGCTGATGGCGGGGGTGGACACCTGCGTCTACCACGGCTTCGTCCATTGCGATGCGACCGGCGCCATCACCGGCATCGGCAACGCCCTCCCGCGGGAGATCCTGCATCTGATCTCGCTTTGCGAGAAGGCGCAGAAGGGGGATGTCACGGCCCGACGTCAGGCCAGGGAGCTTGAGGAGGCGCTGACCGTGCTTTCGCTCTGGGACGAAGGCGTCGACCTGGTGCTTTTCTACAAATACATGATGGTCCTGAATGGCGATGCGGAATACGATCTGCATTTCAACGAGACCGATGAACTCAGCCCCGCGCAGCGCGCCTTCGCCAAGCGCCGTTACGAGCAGTTCAAGCACTGGTATGCGGCCTGGGCGGCATAAAAGCCGACCATTGCGCGGGCCCGCCGGGAACGCCGTGACGCCCTCCCCATACGGCTGGGCCGCGCGCCAGGCGCCTTCGGCCAAGCCGAGGGCGCAAGCCCTGAGCGAAACCATCGCCACCGCGGGCCGGACTGTTACGCCTGCGCCACCGACCCCAAGGATGCTGGCGCTTCGGCAAATCGAACCATGCCTCGCCACGAGTTCGAGAGGACCAGCGAGACGTTCGGCCCCACCTGCCGGACCATGTCCCGCCCGAGAAACTGATCCGCAGCTTGACCGACAATAATGCTTTCGACACCCTTTACTGCCACACCGCGATCCTGAAACGCGATGCCATCGCAGCCATACCCCCCATCCGGCAAGAATGTGCAGCGGTGGCCAAAGGGTTGCCCCGCGACAAGGTCCTCCACGCAAGCAATTTCCAAATACGCGGCGTCTCGGGTCCCTATCGCGCAGGCAGGCCTTTCGGGGCGGGCCGCACTGATCGCTCGCACTTCTGCGTCACGGCGCAGATTTTCGTGACATCATCACCAAGGCCCCGAGGGCGCCTTTACACCCCGCATTTGGCGCGCATTTGTTGGATCGCTTTGCCCGATCCGCGCAATGAGAAATACCGTGCACCTTCGGGCATCCGTTCGGCGGCCGGGCCGGTCAGGGCGAAGGATTGGCCGCTGGACAGCGCGTCCACCACCTTGTCGGACACGAAAAAACTGCTGGTGTCGCCGAGATATACATCATGTTCGCTGCCCTCGATCCGCATCGGAAGGACCTGCGCATCCACCGTGAGCGAAGCGGGGACATTGGCGGTCCAGTTCTCCGGGCTGTGAAGCGTCAGGGTGATCCCGGCGCGCCCCGGGAGGCAGGACAGCGAAACATGGCTCTTGCCCGAAGCGCTTTCGACAATCGCATAGAAAGCCGCCCCGGCCTGCCTGAACTGCCAACTGCCGCTTGGCCGATAGCCGGAGGTCGACGTTGCGGCTGCAGGCGGGGCGGCGGTATCCGATCCAATGGGGCTGATCCCGCCAACCGGCTGCGTCTCGATTCCCCACAGCCCCTGTCGGCCCACCTTCTCGATGCCGATCCCGCAGGCCGACAGCACCTCGCCGATGGGCTCGTTTCCGCCGGTGACGTCAAAAACAGCCGTGACGGCACCGCCACCCTCGGGATGGACCTGGACGACGAATTCCTCCGCCTCGGTCAATTTCTGGATCAGGTCGGCTTCTTCGGTAAAGAACGTTGCCGTTCCCATGGAGGAAATGCCCCAGCGAATAGAACGCTCGGGGGCGTTCTGGTCGATGCGATAGAGATGGATCACAGCGCCTGAATCAGAGAGAACCCCTCCGGCAGCACGGCCCCCCCCAGACCAGATAGCCTTCGACACGCCCGTCCATGCAGCGGATGTTCATTTCCGTTGCCTGCATGGTTTCGGGCTCCATGCGCGCGGCGGTGTTGCGCGCAAGGGGAGTACCCCCGGTCAGCGTGTCAGACGCCACTTCGAATATCCAAGGCGCGGCAGGTGCGGCTGCCGCGTCCGTATCGGTATCGTCGGCGATGAGGCCATCAAAACACGCAAGGCGGGCCGTCGGGTCCGCAATCCCCATATAGGCCTGAATGTCGTCGTTGCCCTGCGCGAAGGCGGAGAACGGAAATGCAACGAGAGCCAGTCTGTTGAAACCCACGTAATTAGATCATGTTGACAAATGTCGGAGCCATAGCCTGATGCAGGCGACGTCGACGAAGCCGAGGAAGCTTTCGGCGGTTTTGTCGTAGCGGGTTGCCAGCCGACGGCTGTTTTTCAGCTTGTTGAAGCAGCGCTCGACCATGTTGCGCAGGGTGTAGATGGTCATGTCGACAGCCTTGCGCACCCTTCGGGTCTTTCGCATCGGTATCATGGGCAGGGCGTTGTGGCTCTCGATGTCTTCCCGAACTTTGTCAGAGTCATAGCCCCTGTCAGCGACCAGAACGGCGGGCTGCGGCAGGTTGTCGGCCATCACCAGATCATAGCCGGTATAGTCTGAATCCTGCCCGGGCGTGATCTCGGTCCTCATCGGGAGGCCAGCGCCGTTGACCCGGAGATGGATCTTGGTCGAGAACCCACCTCTTGAACGGCCAAGAGCCTCTTGTCAGCAGTCCCCCTTTTGCACCCGCCGCATGATGATGGGCGCGGATCACCCTCGCCGGTTTGCTCGAACCGGTGGCACTTACCGGCTCGATGTCGACCATCTGGAGCTTGTCTGGCGCGATCCCGGCGTGGTTCAGCGCATCCAGGATATCCTCCCACAGCCCCGCCAAAGTCCAGCGGCGGAACTGACGGCAGACCGAGGACCACTTGCCGAACTCTTCGGGCAGGTCACGCCAGGGCGCGCCGGTCCTTGTGTCGCGCTACGCCTCGAACCAGTGGCGGCTTGCGCTCCACCAGAAAATTCCGCCCAGAACAAGACGATGGTCCGCAGGTTTCCGCCCGTTCGGGTGCCGGACGGCACGAATGAAGCCCTCGAAGAAGGCCCACCCGTCGTCCGATATCAGGTTGCGCGCCAAGTTCATCTCCTACGTAGAGATGAGCTTGAAACATGGGTCAAGGAAAAGGGGAATCCATTTTGTCAACATGACCTAAAACCGATCCACCAGATGCCGGGACTGAACAACTAGGCGTGCTGTTAGTCGATCCAGTAGGCTGCGATCGGACCTGGCGTACGAGCCAGACTTGAAAGGCGGAGCTAAGGGAATCGGACGATTTTCCTTCCGGTACGACCACATAATAGCCCTGATCCGTCGGCATCGGATAATTCGCCACGACGACCAGCCGTCCGGAGCTGAGTTCATCCTCAATGAGATAGCTGGGCAGAAGCGCAATTCCCAAGCCCGCGATTGCCGCCGTAATCGCCATCGCGAACTGGTCGAAACGGTGTCCGCGATATGCGTGTTCAGCCTCGACACCCACGCTGTCGAACCATTGCGCCCAGAGCCGCGGGCGGGTGTCGAGATGCAAAAGCGGCAACGCCGCCAGGTCGTCGGGCACACTCGTGCCCGCGATCGCGGCCAGCCCGGGCGATGCAACCGGGAGAACAAGCTCGCCGCACAGGAATGTGCACGTCGCATGAGGCCAGGCAGGGCGGCCGTAATGTATCGCCAGATCGAAAGGCTCCTGTCCGAAATCGAAGGGTGCCGACCGCGACGACAGATTGATCTGCGTGTCCGGATGACGCGCGAGAAAGCCCGGAAGCCGTGGCATCAGCCAGCGACTGCCGAAAGTCGGCAGCGTTGCAACCGAAAGCATGCCAGACAATCCCCGGGAGCCCAGGGCGCGCAGCGTCATCTCTTCCGCCTGAGCCAGCAGCCGACGCACATCCGGCAGCAGCCGACGGCCGTTTTCGGACAGCACAACCCGCTGGCGCACACGGTCGAACAGCCGCAGACCAAGCTGCGTTTCCAGATCCTTGATCTGGCGGCTGACAGCGCTCTGGCTCAGGTTCAATTCGGTGGCCGCCAGAGTGAAGCTGCCAAAGCGTGCAGCCGCTTCGAAAGCCTGGAGCGCCGCAATGTCTGGAATGTGACTACGGCTCAAGTTCATGCAAATCTCACATCAACTCAGCAAGAATCAGCAAAATACATGCCGCACATCATCTGGTATCCGCAAGACGGCAAATTGTTTTCTGCCCGAAAAGCCCACGGCAACGAACGTCATGCCCGCCATCCGCGCGGCTCGTTAGATGGCGTGCAGTCGGTCAGAGAGACTTATCTTCGTTCGTACAGCTACAAAACTGAGGAACCAGCCATGACCCAGAGCCTTTCCAGTACGGCCTCTAAAATCCTCGTCGGCTTCGGCGTCGATCCCGCAGTTTATACCCGCGGGGCGATGGAAAGCTTCACCCCGGTGACGGGCGAGGCGATCGCGGCGCTGCCTGTCGCGACGGCTGCGGATACCGATGCGGCGATTACCCGGGCGGCGGCGGCGTTCCGGGCCTGGCGGCTGGTGCCGGCGCCGCGGCGGGGCGAGCTGGTGCGGCTTTTCGGCGAGGAACTGCGGGCGGCCAAGGCCGAGCTTGGCCGACTGGTCTCGATCGAGGCGGGCAAGAGCCCCTCCGAGGGCGCAGGCGAGGTGCAGGAGATGATTGACATCTGCGACTTCGCCGTCGGCCTCTCGCGCCAGCTTTACGGGCTGACCATCGCCACCGAGCGGCCCGGCCACCGGATGATGGAGACCTGGCATCCGCTGGGCGTCGTCGGCGTGATTTCCGCCTTCAACTTCCCCGTGGCGGTCTGGTCGTGGAACACGGCGCTGGCGTTGGTCTGCGGCAATGCCGTGGTCTGGAAGCCCTCCGAAAAAACGCCGCTGACCGCGCTTGCGAGCCAGGCGATCCTCGACCGGGCGATCGCACGCTTCGGCGATGCGCCCGAGGGGCTGGCGCAGGTGCTGATCGGCGGCGCCGATGTCGGCGCGGCACTGGTCGAGAACAATGACGTGGCGCTGATCTCGGCCACCGGCTCGACCCGCATGGGCCGCGCGGTGGGGCCGAAGGTCGCGGCGCGGTTCGGCCGCTCGATCCTCGAACTTGGCGGCAACAACGCGGGTATCATCTGCCCGTCGGCCGATCTCGACATGGCATTGCGCGCCGTGGCCTTCGGCGCGATGGGTACCGCCGGACAGCGCTGCACCACGATGCGGCGGCTCTTTGTGCATGAAAGCGTCTATGACGCATTGGTGCCCCGGCTGATCCGGGCCTACAGTTCCGTCAGCGTCGGCAATCCGCTGGAGACGCAGGTGCTGGTCGGCCCGCTGATCGACAGGGGGGCCTGGGAGGCGATGCAAGCCGCGCTTTCCGCCGCAAAGGCCGAGGGCGGCACGGTGCATGGCGGCGAACGGGTCGATGTGAATGGCGAAGGCTCATACTACGCCCGCCCGGCGCTGGTCGAGATGCCGACGCAGACCGGCCCGGTGCTGGAGGAGACCTTCGCGCCGATCCTCTACGTCATGAAGTACAGTGATTTCGACGAGGTTCTGGCGGCACATAACGCGGTCGGCGCAGGCCTGTCGTCATCGATCTTCACCCTCGATCTGCGCGAGATGGAGACGTTCCTGTCGGCGGCAGGTTCAGATTGCGGGATCGCCAACGTCAACATCGGCACCTCGGGCGCCGAGATCGGCGGCGCTTTCGGCGGCGAGAAGGAAACCGGCGGAGGCCGTGAAAGCGGTTCGGATGCGTGGAAGGGCTATATGCGCCGTGCCACCAACACCATCAACTATTCCCGCGCCCTGCCGCTGGCGCAGGGCGTCGTCTTCGATATCGACTGATCCGATGGGCGAGGCAGTCACCACCGGCGCGGCAGATTTCACCCTCGCCGCGCGCATCGCCGGTCTCGGCGTGTCCGAGATCCTTCAGATTGGCGCCCGCGCGGCGGCAATGAAACGCGTCGGCAGGCCGGTCATCATCCTCGGCGCGGGCGAGCCTGATTTCGACACGCCCGAGCATGTCAGCGCCGCCGCCACCGCGGCGATGGCGGCGGGACAGACGAAATACACCGCGCTCGACGGCACGCCGGAGCTGAAGGCCGCCATCGCCGCCAAGTTCCGGCGCGAAAACGGGCTCGACTACACGACAGCCGAGATCACCGTGGCGGCGGGCGCCAAGCAGATCATCTACAACGCGATGATGGCCAGCCTCAATCCGGGCGACGAGGTCGTCATCCCGACGCCCTGCTGGACCACCTATTCCGACATCGTGCGGATTGCCGACGGCGTGCCGGTTCTGGTCCCCTGCGACGCGGCTGCGGGATTCCGGCTGCGGGCCGACCAGCTTCGCGCGGTGATCACCCCGCGCACCCGCTGGCTGATGATGAATTCGCCCTCGAACCCCTCGGGCGCGGCCTATGGCGCGGCGGATTACCGGCCGCTGCTCGACGTGCTTCTTGACGCGCCGCAAGTCTGGCTGCTGGCCGACGACATGTATGAGCATATCGTCTATGGCAATTTCCGCTTCGTCACCCCGGCCGCGCTGGAGCCACGGCTGCGCGACCGGGTACTGACCGTCAACGGCGTCTCCAAGGCCTATGCGATGACCGGCTGGCGGATCGGCTATGCCGGTGGACCCGAGCCGCTGATCCGCGCGATAGCGGTCGTGCAGAGCCAGTCCACCTCCTGCCCGTCCTCGATCAGTCAAGCAGCGGCGCTGGCGGCGCTGGACGGCCCGCAGGATTTTCTGAAGGACCGGGCCGAGAGCTTCCGCATCCGCCGCGATGCCGTCGTCACCGCGCTGAACGCCATCGACGGGATCGCTTGCCGGGTGCCGGAAGGCGCATTCTACACCTTCGCCAGCTGCGAAGGCATGATCGGCCGCATCACGCCCGAGGGGCAGCGCATCGGTTCGGACCGAGATTTCTGCGGCTGGCTTCTCGATCATGCCCATGTCGCGACGGTCCCCGGTGCGGCCTTCGGGCTGTCGCGCTATTTCCGCATCTCCTATGCCACATCGATGGCAGAACTGGACGAGGCTTTGGACCGTATCGCCCGTGCCTGCGCCACGCTGCGAAACGAATAGGATATCCAGAAACATGAGCGCGACCTGCCCCAGCTCTGCCCCCCAACCGGCACGACCCGGCCTTTCACCGGCATGGAGCGTCCGGGCAATGCGCGAAAGCCTTGCGAACTGGCTGATCGTGGCGATGGCCGGGCTGCTGACCATCGGCGCGGTGGGCGGCCTGCAATGGCCGGTCGATGCGGCTGTCGCGATTGCGATCGGCGTGACCATCCTGAACTGGCACCGGCTTGCGCGGGTCGCGCGGATCTTCGTGCTTGGCGCCTGTGTGTCGATCCTTGGCTTCATCATCCTCGCGCCAGAGCAGATCGGCGAATTGCGGATCGCCCTGGCACAGGGCACGAAATTTGCGGCGCTTCTGGCGATGCTGGGCGTCCTGCGCCATCCGGTGCGCCGCTCGGACATCATCGCACGCGCCGCAGCCTGGCTGTTGGCCTTTCCCCGCGCAACCCGCTACGCGGCGATCAACATCGGCAGCCATTTCCTCAGCCTTCTGTTCAACGTCGGCATCATCGCGATGATCGGCGATCTGACGCGGAACGACCGACCCGCGGCCGACGATATCGACGCGGCCGAGCGGCAGTCGCTCATCATGGCCGGGATGCGCGGCCTTGTGCTGATGACCATCTGGTCGCCGATGGGGATCGGCTTCGCCATCGTCGTCACCTCGGTCAGCGGGCTGAACGCTGTGCATTTCCTGGGCCTCGCCTTCGCAACGGCGATCGTCATGCTGCTCGTCACCTGCTTCGTCGAGGCCCCGCGCGACAGGGCCGCGTCCGTCCCCGACCCCAGCCCGGATGTCCGCGGCTCACCGATGCCGCTGATCGCCGTGCTGTCCGCCTGCACGGGCCTTCTCATCGTCACGATCCTGCTGCACGAGGGTCTGGCGATCAGCTTTGTCTCGGCCACCGTTCTTGTGCTGCCGGTTTTCGCGATCCTGTGGCTGTTGCTGGAACGGAAAGCACCGCGGATCCCGCTGTCGTCCGATTTGCGCAGGATGGTCGCGGGGATCGGCGACATGCGGACGGAAAGCGCGATCTTTCTGTCGGCAACGGTGATCGGTGCCGGGATATCGCTGGTGGTCCGCGAACAGGGGTTCTGGCAGATCATGCAGAACGGCGATGTCCCGGTCATCGCGGTCCTGCTGTTCTGCCTGATCGTGGTGCCGCTGGCCGGTGCGCTCTACATTCCGCATTCGATCCTTGTCGTCATCATTGCCCAGCTATTCGGCTCCGGCCCGATCGGCGCCGAACATCCGATGGCGCTTGCACTGTCGCTGATGCTGGGCTGGTCGATGGCGATCGCCATTTCGCCGATCAGCGCAACGACGCTGCTGACCGGCAACCTCTGCAAGGTGCCGCCCAGCATTGTCGGGCTGAACTGGAACCGGAGTTTCGTCCTAACGCTGGCCGCGATATCGTCGGTTGCGGTTCTGGCCGTCTATCTCGCGGAAAGCTGACGTGAACCATGGACCTAGTTCATCTCAGATACGCGGTTGCCACGGCCCGGAACGGCAGCTTCAGCGCGGCGGCGCTGGAACTGAACGGTAATCGGTGTGCCGCTCCCATCTTCCAGCGCAGTTCCTAATGGGATCAATGGATTCCATTGTTGTTGGGTTATGGAGCCTCTCCATGGAGACTACATTGGAGGTTCTCACGGTCGGCGGGTCCGGT
>NZ_JBEFZE010000039.1:0-34951 GCF_042762395.1 Pseudogemmobacter sonorensis
GCCGAGGCCGCCGCCGCTGCGGAAGCCGCCGAGGAAGCCGTGACCGAGGCCGTCGAAGAGGCCGCCGCCGCCGCCGATGCCGCCACGGAAGCCGCCGAGGAAGCCGTCGAAGCCGCCACCGACGCCGCCGGTGCCGCCGTCGAGGCCGCGACCGAAACCGCGACCGAGGCCGCCACCGGCGCTGTCGAAGCCGCGAGCGACGCCGCCGCCGCCGCCGCCGAAGCCGTCACCTCGACCACCGATGGCATCGCGGGCCTGCTCGACCCGACCAATTTCAATGCCGATGCGATCATCTCGGCAATCGACGCCTCGTCGCTGGACGAAGGCATCAAGACCACGATCAAGGGCACGGTCGAGGCCGCGCGCAGCAATCCCGCGCTGGTCGCTCCGGCGGTCGAGGCGGTGAAATCGGCCTTCGGTCTCTGATCCGATCCGTTGCCGCCCGGGCGCGCGCCTTGCGCGCCGGGGCGGCGGCATCGGCTGACAGGATCGGGCCCGACAGGATCTTTGCGCAGACAGGATCTTAGCGCAGGCAAGGCCCGCTGGCGCCGCGAGGATGAGGCGTCCGCCCCTTCTGCGTGCCGCTTCCCCCCTCGGGGTTGCCGGGGGATGGGGCCCGAAGACAGCGAAAAGGCCGCGCGGAGCGATCCCGCGCGGCCTTTTGCTATGGCCGGTTTCCGGTTCCCGGGGGGCCTCGGCCGGGGTTCTCTCAAGACCCGGTTCGAGGCGGGGCATCGGGGGCGGCCCTAACTCCGGCCCTGGTTTCCGGTTTTGCTTTCCGGCCCCGGGGGCGTCGATGGCCGGATTTCCGCTCCCGGGTGCTCCGACGGCCCGGCAGGGGGATCAGACCCCTTCGCCGACGAAGGCCTTTTCGACCACGAATTCCTTGGGGTCGGAATTGGCGCCCTCGCGCAGGCCGAAGCCTTCCAGCAGTTCCTTGACGTCGATGTTGAAGGCAAGGCTGCCGCAGACCATGGCGCGGTCTTCTTCCGGGTTCATCCGGGGCAGGCCGAGGTCTTCGAACACCTTGCCGGATTGCAGGTTCTCGGTGACGCGGCCCTTGCGGTGGAAATCGTCGCGGGTGGTGGTCGGATAGTAAAGCAGCTTGTCGCCCACCAACTCGCCGATCAGCGGATCGTCCTTGAGGCTTTCGACCAGCACCCGGCCGTATTCCAGCTCGTCCTGGGTGCGGCAGGTGTGCATCATGATGACCTGTTCGTATTTCTCGTAGGTCTCGGGCTCGCGCATCAGGCTGGCGAAGGGGGCAAGCCCGGTGCCCGTGGCCAGAAACCAGATCCGCTTGCCCGGCAGCAGCGCGTCATGGACCAGCGTGCCGACGGGCTTGGGGCGCAGGATGATCTGGTCGCCCGGCTTGACATGCTGCAGCTTCGAGGTCAGCGGGCCGTCCGGCACCTTGATCGAGTAGAATTCCAGCTCTTCATCCCAGGCGGGCGAGGCGATGGAATAGGCCCGCAACAGCGGTTTGCCGTTGTCGCCCAGAAGGCCGATCATCACGAATTCGCCCGAGCGGAAGCGCAGGCTCTGCGGGCGCGAGACGCGGAAGGAAAACAGGCTGTCGGTCCAGTGCCGGACGCTGGTCACGGTCTGGGCATCGGGCAGATGCGGTTTCGCGGGGCGCTCGACGGCGGCGGCAGGGGCAGCGGCGGCGGAGGGGGCGGCGGCATCGGTCATGGATCGGCTCCGTTCGTTCGGTCTGCCGGGGCCCGGACTGCGGGGCGCGCGGGTCCCGGGGATGCGGCAGAGAGGTCACGTCCGGCAGGGGGCGCCGGGCTTGTCGGCTGTGGTCAGGCGCGCAGGCGGCTTTGGTAGTCATGCGCACGCCAGTCCGCGCGCGCCTTCCATTGCCCTTCCGGCTGGCGGGCGGCAAGCTCGTCCGGGATCTCGGCCCCGTCGAAGCCCACGCGCCGCAGCATGGCATACTGGTCCGCGATCACCGGGCCAAGGGCCAAAAGCCGTCCCTGGTAGCCTTCCAGGCGCAAACGTCGCGCGATGGTGAAGGCGCGGCCGTCGGAAAAGGCCGGAAAGGCCACCCGGATCAGCCGCAACCGCGCCAGATGCGGGATCAGCGCCGCCGGATCGTCGGTGTTCGACAGGTCGATCTCGGTGGTCCCGGCATCGAGAGCGGCATCAATCCCGGCAGGATCGGACAGGCTGTCAAGGCCGGGCAGGCTGCGGTCGGGGGCGGGGGCAAAGCCCGAGTCGGTGACGATCACGCTCATGCCGCGTTCTCCTGCCTGTTGCGCACGGGTTTGCCGTTGACGAAATGGATGCCGCATTCGGTCTTCTGGCTGCCGCGCCAGCGGCCCGCGCGGGGATCCTCGCCGGGTTTCACCGGGCTGGTGCAGGGCGCGCAGCCGATCGAGGGATAGCCCTTGGCCACCAGCGGGTGGCGGGGCAGGCGGTTGTTGACCATGTATTCCTCAAGATCCTCGCGCCCCCAATGGGCCAGGGGATTGACCTTGATGCGGCGGTCGTCCTCGTTCTCGAAGAAATCCAGCGTGCCGCGCTCGGCATTCTGGAACCGCTTGCGCCCGGTGATCCAGCCATCGAATTTCGACAGCGCGCGCTCCAGCGGCTCGACCTTGCGCAGGGCGCAGCAGGCGTCGGTGTTGAACTGGTGCAGGGTGCCGTCGGGGTCCTCGAAGGCCATCCGCGCCGGATTGGCGCGAATGGTGCGGATGTCGCACAGGTTCAGGCTTTCCGCCAATTCGCGCTGATAGTCGAGCGTTTCGCGAAACAGCATCCGCGTGTCGATGAACAGCACCGGCGTCTCCGGCGCGATCACCGAAACCAGATGCAACAGCACCACCGATTCCGCGCCGAAGGACGAAATCAGCGCCACCCGCCCCAGATCGGCATCCTTCAGCGCATGTTCCAGAACCGCGGTGGCCGAATGGTGCCGGTAGCGCGCATTCAGCGCCGCCACGCGCCCGGCGACCGGGCGGTTGTTGAGGTCAAGCGGCATCGCGGCTGCCTTCCGCCTCGTAGAGCGCGGCCTTGAACGGGTCCATGCCAAGGCGCCGGAAGGCGTCGAGGAAGCTTTCCTGCGGCCCCTCGCGCTGGTCGAGATAGGCGCGCAGGATGCGCTCCACCGCCGGGACCACCTGGTCATAGGCAAAGCCGGGCCCGGTCTTGTCGCCGATCACCGCATCCTCGGCGCCCGATCCGCCAAGGGTGATCTGGTAATTCTCGACCCCCGCGCGGTCGAGGCCGAGGATGCCGATATGGCCGACATGGTGGTGGCCGCAGGCGTTGATGCAGCCCGAGATCTTGATCTTCAGCGGGCCGATCTCATGCTCCAGATCCAGGGCCTTGAACCGGGTGGCGATCTCTTGCGCCACGGGGATCGAGCGCGCGGTGGCCAGCGCGCAGTAATCCATGCCGGGGCAGGCGATGATGTCCGAGACCAGACCCACATTCGCCGTGCCCAGATCCGCCGCCAGCAGCGCGGCATGCACCGCCGGAAGATCGCCCTTGTGGACATGGGGCAGGATCACGTTCTGCTCATGGCTGATGCGGATATCGCCATGGCCGAAGCGTTCGGCCAGATCGGCGATCACCCGCATCTGCTCCGAGGTCGCATCCCCCGGCGTCCGGCCATGCGCCTTGGTCGAGATGGTGACGATCGCATATTGGTCGTTGCGATGCGGCGCCAGGTTGGTCTCGGCCCAGGACCGGAACACGGGGTCGGACTTGAAGGAGGCCTCATAGCCGTCCACCGGCGCGTTGCGGAAGGCGGGCGGGGCGAAAGCCGCGCGGATATCGCCCAGCAGGGCCTGGTCGGCGCCATGGAACTCGGGGCGCAATTCTTCGAAGCGCGCCTCGATCATGCCGCGCAGCGCCTCCTCGCCGATCTCGCGGATGGTGATCTTGATGCGGGCCTTGTATTTGTTGTCGCGACGCCCGAGCGTATTGTAGACCGAGAGCACCGCCTCGACATAGGGCAGCAGGTCGGGCTCGGGCAGGAACTCGCGCACAGTGATGCCGATCAGCGGCGTGCGGCCAAGGCCGCCGCCCACCAGCACCCGGAAGCCGATCTCGCCCCTGGCGTTCCTGACCACCTGAAGCCCGATGTCATGGGCGCGGATCACCGCGCGGTCGGCCTCGGCCCCGGTGATGGCGATCTTGAACTTGCGCGGCAGGAACTGGAATTCGGGATGGTCGGTCGACCATTGGCGCAAAAGCTCGGCCCAGGGGCGGGGATCGGCGACCTCGTCGGCGGCGGCCCCGGCGAAATGGTCCGCCGTGACGTTCCTGACGCAATTGCCCGAGGTCTGGATCGCATGCATCCCCACATCGGCCAGCGCGTCCAGCATCGCGGGCACGTCGGTCAGCTTCGGCCAGTTGAACTGGATGTTCTGGCGCGTGGTGAAATGGCCGTAGCCCTTGTCCCAGGTCTCGGCGATATGGGCGAGCTGGCGCATCTTCGACGGATCGAGCGAGCCATAGGGAATCGCCACCCGCAGCATATAGGCATGCAGTTGCAGATAGAGCCCGTTCATCAGCCGCAGCGGGCGGAATTCCTCCTCGCTCAGGCTGCCGTCCAGGCGCCGCTCGACCTGGGCGGTGAACTGGGCCACCCGCTCGCGCACGAAGGCCTCGTCGAAATCGGTGTAATCATACATGGCCGAGATCCGCCTGCTTGCCGTGGTTGTAGTTCGACGGGCCGCGGGTGCGGAACGCCTCGCGGAAATGGACCGGCTCGGGGCCCAGGGGGCCGGGGCGGGCATCGGCCAGATAGGCGCCGACGATGTCGAGCTTCTGCGCATTGGCATGCAGCAGGCGGATCTGGCCATGGGCCTCGTCCTCGATCAGCTCGGCCTCGTGGTGATGCGGCGACCAGCGGTCGTCGGCGGTCAGATAGACGACATCGCCCTCGCGCAGGCGGTTGGCGGTGACGACCTTGGGGGTGAACTTGCGGCTCATGGCAGGGCCTCGTTGAGCCCGGAGAACCCGGGCAATCCGTAAATGGCGGGGCGGGCGGCACGCGGGGCCAGCCCGAGAAGGATGACGGCGGGACCCTCCGCCCGGGCGGCGGCGGCGGGCAGGTCGGCCAGACAACAGCCCATGATCCGCTGCTCGGGGCGCGAGACATTCTCGACCAGCGTCACCGGCGTCGCGGGATCGGCGCCATGAATCATCAGCCGCCCCTGGATGAAGCGGGCCGATTTCTTGCCCATGTAGATCGCCGCCACCTCGCCCGGGCGCGACAGGCCGCGCCAGTCCTGCTCGGCGAAACCGGCCATGTCGTGGCCGGTCACGATGCGCAGCCCGGCGTTGCGGCCCCGTTTCGTCAGGCTCTGCCCGATCGCGGCGGCGGCGACGCTGGCCGAGGTCAGGCCCGGCTGGATGCGGAAGGAAAGCCCGGCCGTCTCCAGCGCGGCGATCTCCTCGTCCAGCCGCCCGAAGATCGCGGTGTCGCCGCCCTTCAACCGCACCACCCGCGCGCCCGTCTGCGCCTCGGCGACCAGGATCGCATTGATGGTGGCCTGCGGGGTCGAGGCGCCGAAACCCTCCTTGCCCGCGTCGATCCGCCGGGCCGCGGCCGGGATCAGCGCCAGCACCTCGGGTCCGACCAGCCGGTCGTGGATCACCACCTCGGCCGCCTGGATCGCGCGCAGGGCGCCCAGCGTCAGATGCTCGGCCGCGCCGGGGCCCGCGCCGACGAAGACCACCTCGGAAGGGGCGGGCGGAAGGGGGGCAGGGGGGATAAGGCTGTTCGACATCATGGCTGACCCTGTTCTCAGGCCCCTTATGTAGAACTTTTTCCCCATTCCGGGCCAGATGCCCTTGCAGATAAGGAAGTTCGTTCCGATACTGCGCCGGATTGGAACCCGGTTCCGCAATGCAATGGATTTCAGGAATGGCCGCCCCGCTGGATGATCTGGACCGGAAAATCCTGTCCGAACTGCAAAAGGACGCCAGTCAGTCGCTGGACGAGATCGCGCGCAAGGTGGGCTCTTCCAAGACCCCGGTCTGGAACCGGATCCGGCGGATGAAGGACCAGGGCGTGATCACCCGCCAGACCGCGATCCTCGACCCCGAGGCGCTCGGCCTGGAGGCCTGTTTCTTCGTCCTGATCCGTACCTCGGAACATGAGGCCGACTGGCAGCGCCGCTTCCTCAGGGCGCTGCGCGAACGCCCCGAGGTGCTTGAGGCCCATCGGCTGGCGGGCGACATCGACTATATCCTGAAGGTCCGGGTCCGCAACGCCCGCGCCTATGACGATTTCTACCAGGCGCTGATTTCCGAGGTGCGGATCTACAATGTCACCGCGCTGCTGAGCATGGAGGAAATCAAATCCACCACGATCCTGCCCGTCTGACCCCCACCAGCCCGAACCCCCATTTTCTTCTTTGCAAAAATATCCCGGGGGTGAGGCGCCAAAGGCGCCGAGGGGGCAGAGCCCCCTCCCTTTGCTCCCGAGTCGGCCTCAGCCGCACCGCGCCAGCATCAACCGCTCCAGCCCGTGGAAGTGATAGACATCGGCATATGCCGGCGCAGCGGCCAGCCGCAGATCCGGGCAGGCCGCGAACAGCGCGGGCAAAGCGATCTGCAACTCCAGCCGCGCCAGCGGCGCGCCGACGCAGAAATGCAGGCCCGCGCCGAAGCTGTGCGCGGGCCGCGCGGGCCGTTCGGGCAGGAATTCCTCGGCCCGGTCCCATAGCGCCGGATCGCGGTTCGCCATGGCCAGAAGCAGCCCCACCCGCTCGCCGCGCCGGAAGGTCCGGCCCATGACCTCGACCTCCTCGTAGCACCAGCGGGTGAAAAGATGCAGCGCCGGGTCGAAGCGCAGGATCTCCTCGACCGTGCCCGCCACCCGGTCGGGCGCCAGCATCCCGGGCGGGGTCCCGCGCTCCAGCAGCAGCTTCACGCCGTTGCCGATGGTATGGACCGTCGCCTCGTGGCCCGCGTTCAGAAGCAGGATGCAGGTTGTGATCAACTCGTCAGTCGACAGCCGCTCGCCCTCGGCCTCCGCGGCGATCAACTGGGTGATCAGGTCATCGGCGGGCCTTGCGCGCCGTTCCTCGACATAGCCGCGCAGGAAGGCCGAGAATTCCAGCGCCGCCCGGGCCGCCGCCTCTTCCATCGCCCGGCTGCGCCCGGCCTGATACATCCCCACCATGGCGTTCGACCAGGCCAGAAGCTCGGGCGCCATGGTTTCGGGCACGCCGAGAAGCCGCGCGATGATCCGCACCGGCAGCGGCTGGCCGAAGCATTCCAGCAGGTCGAATTCGCCGGGCGGAAAGGCGGCGATCAACTCGGTGCAAAGCGCCTCGATCTCGGGCGCCATCGCCACGATCCGGCGCGAGGTGAAGGCGCGCAGCACCAGGTTGCGCAGCCGCGTGTGGCGCGGCGGCTCCAGCTCCAGCATGGAATGGGCCTCGACCGCGTAGAAGGGCGCCTGATGGGCGGGGATCGGGGCGGCAAGCTCGGGCGGGACCTCGCGCCCGAAGCGGCGGTCGCGCAGGATCGCCGAGACGGCGGCGGCATTGCCGGTGCAGGCCAGGTCGTAGTCCCGCCAGTGGAAGAACGGCCCGGCCTTGCGGGCGCACTCGTAGAAAGCATAGGGATTCTGGACGAAATCCGGCGCGGTCGGAGATTGCGTGAGGCTCTTCATGCCGCTCAGGATTACGCCCTGCGCCGCCCGCGCGCCAGCCTTTGTGCGTTGGGGGCCTGAGCGTTGGATACGATCCGGTCCCTGGCGGGTCCGAGCCGATGGCGCCGCCCTGCCGCCATGGGCCGGGGCGGTGTCGAAGCAGGGACTCGCGACAGGTCGGCCGACAAGGTTGCGGCACGAAGTTCCTTCGCCCGATTCCTTCGCCCGACGCATTTCCGTCCCCCGCCGCCCCTGGCAGCGGGGCAAGCCGTTTTGCGGAAGGATACGCCCCTGCGCGGTCCCGGAGGCCGGATCCTGACACGGCCTCGGCCTTTCGATGGCGGGGGCGAGGGGGCCTTTCGCTGCCGCATTCGGCCCGGTTGCGGCAACCTTCTCCCGGCTCCACCCTGACCCCGGAGGCGCGCGCCGATCCGTCCCGACCTTTGGCCGGGGAGCCGACGGCGCCCGCCTTGTGCTGCACGCGACTCCACCTGGGTTCTGGGTTCCGGGTTCTGGGTTCCGGGCCTGGCGCGATGCGCCGAACCGCCTCCGTCCGGGCCGCTGGCGAAGGTCAGGCGGCGGAGAGCGCCGCCACGATGGCGCCGAAATCGGCGGCCTTCAGGCTTGCCCCGCCGACCAGCGCGCCGTCGACATCCGCCACCGCGAAGATCTCCCCGGCGTTCGAGGGTTTCACCGATCCGCCGTAAAGCAGCCGGATCGCCGCGGCGGTCTGCGCCCCGAACCGTTCCGCCAGCGCGCGGCGCAGGAAGCCGTGGACCTCGCCGATCTCGGCCAGCGAGGGGGTGCGGCCGGTGCCGATGGCCCAGACCGGCTCATAGGCGATGACGGTGTTTTCGGCCCCGGCGCCATCGGGCAGCGAGGCGGCAAGCTGCGCGCCGACCACCTCAAGCGCCCGGCCCGCATCGCGCTCGGCCTCGGTCTCGCCCAGGCACAGGATCGCCACCAGCCCGGCGGACCAGGCGGCGCCCACCTTGGCATGGATCTGCGCATCGGTCTCGCCGTGATCGGCGCGGCGCTCGGAATGGCCGAGGATGACATGGCTCGCCCCGGCATCGCGCAGCATGGGCGCCGAGATGTCGCCGGTATGGGCGCCCGAGGCCGCCGCATGGCAATCCTGCCCGCCGATCCGCAGCGCGCTGCCCTCGGCCCGCTCGGCCATGGCCGCGACCAGCGTGGCCGGGGGGGCGAGCAGAACCTCGCAGCCGGGGGCGGGATGGGCCCTGATCAGCGCGTCGACTTCGGCGAGGGCGGCTCTGGTGCCGTTCATCTTCCAGTTTCCGGCGGCCAGCTTCTGCATCCGTTCTCTCCTCTTGCCTGGAGGAAGGGATGACAAATTCCGGTCGCCCGCGCAATGGGACAAGCTGCCCCGGAAGGGCTGCCGCCGGTGGCAAAGGGGGGCTGCCCAGGTCCGGGCACGGCGATGCGCATATGTGCCGTCGCGGCATGTCGCGATGGCGCGTCCCGGACGGGTTTTTCGGGCGGAATTCCCGAATCTGCTTTCAGGGGGCGCTTTTGGGGCGCTTCTCGCGCCCCCGGTCCGTCCCCGCCCTCAGGCCGAGGGCTGGTCCTTGAACTTGATCGATTCGCCGCAGCCGCAGGCCTCGGCCACATTCGGGTTGCGGAACTTGAACCCGGCCGAGAGCAGGTCGGTCTCATAATCGATCTCGGTCCCGATCAGGAACATCTGCGCCATCGGTGCGATCAGCACCCGGGCGCCATCCTGTTCGACCACCTCGTCGAGCGGATTCACCTCGGCCACGTAATCCATGGTATATTCCATCCCAGCGCAGCCGCCCTTCTTGACGCCGATGCGCAGCCCCTCGGAGCCATCGCGGGCCATCAGCCGGGCGATCTGCCGCGCGGCGGAGGGGGTAAGGGTGACGGCGGATCTGCCGGGAATGCCGAACATGGGAGAAATCCTTCTTGCGTGGGAAAGGTAATCCCTGCGGGCGATCGGTTCAAGCCGGGGATCGGGGTGAGGTGGAATTTCCAGCGGCTTCGAGGGGGGGGGAGGTCGGATGCCTCCGGCGGGGATATTTTGGCCAAGATGAAAGGGGCGGGGTTTCGAGCCGGGCATGGGGGGCGGTTTTGCCAGCGCGGCAGGGGCGATCCGGGGATGTTGATTGGCGGGGCGTCGGGAAAGCATGTCGAGCCTGCATTGCGGGTGAAATGTTTCCTAGATCTTTGTTTTTAGGCCGGAAACTTGCGGTTTTCCGAGTGTTTTCGGATCGGTTTTTCGCTTTGCAATGCGGTGCCGCGCCTTTTGGGGCGCCTGTTGGAAGAGGCCCCCGGGAGCCGCCTCTCGTGCGTGTGCGCTTTGCCCGCATCGTGATCGGGACCTGTCGCCGGATGCCGAAGCGGCGTGATGCTGGCGCGGGAAATCAGCGGCGGGCGGCGGAAGTTGGCCGTGGCTGGGGGGCGCGAGTTGGGGCAAGGGCTGTTGGTTGGCGAGAGCGGCACCCGCGATCTGCCTCCTGGCGGCACCGTTGGCGCAAGGGTGGGGCGGAGTGCTCTGTTCCTTGCGCATTCGCGGGAGCGGCGGAGCCTTGAGCTTTCGGCCATCGAGCGGTGCTTGTGCCCGGGGCGGGAAGTCGGGCCCGCCGGGGGTTTGGTGGACCGGCTTGTCGGGGCGCCTTGCGGTGGGGGGCCGTCCTCGGCCGGGATCCTGGGCGCGGCCGCTGCCCGGAGGACGGGTGGCGCGGCGGCATGGCAGGGACTTGCGGGCCCCCGGGGTGGGGGCCGGACGGGGCCTCTACGCGGCGCGCCCCGGCCTTCGCCTACATGAAGCCCAGTTCCAGCCGCGCCTCGTCCGACATCATCTCCATCCCCCAGGGCGGATCGAAGGTCATGTGGACATCGACCTGTTTCACGCCCGGCAGCGGCTCGACCGCATCGGCGACCCAGCCGGGCATCTCGCCCGCGACGGGGCAGCCCGGGGCGGTCAGCGACATGGTGATGTTCACCGCATTCTCGGCGTCGATCTCGATCGTGTAGACCAGGCCGAGGTCGTAGATGTTCACCGGGATCTCGGGGTCGAAGACCGAGCGGCAGGCCTCGACCACCTGGTCGTAGAGCGGATGGTCGACGCTGGAGGGGCGGATGAGCGGCAGGCCCTCGGCTTCGTCCGGGCGGGCGGCATCGTCGGATCGGGGGGCGGTGTCCATCGCGCGTCTCCTTTGGTCGCTGGCCCGGATCCCGGGCGATCCGCCGGGCCGGGGTCGGCCGAAAGCCGAGGGTTGATCGAAAACCGGGGCTGGCGCGAGGGCGGTGCCCGGCGGGTGTCCTGTCGGCCTTGCCGCCGCCCTTGGCTGTGGCAGGGGACGTCGGGGCGGTGCGGCCTCAGGCGCCGCAGGGCCCGTCTGGCAAAGCCCCGTCCGACCGGGATTCCTGGGCCGAGATATAGGATGGCAACCGGCCGAGGTCCAGAGGCGCGTTTCGTCGTGACCTGGCCCTTTGCGGTCCCCCCGTCGGCTCCGTCAAGACCCGGCGCCGACCTGCGGATGCGGAGACGCGCCGGAAGGCATCCGATCGCGGCTTGTTTGCCAGGGGCGACCGGCCGGGGATCGGGCGAGGCGACGGGTCCGCGCGATTCCCTGCGCGTCCGTTCCCATGCGCAATGGGGGACTGCATGGACCGAGGTTCGGGGAGCAAGGGTCGGCGGCTGAAGGAGCCGGGATCCGCAAAGACTGGGCCCGCAGATCCGGGCAGATCCCCAAGGTCCCCGGATCCGGCGATGCGAAGGCCTGAAGGCCCTCACCCGGCACCCCGATCATCCGCCTCCCCGAAGGGCAGGTCGGTCCCGAAACGACCCGGCTCAGAACGGGATATCGTCGTCGAGGGTCGAGCGCCCGCCGCCTTGCGACGATCCAGCCTGCGACGATCCAGCCTGCGCGCCGCCACGCCCGCCGCCATAGCTGTCGCCCTGGCCGTAGCTCTCGTAACGATCGTCCGAGGGGCCCTCGCTGCGCCCGCCGCCTTCGCCGCGCCCGCCCAGAAGGGTCAGGTTGCCCGAGAAGGGGCGCAGCACGACCTCGGTCGAATAGCGGTCCTGGCCGGACTGGTCCTGCCATTTCCGGGTCTCCAGCGCGCCCTCGATATAGACGGTCGAGCCCTTGCGCAGATATTGCTCGGCGATCTTGCCCAGGGGTTCCGAGAAGATCGCCACCGAATGCCATTCGGTGCGCTCGCGCCGCTCGCCGGTGTTGCGGTCGCGCCAGGTCTCGGAGGTGGCGATGCGCAGGTTCACCACCTTGCCGCCGTTGGGAAAGCTGCGCACCTCGGGGTCGCGGCCCAGATTGCCGATGAGAATGACCTTGTTGACCGATCCCGCCATGATGCGCCTCCTCTGGGCCCCGCCTGTGGTTGTGGCCCGCCGAGCGGCAAGGGCCGGACGCCCGGCCCCGGCCCCCGGCCCCGGGGCGCAAGGCCAGGGGGAAGGGGGCGGACCGCGCCTTTCCCCCGCTATAGACGCGCATCGGGCGCCCCGCAACCGGCGCCTTCGCCAGAGACTTTCGGGAGGGGCCTTCGCGCCGTTTCGGCCCGAAATCGCGCAAAGCCCCTTCCCGAAGGCGCCGGGGGCAGGAAATCCGGCTGGAAAATCCGCGCCAGATCCGTATAGTCCCGGGGATTTCGGGTGATCGGGGCGGTTTCTTGCAGATGCGGCATATCGGTTTTTTCGCCATCCTCTCCTTGCTCTCCTCTCCGGCCCTGGGCGAGGCCCTGGTGCTCTCGGGATCGAGCAAGTCGCGCAACGCCGTGTTCGAGAGCCAGAGCAAGCTGCTCGACGGCAAGCTCTCCAAGCAATATTCCGGCTCGGTCAAGCTGACCCCCAGCTACAAGTCCGGCGGCACGGCCAGCGCCGAGGTGGTTCCGAAATACAACGGCCGCTACAAGGGCGAATATCTGGACGTCGCGAAAGAGATGGCGCGCAAGCACGGCATCCCCGAGGATCTCTTCCTCCGCCTCGTCCAGCGCGAATCGGGCTGGAACCCGACCGCCGTCAGCCACAAGGGCGCGACCGGGCTTGCGCAGCTGATGCCGGGAACGGCGAAGGCGCTCGGCGTGGACATCCACGACCCGCGCCAGAACCTTGAGGGCGGGGCGCGCTATCTCAAGCAGATGTATGACAAGTTCGGCAACTGGAAACTGGCGCTGGCGGCCTATAACGCCGGGCCGGGCGCGGTCGAAAAACACGACGGCGTGCCGCCCTATGCCGAGACCGAAGCCTATGTGAAGGCGATCCTGGGCTGAAACCCCCAGGCGCCAAAGCCTCCCCGCCGCCGCCGCCCGTCCAACCAAACCTCTTCCCCCTTTCTTCTTTGCAAAAATATCCCGGGGGAGTCCGCGCCAGGCGCGGACGGGGGCAGCGCCCCCATCCTTCTTCCCCGCAGGAACTCATGCGCAATCCGCCGGATCCGCGGTCCGGGGCAGAATATCCGCCCGGGGTGCCGTGAATTTTCCAGATCCGGCTCCTCGGCGGCAAGACCAATGACCGGCCTCATCGCCTCCAGGATCCCGGGCGCCAGATGGCATCTGATCCGGTGCCCGTCGCGGATTTCGCGCATCGGCGACAGGTCCCGCGCGCACAGCCCGCCCGGCACCTGGCTTTTCCAGCGGCAGCGGGTCTGGAAAGGGCAGCCCGGCGGCGGGCGGGTGGCTGAGGGCGGTCATGGCGGTTTCCTTCGGCGGCGGCGGGCGGCGGGGGCTCAGGATCGGCGGCGTCGGGTGCAGAGGGGGGGCGTTGGACCGGGGGTTTCACACCCCCGGACCCCCGTGGGATATTTTTGCAAAGAAGAAAGAAGAATGGGGTGGGGATGGTCAGTCCTTGAGGCTTTCCTCGCGCAATCCGTTGGCGAGGAGGTTGAGGCCGATGACCAGGCCGAGAAGTCGATCAGCAGCACCAGCGCCGCATAGTGGTCGCGCCGCCCCTTCTGCCTGCGGAAACGGCTGTCGACCAGCACCAGAAGGAACAGGATCGGGAACAGGAAGAGGATGGCGGCGACGGCCCTTGGCAGGCCGGTCTCGATGATCTCGGGCGTGACCAGCAGGTAGAAGAGCAGGATCACCGGGAAGGCCAGCGCCAGATTGGCCGGGACGGACAGGATGCCGTCCCAGCGGCCGCCGAAATAGCCCGCAGGCGGGTCCAGCACGATCCCCATCATGAAGGCGAAGGGCGTGGCGGCGGGGGCGATCTTGAGGACGTCGTGCGCGCCCATGACCATGCGCGAGAAGACGTCGCGCGCCAGGCTGTCGGCGCCCAGCAGATACCAGGGATAGGCGCCCTCGTGGCCGTCGGCGACCGGTGTGCCGGGAAGGGCGTTCCGGGCCCGCCCGATCGGGGCGAGCGGATCATGGGTCGCAACGAGATCGGCGCAGAGCGCGGTGAAGACCCTGAACATGCCGATCCGGCCCGGGCGCGAGGCGTAGAGCCTGCCGTAGAGGCCGAGGCTTTGGCGAAAGCCGAGGGAGAGTGCGAAGCCTCAGCCCGAGCAGGATCCAGACCGGCCAGAACTGAAGCGCGAGGCGCCGCAGGATCGCGAACCAGGAAAACGTTTCCATTTCCAGGTCCCCCTAAGCCAGCCGGATGCGGAGGTTCGGAAGTTTGACATAGCCCCGGTCGGAGACGAGCTGCGTCACCAGCACCACCAGCACCACCAGCACCACCAGCACCACCAGCACCACCAGCACCACCAGCACCACCAGCACCACCAGCACCACCACGACCGAAGAGACCAAGAGGAGCTGGATGTCGTTGTTTCCTGCCGCCTGACCAGCGTCCAGCCGAAGCCCTTGTAGTTAAACAATGTCTCGACGATGACGACGCCGTTCAGCAGCCAGGGGAATTTCAGCATGATCGCCGTGAAGGGGGCGATCAGCGCGGTGCGGAGCGCATGTTTCAGCACCACGTCGCGAAAGCGCAGGCCCTTGAGCCGCGCGGTGCGGATATATTGCTGCGCCATGACCTCGGCCATCGAGGCCCGCGTCATCCGCGCGACATAGCCGATGCCATAGAGCGCGATGGTCAGGACCGGCAGGGCGAAGTTCCAGAAGGTGATCCGCTCCATCGCGCGGGTCGCGGTGCCCTGGAACAGGGTCCGGCCCGAGATCCAGCCCATCTCGGCCAGCCAGGGCGAGAGGCCGCCGGTGGCCGAGGCGAAGATCGCGACCAGCACCACGCCCGAGACATATTCCGGCGTCGCCGTGGTCAGGATGGCGAGGCTGGAGAGCAGCCGGTCGGTGCGCGAGCCCTCGCGCACGCCCGCCAGCACGCCCAGCGTCAGAGAGACTATCACCAGCATGACCCACAGCATCAGCCAGCCGGTCAGGCCGAGGCTGCGCGCGATCACCTTGGAGACCGGCTGCTTGAAGACGGTGGACCAGCCCAGATCGCCCTGGGGGAGGCCGCAATGGCGGGGTGCCGTCTCGGCCGCCGGGAGGCGGTTGCGGCAGCGCCCGGTCGGGCGCCCCTCGGCATCGGTTCCGGTTCAGCCCGGCACCATGCCCGGCCATTCGCCGTAGCGCATGAACATCGGCCGGGTGAAGCCGTTCGAGGCCAGCCAGCTTTCGACCTGATCGTCGGTCATCCGGGCCGAGGCCTCGGATTTCGCGAGCTTGGTCAGGTTCGGCTTCAGATTGGTAAGCGCGAAGACGATGAAGGCCAGCACGAAGGCGGTCAGGATCATCACGCCGAACCGGCGCAGGGCGAGAGCGGTCATTTGCGGTCCTTGCCCGGCGGGGCGGCGGGGCGGGGGCTGTGTCGGCCCGGGGGGGGGGGGGGGGGGGGGGGGGGGGGGGGGGGGGGGGGGGGGGGGAGGGGGGGGGGGGGGGGCGCTGCCCCCTCGGCCCGCTGCACGGGCCTCACCCCCGGGATATTTCGGCCAAGATGAAGGGGCGAAGGGGCTTGGGGGCGCTTTTGCTGCAGCAGCGGGCGGGGTCTGCCGCGGTGCCTGGGGTTTTTGCCAAGCGCCTTCGGGCCGGACTTCTTCGGCCCGACAGGACGCCTTCCCGGCCCGGCCTCAGCCCTCAGTCATCAGGGCGCGCGGCGGAAAGCGGTGGGGGATTTCCCGGTCAGATGCTGGAAGGCCCGGGTGAAATAGGCCGCCGAGGTGAAGCCCAGGCTTGCCGCGATATGGCCGACCGGGATGCGGGTTTCGGCCAGCAGCCTGCGCGCCTCGAAGATGCGGCGGTCCTGCAGCAGGGTCGAGGCCGGGCGCCCGCAGGCCGCCTTGCAACAGCGCGTCAGATGGGTCGGCGTCACGCCGAGCGCGGCGGCGAAATCCGCCACCCCCATGCCCGAGCGGAAGTCGCGCTCCAGAAGCGCGGTGTAGCGGTTCACCAGCCGTTGCGTGGCGTCGGGGCGGGCGGCTTCGGGCTCGGCCTTCGCGGCCTGCCGCTCCAGCCAGACGCCCAGCAGGCCCAGATAATGCTGCGTCGCCCGGTCATGGGCCGGCACGTCCGAGGTCAGCTCGCGCCCGATGGAATCGAGCAGCACGTTCAGCTCCTGCTGGGCATGGACCTCGCGGATGCGCAGGTGCAGGGGCGCCGAGGGCAGGGTCAGGTCGCAGTCGCGGCCGAAGAAGACGGCGGTGCCGAAGACGTTGGGCCCGGCCTCGAACCCATGCATCACGCCTTTCGGGATGAAGATGGCGTTGTGCGCGGTATAGCCGCGGGTGACCCCCTGCACGGTGACGCGGCCCTGGCCCTTGGTGAACCACAGGAAACAGGGCTCGGACAATGCGCGCATCGCCTCGACGCGCCAACGCCCCGCGGCGGCAAGGCGGGGGATGGCCATGAGGCGCAGTTGCGAGCGCGTGGAGAAATCCTGCATCGGGCGGTCAACTCTTCGGGAACAACCTGAGGTTATGCCTGCATAGCCCCAAAACCAAAGCAAAAAGATGGCAAAGCGCGAAACTTGTCCACAGGCGGGGTGGAAAGCCTGTGGAAAAACCGGTGGACAGAGCGCGGGCGTTGCTTCGCCGCCACGGATCCGCCCCGCCTTGCCGGGACGCAGGGGGCGGGAGGAAAGCCCCGATGGTCCCGACCGGCGAGCCGCCCCGCCCGGACCGTTGCCCGGTATCGCCCGTCCCGAGCCGTCGGCTCCGGCCTGTATGTTCCGGCCCGTCATCTGTTTCCGTCCGCCGCTCCCGGCCCAGCTCGCCCGTCCCAGCAAGCCGCCCGTACCAAGGCGCCTGCCCCGAGTGCCGGTTTCAGTCACTCTGTCCCGTCTCGCCCATCCCACCGTCCCGCCCGACCCTTCCGCCGGTCCCGCAGGTTTCCTGTCGCCCTTCTCGAACGGCCCGTCCGTCCCTTGCCGTCCATCCGCGCCTTCGATCCCGCGCCGCCGCCTCCGCCGTTCCGAACCGATTCCCGCCGAAGTCCCCCGCACCAGATGGCGCCAGGTCGATGCAGGGCGCGCAACCAGGGTCCGACCCGCCGTTCAGGGCAGCTCCAGCCCCCGCCAGCCCGCCATCCGGGCGCGGAACCAGGTCCTCTGGCGCTTGGCATAGCGCCGGGTCGCAAGGCTTGCCGCCGCCACCGCCTCGGGCAGCCCGATCCGGCCCTGAAGATGCGCGATCAGTTCCGGCGCGCCGATCGCGCGCGCGGAGGGCAGGGCCGGGTTCCAATGCGGCAATTCGGCCCGGGCCTCTTCCAGCGCGCCCTCCTCCACCATCGCGGCGAACCGCCGGGCGATGCGGGCGTCGAGCCAGCCGGTCTCCGGCCGCAGCACCAGCGTCTCGGCCCGCGCCAGCGGCAGCAGCGGCTGCGCCGTCCGCGCCTGCCAGTCGCCCAGGCCCCGGCCGGTGGCGCGCAAAACCTCCCATGCGCGCTGCACTCGGGCCGGATTTCTCAGGTCGATCCGCGCCGCCGTCGCCGGATCCAGCCCCGCCACCATCGCCGCGAAATCCCCGGCGCGCAGCCGGTCGGCCTCGGCACGGACCTCGGCGGGCACCGGCGGAACCTCGGCCAGCCCCTCGGTCAGCGCCATGAAATAAAGCCCGGTGCCGCCGACGAACACCGCGGGCCGGTCCAGAAACCCCGCCGCCGCGCGCAGCCAGTGCCCGACCGACCACGCCCCGTCGCGCCCGACATGGCCGTAAAGCGCATGCGGCAGCGCCGCCTCCTCCGCCGCCGAGGGCCGCGCCGTCAGCACCCGCCAGTTCCCGTAGACCTGAAGCGCATCGGCATTGACGACCACCCGCCCGTCGCGCGCGGCGATCTCCATCGCCAGCGCCGATTTGCCGCTGGCGGTCGGCCCGGCGATCAGCACCGGCGCCTCGCGCGATATCGCCGAAATCAAGGCCATGGCGACGACTTGCCCTTTCTTCTTTGCAAAAATATCCCGGGGGTGAGGCGCCAAAGGCGCCGAGGGGGCGGCGCCCCCTTCCGCCCGCCGCCCGGCCTCCGGTTTCCCGGTTGAACCCGCGCCGGTTTTCGCCCATTTTGCTCCCCGATCCAAGACCATCGCCACAATCCCAGGGGGAACCCATGTCCACGGCCGCGCCCATGCCGGAATCCGCCACGAAATATGCGCGGGTGATGCTGAAGATCTCGGGCGAGGCCCTGATGGGCGACCGAGCCTACGGGCTGAACCCGCAGACCGTCGCCCGCATCGCGCAAGAGGTGAAATCGGTCCACGATCTCGGCGTCGAGATCTGCATGGTGATCGGCGGCGGCAACATCTTCCGCGGCCTCGCCGGCTCCGCCCAGGGGATGGAGCGCACCACAGCCGACTACATGGGCATGCTCGCCACCGTGATGAACGCGCTGGCGATGCAGTCGGCACTCGAACAGATCGGCATCTATACCCGGGTGATCTCGGCCATCCCGATGGACCAGGTCTGCGAGCCCTATATCCGCCGCCGCGCCGTCCGCCATCTGGAAAAGAAGCGCGTGGTGATCTTCGCCGCGGGCACGGGAAACCCCTATTTCACCACCGACACCGCCGCCACCCTGCGCGCCAACGAAATGGGCTGCGCCGCCGTCTTCAAGGGAACCAAGGTCGATGGCGTCTACGACCGCGACCCGAAGAAATTCCCCGACGCCAAGCGCTACGACCGGGTCTCCTACGACGAGGCGCTGGAAAAGCATCTCGGCGTGATGGATGCCACCGCCATAGCGCTCGCGCGCGACAACCACCTGCCGATCATCGTCTTTTCGCTGGACGAGCCGGGCGGATTCCGCGGCATCCTCGCGGGGCAGGGCACCTATACCACGGTCGACGCCAAGGGCTGAGAGCCCGCCGCCCCCTTCCGGTCCGGGGACAGGCCCCACTATACCCCGGCGGCCTTTCAATCTATACCAGCCGAAATCCCCGCCGGTGTCCGGCGGGCCAACTGCGGGAAATGACCAGATGTCGAACGAAGAGTTCATGCTCGACACCGATGACCTGACGCGCCGGATGGATGGCGCCATCGCCGCCCTGCGCACCGAATTCGCCTCGTTGCGGACCGGCCGCGCCTCGGGCGCCATGCTGGAGCCGGTGCAGGTCGAGGCCTACGGCCAGATGACGCCGATCAACCAGCTCGGCACCGTCAACGTGCCCGAGCCGCGCATGGTCACCGTCAACGTCTGGGACAAGGGCCTCGTCTCCAAGGTCGAGAAGGCGATCCGCGAATCCGGCCTGGGCATCAATCCCCAGACCAACGGCACCATCATCATGCTGCCGATCCCCGAGCTGAACGAAGAGCGTCGGCGCGAGCTGACCAAGGTCGCGGGCCAATATGCCGAACATGCCCGCGTCGCCATCCGCAACCTGCGCCGCGACGGCATGGACCAGATCAAGAAGGCCAAGGCCAAGGGCGATGTCTCGGAAGACGACGCCAAGTTCTGGGAGGACGAGGTGCAGGGCCTGACCGACCGCTTCATCAAGACCGTCGACCAGACGCTGGAGACCAAACAGGCCGAGATCATGCAGGTCTGAGCCGGAAAGGCCGCCGATGTCCGTCCAGCCCCCCGTTCCGCCCTCGACCCAGTCTCCGGGCCAGCCCCCCGGCCAGTCTGCGGGCAAAGCCCCCGGCGATGCCGCGCGCCGCGTCGCCCATGTCGCCGTGATCATGGACGGCAACGGTCGCTGGGCCACGCGGCGCGGCTGGCCGCGCCTGGTCGGCCACAGGAAGGGCGCCGAGAGGGTGCGCGAGATCGTCCGCGCCGCCCCGGGCCTGGGCATCCGCTGGATGACGCTCTACGCCTTCTCGACCGAGAACTGGAAGCGTTCCACCGAAGAGGTGCTGGGGCTGATGTCGATCTTCGCGCGCTACATCCAGCGCGAAGCCGACGAGCTTGCGCGCGAGGGCGTGCGGCTGCGCTTCATCGGCGACCGCTCGCGCCTGGCGCCCCGGCTGCAACGGCTGATGGCGGGGATCGAGGCGCGCACCGCGCATCTGTCGCGCCTCGATCTGGTGGTGGCGATCAACTACGGTGGCCGGGATGAGATCCTGCGCGCCGCCCGCGCCATCGCGCTTGAGGCCGCCGAGGGCCGCTTCTGCCCCGAGGACCTGACCGAGGCCGCCTTCTCCGACCGGCTCGACAGCCGGGGCATCCCCGATCCCGACCTGGTGATCCGCACCAGCGGCGAGACCCGGACCTCGAATTTCCTGCCCTGGCAGGCGGCCTATGCCGAATATGAATTCACCGAGACGCTCTGGCCCGATTTCACGCCCGAGGAACTGGGCGCGATCCTGGCGCGCTACGGCAACCGCGAGCGCCGTTTCGGCGGCGTCGGCGCATGAGCCCGGGCCAGGCGAACGGCACGGATCCCGGCGCCCGGGTGCCGGGCCGCTGGTCGGATCTGGCGCCGCGGGTGCTGTCGGCGCTTGTCATGGCGGTTCTGGGCGTGGGCGCCGTCTGGGCCGGGGGGGCGGTCTTCGCCGTCCTGGTTCTGGCGGTCTGCGCCGCGATGATGTGGGAACTGGCGCGGATGACGGGGGCGGGCGGGTTCCAGGCGCTTCTGCCCGCGCTTCTCGCCCTCGGGGTGCTGGCGCTCAACCTGTGGAGCGCGCATCCCTGGCCGCTTCTGCTGCTGCTCGTGCCGGTTCTGGTCGGGCTGATGGTGGCTTCGCGCGACGCCTTCGCCTTCGGGCTTTACGCGCCGGTGATCCTGATGACCGGGCTGGCGCTGGTGCTCTTGCGCCAGAGCGCGGTGATCGACGGCCGCCTCGCGGTGGTCTGGCTGGTCGGGGTGGTGATCGCCTCGGATGTGGCGGGCTATTTCGCCGGGCGGATCCTTGGCGGGCCGAAGTTCTGGCCCCGGCTGAGCCCGAAAAAGACCTGGAGCGGCACGGTCGCGGGCTGGATCGCCGCCGCGCTTCTGGGGCTTGGCTTCGTGCTGGCGGGGCAGGGCGGTTGGGCGATGGTGGCGATTTCGGCCCTTGTCGCGCTTGCCGGGCAATTGGGCGACATCGCCGAAAGCGCGATCAAGCGGCGCGCCGGGGTCAAGGATGCCTCGGCGCTGATCCCGGGCCATGGCGGGCTGATGGACCGGTTCGACGCCCTGGCCTTCGCCGCGATCGCGGCGGCGCTGATCCAGATCCTGTGGCCGTTCCTGCCGCTGGCGGGCCGGGTCGTGGCAGGGGCCGCCGCGGGGATCGCGGCAGGGGCGGGGGGCTGAGGGGCATGCGGCGCATCTCCATCTTCGGCGCCACCGGATCGGTGGGCGAGCAGACCGTCGATCTGGTCGCGCGCGCGGGCGGGCCCGCCGCCTTCCATACCGTCGCGGTGACCGGCGGCCAGAACGTGGCCCGGCTGGCGCGGATCGCGCGCGATCTGCGGGCCGAGGTCGCGGTGACCGCCGATCCGGCCCGGCTGGCGAACCTCCGCGCCGCGCTGGATGGCTCGGGCATCGAGGCCCAGGCCGGGCCGCAGGCGCTTCTCGACGCCGCCGACCGCCCCGCCGATTGGGTGATGAGCGCGATCGTCGGCGCCGCCGGGCTGGCGCCGGGGTTCCGCGCCCTGCGCCACGGCGGCATCCTGGCGCTGGCGAACAAGGAAAGCCTGGTCACCGCCGGAAAGCTTCTCCTGGCCGAGGCCGCCCGCCACGGCGCCCGCATCCTGCCGGTGGACAGCGAGCATTCGGCGATCTTCCAGGCGCTTGGCCGCGATCCGGTCGAGGCGGTGGAGCGGGTGATCCTGACCGCCTCGGGCGGGGCCTTGCGGGACTGGCCGCTCGACCGGCTGGCCGGGGCCGGCGTGGCGGATGCCTGCCGCCATCCGAACTGGGCCATGGGCCAGCGCATCACCGTCGATTCCGCCAGCATGTTCAACAAGGCGATGGAGGTGATCGAGACCCGCGAATTCTTCGGCATCGCGCCCGAAAGGATCGAGGTCGTGATCCATCGCGAATCCGTCGTCCATTCCATGGTGGCCTTCCAGGACGGCGCGGTGATGGCGCATATGGGCAGCCCCGACATGCGCCATGCCATCGGCTATGCGCTGAACTGGCCGCGGCGCGAGCGTCTGCCGGTGGCGCCGCTGGACCTGCCCGCGCTTGGCCGGATGAGCTTCGAGGCCCCGGACGAGGCGCGCTATCCCGCGCTGCGGATCTGCCGCGAGGTGATGCGGATCCGGGGCCGGGCGGGCGTGGTGTTCAACGCCGCCAAGGAGGTGGCGCTGGACCATTTCCTGGCGGGCCGGATCGGCTTCATGGCCATGTCCGGCGTGGTCGAGCGCACGCTTGAGCGGATTTCGTCCGATTTCCGCCTTGAAAGCGACGCCCCGGACCTCGACGAGGTTCTGGCGGCGGATGCGCTGGCGCGGATCCGGGCGGATGAGATCGCGCGCGCGGTATCGGGCGGGACGGCGGGCCGGAGCGAACAGAAGGCGGGATGAGAGATGGATATTCTGGGCACGCTTGGCGGCGGTCTTTGGTATGTGGTGTTCTTCGTGATCGCGCTGTCGATCATCGTCTTCATCCATGAATACGGCCATTACATCGTCGGGCGCTGGTGCGGCATCCATGCCGAGGTGTTCTCGCTGGGCTTCGGCCCGGTGCTGTTCGCGCGCCGCGACCGTCGCGGTACGCAATGGCAGTTGGCGGCGATTCCCTTCGGCGGTTTCGTGAAATTCATGGGCGATGCCGATGCGGCCTCGGTGCGCTCGACCGGGGCCGAGGGGCTCACGGCCGAGGAACGCCGCCATACCATGTCGGGCGCGCCGCTGTGGGCGCGGACGCTGACCGTGGCCGCCGGGCCCTTCGCCAATTTCATCCTGACGGCGGTGGTGCTGGCGGGGATGCTGGTCTGGTCGGGGATCACCATCGACCCGCCCACCGTCTCGCGCCTGGTGCCGCTGCCGCAGCAGCAGGCCCTGCGCGAGGGCGACGTGATCCTTGCCGTCGCGGGCACGCCCACGCCGGATGCCGAAAGCCTGGGCGCGGCCCTGCGCGCGCTTCCCGCCACGGCGGAGGTCGAATTCACCCTGCGCCGCGACGGGCAGCAGGTCACGCTTGGCGCGCCGCATCCGCATCCGCCGCTGGTGGGCGGCGTGCAGCCGAAATCGGCGGCGGTGGCGGCGGGCCTGCGCGAGGGCGACCTGATCCTGAGCGCGGGGGGGCGCGACCTCGTGACCTTCTCCGACCTTCAGGAGGTGGTCTTCGGATCCGAAGGCCGCCCGGTGCCGCTGACCGTCTGGCGCGGGGGCGAGACCTTCGAGCTGACCCTGACCCCGCGCCCGCGCGACATCCCGGCCGAGGGCGGCGGCTTTCGCCAGGAATGGCTGATCGGCATCTATCAGGGCACCACCTTCGACCTCGTCAGCCGCGCGCCCACCCTGGGCGAGACGCTGAGCCTGCCGCTGACCCGGATGTGGGACATGACGGCGATGACCTTCTCGGGGCTTTACCACATGGTGGCGGGCTCGATTTCCACCTGCGGCATGTCGGGGGTGGTGGGCATCGCCCAGACCATGGGGGATGCGGCCAAGACCGGGGCGGTGGATTTCATCTCGATGATCGCGCTGCTGTCTTTGGGGATCGGGCTGTTGAACCTGTTTCCGATCCCGGTGCTCGACGGCGGGCATCTGGTGTTCTACGCCTATGAGGCGGTGACCGGGCGCCCGCCCGCCGACCGGGTGCTTCAGGTGCTGATGAGCGTGGGCCTCGTCCTGCTCCTGTCGCTGATGGCCTTCGCGCTGCTGCAGGATCTGACCTGCCCCTGAGGGGGCGCATGGCCCGGTGCTGTCCCGACCATGCCTTAGTCCTGCCTTAATCTGCGCTTATCCTCCCTGAGGAATTAAGGGGTGAAAAGCCATGCAACTCGTCCAGCGCCGCTTTCCCGGCATCGTCATGCTGATCCGCGTCAATGCCGATCGCATCTTTTCGGTGGGAACCGTGATTCTCGGCCTTCTGGCCGGGGCCTTCCTTGGCACCGCCATCATGGGACCGTTCTGAACGGTCGATTCCGTTCCGGCCAGGCCTGTCGCAGGCCGAGGGGCCGATCCGTCCTGAGGTCCCGTCGCGGTCCGGCCTGATCCGGGCATCTCCTGCAAGCGTGTTCACGTTCCGACCGTCAGGGGCAGGGGCCATCCGTCCCAGCCCCGGGCGGTTTTCGCTGCCCCGCCTGCCGCCCGCTCCGGCGCGCAACCCCGCCCGGCGATTTCCCGCCCCGGCCCGCGACGGATGCGGAGGGAGCGGCCCCGGACGGGGCGGGCGAAAGGTGGCGGCGACGCCTGCCCCGGGGGCCCAGAACCGCGCCCGACCACCATATGTCGCAAAGTTATCCACAGAGACCGCAGCCTTTTGACAAGGCTTGGCTTTCCCGATAGTCAAAGCCAAGGACATCTGAGGGCGGGACAGCGTATGGGTAGCAGCTTCATGAAGTCGGAGCGCCGGAAGGCAAGCCGCCGCAGGCCAGGCGCGAAGGCCCTTGTCGCTGCGGTTTTCATCGGTGCCGCAGGCGTTTGCACGCCGATCCTCACCCCCGCCTTCGCGCAGGTCTTTTCCTTTTCGAACGTCGTGGTCGAGGGCAACCAGCGCGTCGATGCGGCGACGATCCTGTCCTATGCCGGAATCAGCCGCGGCGCCCAGGTCTCGGCCGGGGCGCTGAACGACGCCTATCAGCGCATCATGGCCTCGGGCCTGTTCGAGGCGGTCGAGATCACGCCCCAGGGTTCCACCCTCAGGATCGCGGTCCGCGAATACCCCTTCGTCAACCTGATCAACTTCGAGGGCAACCGCGCCCTCAAGGACGAGGATCTGTCGAAGATCATCCAGTCGCAGGCGCGCCGCGCCTATTCGCCCAGCCGGGCCGAGGCCGATGCAGCCGCCATCGCCGAGATCTACCGCGTGCGCGGCCGCATCGCCGCCACGGTCGAGCCGAAGATCATCCGCCGCGACGGCAACCGGGTCGACCTGGTCTTCGAGATCACCGAGGGCAAGGTGGTCGAGATCGAGCGGCTGTCCTTCGTCGGCAACCGCGCCTTTTCCGACCGCCGCCTGCGCCAGGTGCTTGAGACCAAGCAGGCCGGGCTGCTGCGCCAGCTGATCCAGCGCGACACTTTCGTCGCCGAACGGCTTGAGATCGACAAGCAGGTGCTGAGCGACTTCTACCGCTCGCGCGGCTATATCGATTTCCAGGTGCTCGACGTCTCGGCCGAGGTCTCGCGCGAGCGGGACGCGACCTTCGTCACCTTCACCATCCGCGAGGGCCTGTCCTACGACATCGGCACCGTCACCACCGTCTCGGAGGTCGAGGGGGTGAATGCCGCCGAATTCGTCGCCGTGCAGAAGATCCGCAGCGGCCAGACCTGGAACCCGGCGCTGATCGACAACAACATCACCCGGATGGAGAACCTTGCGCTGCGCAAGGGGCTGAACTTCGTCCGGGTCGAGCCGCGCCTGACCCGCGACGACCGCAACCAGCGCGTGAACATCGAATTCGCCATCGTGCGCGGCGAGCGGGTCTTCGTCGAGCGGATCGACATCGAGGGCAATGCCACCACGCTCGACCAGGTGGTGCGGCGCCAGTTCCGCTCGGTCGAGGGCGACCCCTTCAACCCGCGCGAGATCCGCCAGTCGGCCGAACGCATCCGCGCGCTCGGCTTCTTCTCTGATGCCCAGGTCACGACCGAGCCGGGCTCGTCCGCCGACCAGGTCGTGGTGAATGTCGATGTGGACGAACAGCCGACCGGCTCCTTGGGGCTTGGCCTGTCCTATTCTGTGGCCAGCGGCATGGGGGCGAACATCAGCTTCTCCGAGGCGAATTTCCTCGGCCGCGGGCAGCAGATCGCCTTCAGCCTCTCGACCACCTCGGACAACCAGAATTCCGCCTTCAGCTTCACCGAACCGGGGCTGCTGGGGCGCGACCTGCGCTTTTCCACCGGGATCTTCTACCGCACCTCTGAAAGCGACTATTCCGACTACAACACCCGCAACATCGGGCTGAACTTCGGCCTGGCCTTCCCGCTGACCGAGGAATCCTCGCTGGGGCTGACCTGGCGGCTGTCGCAGGACAAGCTTTACGACGTGCTCTCGGGCTCTTCCGAGATCCTGCAGCGCGAACAGGCGCAGGGCAAGAACGGCGCGCTGATCACCAGCGCCCTGGGCTACAACTACGAATTCGACAACCGGATCACCGGGCTCAATCCCGATGCGGGCTTCCTGTTCCGTTTCGGGCAAGAGTTCGGCGGCCTGGGCGGGGATCGCGAATTCATCTCCTCGACCGTGTTCGCCATGGGCGAGCGGCGGGTGCTGGCGGGCGACGTGACGCTGCGCGCCATCGTCGAGGGCGGCTATCTGCACACGCTTGGCGACGAGCCGAGCCGGGTGCTCGACCGTTTCTCGGGCCGGGGCAAGATCCGCGGCTTCGAGCCGAACGGCTACGGCCCGCGCGACCTGGGCGCCGACAATGAGGATGCGCTAGGCGGCAACGCCTTCGCGGCGATGCGGCTTGAGGCCGAGTTCCCGCTGGGCCTGCCCGAGGAATACGGCATCCTCGGCGGCGCCTTCGTCGATGTCGGGTCGGTCTGGAGCCTGGACGACAATATCGGCACCGCGCTGGTCGACGACGGTTTCAAGCCGCGCGTCGCGGTCGGGGTCTCGGTCTTGTGGAACACGCCGATCGGGCCTTTGCGCTTCAACTTCTCGAAAGCGGTGAAGAAAGAGGATTACGACAAGGAGCAGAACTTCGATCTGACCATCCAGACGACGTTCTGAAGCGCCGCGCCGTTCATCTTTCCGCCCTTTACCGGCCGGGCCGCCGCGGATCGGGGTATCGACGTCGCATGCGCCGCCGAGGGGCAGGGGGAATGCCAGCATGACAGCCGCAACCACGGGTCTTGCCGGATCTTCGCGCGGGGGGCTTTCGCGGCTTCGCCCGGGCCTTTGCGCGCTGGCGCTTTGCGCGCTGCTGCCCGCGGGCGCCGCCCCGCCCGCCGCCGCGCAGGAGGCGGATGCGCCGGAGGCCGGATCCCGGCCCTTGCCAGAAGGCGCGCCTGAAACCTCGCCCGCGCCGGGACCCGTTTCGGGCCCCGAGATCCGGCTGCAGTCGAGCCCCTTCGTGCTGGTGGACCAGGACCGGCTTTTCGGCCTCTCGGACTTCGGGCGCGCCTTCATCGCCCGGCAGGAGGCGGCCGAGGCCGCGCTTCTGGCCGAGAACGCCCGTATCGAATCCGAGCTTGAGGCCGAGGAACGCGCCCTGACCCAGCGCCGCGCCGTGCTGTCTCCGGCCGAATTCGCCCCGCTCGCCGCCGCTTTCGATTCCAAGGTGGAAGAGATCCGCGCCGCGCAGGAGGAAAAGGTCCAGGCCATCCGCCGCATGCGCGACGAGGACCAGCGCCGCTTTTTCGAGGCGGTGACCCCGATCCTTTACGAATTGATGATCGAGAGCGGCGCGGTGGCCATCCTGGTCGATGAGGCGGTGGTGATGTCGCTATCGCTGATCGACATCACAGATCCGGCGATCACTCGGGTCAACCAGCGCCTGCCGGTCCTGCCCGAAACCGACCCCGAGCCCGAAACCGAGACAGGGACGGAAGGTGGCGCCGAAGGCGAGGCCGGGGAGGGCGGCGAGAGCACAGGCGCACCGCAGGACGCCCCGGACGCGAGCCCCCCGGAAGCGAACCCCCCGGACGCGACCTCCCCGGGGCCGCCGCCTGAAACGCCCTGAGAGCCGCCACCAGAGGCATCCCCCAAGGCGCGCGCCCGGGGTGCCCTCGGGCGCCCCGGGGCATCCCGCATCCCGCGCGATCCCTCCCATCCCGTGCCCCGCCACCTTCAAGCCGTCACGGAACTTGCCCCGCCCGGCGCTTGTTGATAGCAGGTCCAAAGCCGCTGAAAGGCTGCGGCCCGAAGGCTGCACAGCCAGGAACCCCATCCAAAGGACTCAAGGAGGATGCGCCCCGTGGAGGCAAAGCCCGTCTCGACCGCCGATCTCGATCTCATCCAGCGGATCATTCCCCACCGCTATCCATTCCTGCTGATCGACAAGGTGAGGGATGTCGTGCTGAACGAATCCTGCGTGGGCATCAAATGCGTCACCTGTAACGAGCCGCAGTTCACCGGCCATTTCCCCGGCATGCCGATCTTTCCCGGCGTCATGATCATCGAGGCGATGGCCCAGACCTCGGGCGTCCTCGTCGGGCTGTCGATGGATCTGGTCGACAAGAATGCCAAGGTCTTCTTCATGGGGGTCGACGGGGTGAAGTTCCGCCGCAAGGTGGTGCCGGGCGACGTGCTGGAACTGCATGTGAGGGCGCTGCGCGGCGGCGGCAAGGTCTGGAAGTTCGAGGGCCGCGCCATGGTCGAGGGCGAACTGGCCTGCGAGGCCCAGTTCACCGCCATGTTCGATCTTTCCGGGGACTGATCCGATGACCGCGCGCGGCTCCCGCCATGGCACGGCGATCGTCCATCCCACGGCGGTGATCGAGGAGGGCGCGGTCATCGGCCCCGATTGCTTCATCGGCCCCTATTGCATCGTCGGCCCCGAGGTCACGCTGCACCGGGGCGTCACGCTCAAGGCCCATGTCGTGGTCACCGGCTGGACAGAGATCGGCGAGGAGACCACGATCTGGCAATTCGCCAGCGTCGGCGACGTGCCACAGGACCTGAAGTTCAGGGGCGAGCGGACGCGGCTGATCGTGGGCGCGCGGGTGCGCATCCGCGAGGGCGCCACGCTCAACACCGGGACCGAGGGCGGCGGCGGCGTTACCCGGGTCGGCGACGATTGCCTGATCATGACCGGCGCCCATGTCGGCCATGACAGCCATATCGGCGACCGGGTGATCCTTGTGAACAACGTCGCCATCGCGGGCCATTGCCATATCGGCGACGACGTGATCGTCGGCGGGCTTTCGGGCGTGCATCAATGGGTGCGGATCGGGCGGGGTGCCATCATCGGCGCGCTGACCATGGTGGCGAACGACGTGATACCCTACGGACTCGTCCAGGCGCCCAGGGGCGAGCTGGACGGGCTGAACCTCGTCGGGCTCAAGCGCCGGGGGGCGAGCCGGGCCGAGATCACCGAATTGCGCGCGGCCTATCAGATGCTCGCGCAGGGCGAGGGCACCTTCCTGCAGCGCGCCGCCCGGCTGGGCGAGGATTTCGAAAGCCCGCAGGTGCGCGAGATCCTCGACTTCATCCTGGGCGAAAGCGACCGCAGCTTCCTCACGCCCAAGGGCCCGAGATGAGGGGCGTCGCGATCCGGGCCTCTTCGGCAAGGCCCCTTTCCGAAAGGAATCCCGCATGAGCATCGCGCTGATCGCAGGGGCGGGCGCGCTGCCGCTGGCGCTGGTCGAGGCCGCGCGGGCCGCCGGGGCGCCGCGCCCCTTCGTCGCCGCCCTCGACGGTTTCGCGCCCGAGGGGCTGGCCCCGGACCTGACCTTCCGCATCGAACGGCTCTATCCCTTCTTCGCCGCCTTGCATGAGCGGGGCGTGACCCGGATCGCCTTCGCCGGGGCGGTGCGCCGCCCGCGCCTCGACCCGGCACTGTTCGATCCGCTGACGGCGGGGATCGTGCCCCGGCTGATGGCCACGCTGGCGCAGGGCGACGATGCCACCCTGCGCGAGGTGATCGCGCTTTTCGAAGAGGACGGTTTCGCGATCCTCGGCGCGGGCGAGGTCGCGCCCGCGCTTTTGCCGCCCGAGGGCGTGCTGGCGGGCCGGATCACGCCCCGCGACCAGCAGGACGCCGCCCGCGCCGCGCTGATCGTCTCGGCGCTTGGCCGGGTCGATGTCGGCCAGGGCTGCGTGGTGCAGCAGGGGCTGTGCCTTGGCGCCGAGACGCTGGCGGGAACCGATGCGATGCTGGCCGGGGTCGCCGCGCTGCCGCAGGATCTGCGCCCCGATCCGGCGGGCGGGCGCGGCCTGCTGTTCAAGGCGCCCAAACCCTTGCAGGACCGCCGCATCGACCTGCCCGCGCTTGGGGTGCAAAGCGTGCGGAACGCCGCGCGGGCCGGGCTCGGCGGCATCGCCTGGGAGGCGGGCGGCACGCTTTGCCTCGACCTGCCCGCGATGCGGGCGGCGGCGGAAGAGACCGGGCTGTTCCTGTGGTCGCGCCCGCCCGGAACCGGGGCGTGAGCGCGCCCGCCCCCCCGGCCGGGGTCGCGCCTCTCGCCGAGGCTTCCGCCTCAAACGCCCCCGCTCCAAAGGCTCCTGCTACCCCCAGGCTTTTCCTGATCGCCGGAGAGCCCTCGGGCGACCGGCTGGGCGCGGCGCTGATGCAGGGGCTCAAGACGCTCTCCACCCCGGTTTTCGACGGCATCGCCGGACCGCAGATGCAGGCCGAGGGCATGGAGAGCCGCTTCCCGATGGAAGAGCTTTCGGTGATGGGCCTGGCCGAGATCCTGCCGCGCTACTTCCATCTCAAGCGCCGCATCCGCGAAACCGCCGAGGCGGTGCTGGCCAGCCGCCCCGATGCGCTGATCACCATCGACAGCCCGGATTTCTGCCTGCGGGTGGCGCGGCTGGTCAAGGCGCGCGCGCCGGATCTGCCGGTGATCCATTACGTCGCGCCCTCGGTCTGGGCCTGGCGGCCGGGACGGGCGCGGCGCATGGCGCAGGTGGTCGATCATGTGCTGGCGCTTCTGCCCTTCGAGCCGCCCTATATGACGGCGGCGGGGATGAGCTGCGATTTCACCGGCCATCCGGTGGCGACCGAGCCGGTGGCCGCGCCCGGCGATGCCATGGCCTTCCGCATCGCGCATGGGATCGAGGCCGAATCCCCCCTGGTCGTGGCGCTGCCCGGTTCGCGCCGGGGCGAGATCGCCCGGCTGATCGCCCCCTTCGGCGAGACGCTGATGCGCGTCGCCCGCGCCCGCCCGGGGCTGCGGGTGGTGCTGCCGACGCCGCGCCATCTGGCGGCCGAGGTGCAGGCCGCCACCACCGACTGGCCCGGCGCGCCGGTGATCCTCACCGCGCCGGACCTCGCCACGCGGGTCGCGGCCTTCGCGGCGGCGGATGCGGCGCTGGCGGCCTCGGGCACGGTCAGCCTCGAACTCGCGGCCCAGGGCTGCCCGATGGTGATCGCCTATGACATGGCGCCGGTGACGCTGTGGCTGATGCGGCGGTTGATCCGCATCGACACGGTGACCCTGGTCAACCTGGTGTCGCAAACCCGCAGCATCCCCGAATTCATCGGCGCGGATTGCCGGGCCGAACGGATCGCGCCCGTGCTGCTCGACCTGCTGGCGAGCGGGCCAGGCGCCCAGGCCGAGGCGATGGAGCTGACCATGCAGCGCCTCGGGCGCGGCGGCGCGCCGCCCGGACTGCGCGCCGCGCATTCCGTCCTCGCGCATCTGGCAGCCCGCCCCTCCCATCTGCCCCCCGTCGGCCCCGCCTGAGCGCCCGAAGACCTCCCGCCCGGCCGCCGACACAAGCCCAATCATCCCGCCCCGAAGCCCGACCCGGCAAGCCCCTCGAAAAGCCCGCCTAAAACCTTCGCCGCTTTCTTCTTTGCAAAAATATCCCGGGGGTGAGGCGCCAAAGGCGCCGAGGGGGCAGCGCCCCCTCCCTTCCCCCCCCCAGACGCCCGGTAGCCTCGCCCTACCGCGTCCCGCGCCAGATCCAGCCGCCGCCCAGCACCCGGCTCGACCCGCCCTCATAGAAGACGCAGGCCTGGCCCGGGCTGACCCCGTCCTCGGGCGCGAGGAGTTCCACCTCCGCCGCGCTGTCCGAGACCGGGCGGATCACCGCCTCGCGCGGCGCGCGGGTCGAGCGGACCTTGGCCATCACATGCCATTCCGGCCGCGCGCTCAGCGGCGCGTCGCCCAGCCAGTTGATCTCGCGCACCGGCACGATCCGGGTCGAAAGCGATTCCTTCGGCCCGACCACTACCCGCCGCGCCAGGGGATCGAGCCGGACGACATAGAGCGGCTCTTCCAGCCCGCCGATGCCAAGGCCCTTGCGCTGGCCGATGGTGTAATGGATCACGCCGCGATGGCGGCCCAGCACATTGCCTGCCATGTCGACGATCTCGCCGGGATCGGCGGCGCCGGGGCGCAGCTTCTCGATCACGCTGGCGTAATTGCCGTTCGGCACGAAGCAGATGTCCTGGCTGTCGGGCTTGTCGGCGACCGGCAGCCCGTATTTCTGCGCCAGCGCGCGGGTTTCTGCCTTGGAATGCAGATGGCCCAGCGGAAAGCGCAGGAAGGCCAGTTGCTCGGCGGTGGTCGAGAACAGGAAATAGCTCTGGTCGCGGTTGGGATCGGCGGCGGAATGCAGTTCCGGCCCGGTGGCGCCTGTCTTGCGCTGGATATAATGGCCGGTGGCCATGCAATCGGCCTCAAGGTCCTTCGCGGTCGCCAGCAGGTCCTTGAACTTCACCCGCTCGTTGCAGCGGATGCAGGGGACCGGCGTCGCGCCCGCCAGATAGGCATCGGCGAATTCCTCGATCACCGCCTCGCGGAATGTGTTCTCGTAATCCAGGACGTAATGCGGAAAGCCCATGGCCTCGGCCACGCGGCGCGCGTCGTGGATGTCGCGGCCCGCGCAGCAGGCGCCTTTTTTCGCCAGCGCGGCGCCGTGGTCGTAAAGCTGAAGCGTGACGCCCACGACGTCGTAGCCCTCTTCCTTGAGCATGGCGGCCACGACGGAACTGTCGACGCCCCCCGACATGGCGACGACGACCCGGGTCTGAGCGGGGGGTTTCGCGATGCCGAGCGAATTGAGGGTCACGTCGAGGGCCATGAGCGGGATTCCGTGGGCAGTGTGCCGGTGGGCTGTGTCGGGACAGAGTTGCGGGGGCAGAGTTATGGGGGCAGGGGTCTATTTGACGGGGGTCCGGCGGAAGCAGGGCGAAACCGGGCGCTTTCGCGCGGAATATAGGAAAATGCCCGCTACTCTCAACCCCTCGCCGCGCCCCGGGTTCAACATTGGTTAAGCCAGATCCCGCATTCTTGGCCGAGGTGGCAAGAAACGGGGTGTCTCGAATGTATCTCAAGCGTGTGGATGGCCCGCGGCGGGTGACCTTGCCGGACGGATCGGTGCTGACCCGTGCCGACCTGCCTGCGCCCGACACCCGCCGCTGGGTCGCAAGCCGCAAGGCGGTGGTGGTCAAGGCGGTCATGCACGGCCTGCTTGCGGAAGAGGAGGCGCTGGAACGCTACGCGCTGTCGCAAGAGGAGTTCGCGCTCTGGCGCGCGGCTGTCGAAAATCATGGCGAAGGCGCGCTGAAAGTCACCGCAATCCAGAAATTCAGACAACTTTAGGTTGTTCCTTGGTAAGCTTCAGGCAGAGTAACCTCGCATTAACCAGTGGCTGGCAGTGTCGTTAACGAACCTGGCCCTGCCCGCGAATTTCAAGGGGCCGCAACCAAGGCGTCACACCAGGGCGCCCCACCAAGGCGTCATTGACCGGACCGGAAGCGAGGAATTTCCCGATGCGCATTCTGCTTGTGGAGGACGACCCCACCACCTCCCGCAGCATCGAACTGATGCTGACCCATGCCAATCTGAACGTCTATTGCACCGATATGGGCGAAGACGGGATCGACCTTGCCAAACTCTACGACTACGATCTGATCCTGCTCGACCTCAACCTGCCCGACATGTCGGGCCATGAGGTGCTGCGGCAGTTGCGGCTGGCTCGGGTGGAGACGCCGATCCTGATCCTTTCCGGCAATGACGATACCGAAAGCAAGCTCAAGGGCTTCGGCTTCGGCGCCGACGACTATCTCGCCAAGCCCTTCCACCGCGAAGAGCTGGTGGCGCGGATCCATGCCATCATCCGCCGCTCCAAGGGCCACAGCCAGTCGGTGATCCGCACCGGGGCGATCACGGTCAATCTCGACCAGAAGACGGTCTCGACGCGGGATCGGCCGGTCCATCTGACCGGCAAGGAATATCAGATGCTTGAGCTGCTCTCGCTGCGCAAGGGCACCACCCTGACCAAGGAGATGTTCCTGAACCATCTTTACGGCGGCATGGATGAGCCGGAGCTGAAGATCATCGACGTCTTCATCTGCAAGCTGCGCAAGAAACTCGCCGAGGCCACGGGGGGAGAGAATTATATCGAGACGGTCTGGGGCCGGGGCTATGTCCTGCGCGATCCGGCGGGCGGCAAGGACCAGCTCGCCGCCTCGGCCTGACGGCTGGGCTTGGGGGAGGGGGCGGGACTCGGTCGCCATGGCCCCGACCTGGGGCCGGGCCTTGACGGCGGAGTCGCCTGAATCCGCGATGTTCGCCCCCTGTGGGCTGAGGACGAGGCGGGAGGCTGGGTGAGGTCCGGGACGGGCCTGCCGGGACGGCACGCAGGGAAAGCGTGCCGGAACAGGGGCTGACCCTTGGGCCGAATGCCTGTCGCAGTCGGGCCGGGAGCGTATTTCGACTTGCTACCGAATACGTGTCAGGCAGTCGGCCCACCATCACCCCGATCCCTGTTCCCGAGCATGCGCGGGTTGGGCGTGATGAATGCGGCGGCATCTTGGTTGCGGAGCCCGCTTCTAGGCGCGCGGGTGATGTCCTTCCGGGACGGCTGAAGGATTCGCCAGTGGAAGGACGGTCGTGCCCTTGGTGAGAAGGACGGCGGCGCCCTCGATGGGGAGCTGGTGAGGTCTTTGACGAAAACGGGGGCGGCTCCCGATCTGCCCGGAGCGGTGCTCCGGCGGTTTCTCGCAGGCGCGACACGAATGGCAGCGGCCTGGATCACGCTCTATGCGGATCAGCCTTCCGGTGGATCGCGTTGCATGAGCAGTAAGACGCGCAGACTAGGACGCGGACGGCCCCGATCTTGACCGCGCCTTGGACGCCGAGTGCATGATTCGCTGTCGCTGTCGCTGTCGCTGTCGCTGTCGCTGTCGCTGTCGCTGTCGCTGTCGCTGTCGCTGTCGCTGTCGCTGTCGCTGTCGCTGTCGCTGTCGCTGTCGCTGTCGCTGTCGCTGTCGCTGT
>NZ_JBEFZE010000040.1:0-31657 GCF_042762395.1 Pseudogemmobacter sonorensis
GCCTGCGGCTGCGCGGCCCGCGCTGCTGGCGGGCTGGCAGACGGCGGCGCTTTTGCGTCTTGCGCGGCGCATGCCCGGCGCGGTGGCGACGGGCGGGCTGGCGGCGTCGGAATTCTCGCGCCGCGGCGGGCTCTTGTGGCAGGCGTTCTCGGGGCGCTGGTAGTCCGCGCTATCGCGTCTCTTTCGGGCGCAGGGCGAACCAGATCAGCGCCCCCCCCGCCAGGACGAGGAAGGGCAGCATGGCCATGTTCACCAATTGCCAGCCCTGTTCCACCGATCCGCCCGAGCAGTTCATCAGCCCGCCCGAGGACAGCGAGGCCAGCGTCACCCCCCCGAAGACGATGGTGTCGTTCAGGCCCTGAAGCCGTCCGCGCTCGCCCCCCCTCTGCTCGCGCGTCAGCATCGCCGTGGCGCCGATGAAACCGAAGTTCCAGCCCAGCCCCAGCAGCACCAGCGCGGCGAAGAAATGGCCGAGCGCCACCCCCGACATCGCCACCGCGCCCGCGCCCGCCAGGATGAAAAGCCCGGTCGCCACCACCTTCTCGGCGCCGAAGCGGGCGATCAGATGGCCGGTGAAGAAGCTGGGCAGATACATCGCCAGCACATGGGCCGAGACCACATCCGCCGCATTGGCGCTGGTGAAGCCGCAGCCCACCACCGCCAGCGGAGACGAGGTCATCACAAGGTTCATCAGCGCATAGGACACCGTGGCGCAGACGATCGAGACCAGGATGGCGGGCTCGCGCAGCAGCGCGCGGCGCGAGCGGGGGGCGCTCTCGGCGCGGAGCGCGCCCGCCTCGGTCGCGGTTTCGGGCGGCGGGACCTTCAGGAACAGGAACAGCACCGGCCCGATCAGGTTCAGCGCCATCACGGCGGCATAGCTTGCCATGAAGGGGACCAGCCACAATTCGGCCGTCAGCTTGACGATCTGCGGCCCGATCAGCGCGGCGAAAAGCCCGCCCGCCATCACCCAGGAAATCGCCTTGGGGCGGAAGGCCTCCGAGGCGCTGTCGGCGGCGGCGAAGCGGTAGAAGCCCTGCGCGCTCATGTAGATGCCGGTCAGGAAGGCGCCAAGGCAGAACAGGGCGAAGCTGCCGCTCCACAGCCCGGCGGCGCCGAAGGCCCCCCCCGCCGCGCCCCCCAGCGTGCCAAGCGCGAAGCCCGCGCGCCGCCCGAACCGCTGCATCACCGCCGAGATCGGCGTCGCCGCCAGCATCGAGCCCAGCACCGAAAGCGTGATCGGCAGCGTGGCCCAGCAGATGTTCGGCGCAAGCGACTGCCCCGCCAGCCCGGCCACGGTGAAGACGATGGGCATTTGCGCGCCAAGCACCGCCTGCGCGATCACGAGAACGATCACATTGCGCCGGGTATCCGAATTGGAAGAAATTTGCTGAGTCGTGTCCATGGGGCGCAGCTAAGGCCTTCCAGCGGGGAAGAGGCAAGGGCCGTTCACGCCCGCGCCGTGTTTTCCCCGGCCTGCGGGGCCCAGGGCGGGCATGGCCCTTTGCCGCAGCCATCCTTGTTGCCGCGCCGCTCCCGGCGTTCGGGGCCGTGCCTGCGTTCAGGGCGGGGCTTGCGCCGCTGGCCGGGCTGGGGGCAGGATCCTTCCCGGGAAGGCAGATGCGGGGGGCAGGGCGCGTGAACGAGCGGATCATCGAAACCGGCGCCTGCCTGGTCGAGGGGGCGGCCTTCCTCGCCGCGGCGGATCCGCGCATGGCCCATGCGCTGTCCCTGACCGGCGAGTTGCCGCTGCGGCGGCAGGCGGACGGGTTCGCCGCGCTTCGGGACGCGATCCTGGGCCAGCAGGTCTCGGTCGCCTCGGCGCGGGCGCTGCGGGCGCGGCTGGAGGCGGCGGGCCTGGCAGACGAGGCCGCCGCCGCCCTGGCGGGCGAGGCGGATCTGCGCGCCGCGGGGCTGTCGCGGCAGAAGGCGCGCTATGTCTCGGCGCTGGCCCGGGCGGGGCTGGACTACGGCGCCCTGCGCGCCGCGCCCTCCGAAGAGGTGATCGCCACCCTTGTCGCCCTGCCGGGGATCGGCCGCTGGACCGCCCAGATCTACGCCATGTTCGCGCTTGGCCGCGCCGATGTCTTCGCCCCCGCCGATCTGGCGCTGCAAGAGGCGGCGCGGCGGCTTTACCAACTGCCCGAACGCCCGTCGGAGCGCAGCCTGCGCGCGCTGGCCGAGGGCTGGTCGCCCTGGCGGGCGGTTGCGGCGCGGGTCTTGTGGGCCTACTACCGTATCGAGAAGGGCCGCGAGGGGATCATGGCATGAGAGAGCTGAAATTCGCCCGCAAGGGCGCGGCGCAGGGGGCGGCGCGCTCGCTGGTCGTCTTCGTCCACGGCTATGGCGCCGACGGGGCCGATCTTCTGGGCCTGGCCGATGTGCTGGCGCCGCATCTGCCCGGCGCGGCCTTCGTCGCCCCCGATGCCCCCGAGCGGGTCACCGGCAATCCCTTCGGGCGGCAGTGGTTCCCGATCCCCTGGCTGGACGGATCCTCCGAGGAGGCCGCGCGCGAGGGGCTTCTGGCCGCGGCCCGCGATCTCGACGCCTTCCTCGACGCCCGCCTGGCCGACGAGGGGCTGGAGCCCGGGGCGCTGGCGCTGGTCGGCTTTTCGCAGGGCGCGATGATGAGCCTGCATATCGGCCCGCGTCGGCCTGCGCCAGTGGCGGGGATCGTCGCGATCTCGGGTCGGCTTCTGGTCCCCGAGCGCCTGGCCGAGGAGGCGCGGGTGAAGCCGCCGGTCCTGCTGATCCATGGCGATCAGGATCCGGTGGTGCCCTTCGAGGACATGTCGCTGGCCGGGAATGCGCTGGTCGCGGCGGGGTTCGAGACCTTCGGCCATGTCATGCGCGGCACCGGCCACGGCATCGCACCCGACGGATTGGGCGCGGCGCTCGGTTTCATGAAGGAGCGGCTGCCGGGCTGAGCGGCGCCTCCGGGGTCCTCGGCTCTGCGGTGGAGCTGCGCTGCGGTGGAGCTGCCCCGGGGGGCCTGTTTTCAAGGGCCTGTTTTCGGGTGCGATCCCCGGGCCGCCGCTTGCCGGATTTCGCGCCCGATCTCTGGGTCCCCGATCTCTGTGCCCGCGATCTCTGTGCTCCGGGGCGATCTGCGGCCCGGATGTTTCCGTTTTCGAAGGCCCACAGGCCCAGCGGGCTTCAGGCCGAAAGACTCAGGGGCAAAGACTCAGGCCCGGGCCGCATTGGTCAGCGCCGCCAACCGACCGCCGGGCCAGCGCCGCAGCACCTGCCAGCCCAGCACCGGCACCACCACCAGCGCGACGCCCAGAAGGCCGACGCCAAGGCTCGCCGTCATGCCCTCCTGCGCGATCAGCGCGCTGGCGGTCGCGGCCAGCGGAAAGCCGAAGGCGGCCCGCAGCGGCGTCTCGCCCCCTCGCAGCAGCCAGCCCAGCCCGAGTGCCATCGCAACCAGCATCGCAAGCGCCAGCCCGGTCATCAGGGTGGCCGTGGTGCTCCACCCCAGCCCGGCGGCGGTCAGGGCCAGAAGGCTCGCGGGGGCCAGGTGGATCGCCAGCGCCGGACGCAGCGGCGGCGGCGGCGGGCGGCGCAGCGCCTCGACCAGGCAGGCGATCCAGATCGTGGTGGCCACCGGCAGCGCGAAGACGAAAAGCCCGCGCGCAAGCCCCGGCAGGTCCAGCGCCAGCGCCGCGGGGCCGCCCAGGATGAAGCCGGAGAGGACCAGGTGCCAGCCCGGCTCGGGCCGTCGCGCCTCGGGCGGGGCCGTGCGTAACGCCCGCAGCACCGCAAGCGCGATTCCCGCATGCAGCGCCAAAGACAGCGCCAGCAGCGCGACGCCCGCGCGCGGCGCATGGGCCGAGAGCAGCGCCGCCGCCGCCATCCCCCCGGCGCTGGCCGCCGCCAGACCGGCGCGGGACGGGATCACCCGCAGATCCTCGGCCAGGACGGCGGGGCGGCGCAGGATCTTCGCCGCCATGGCGAACAGCGCGAACCCCCAGAGCGGCAGCGCGAGCCCGGCCAGCAGATCCGCCGCCGCCTGCGGCAGGTCGAGCCGCGAAAGCCCCGCCCGCAGCGCCAGCGCCAGACCCAGCAGCCCCAGGATGGGCGGAAAGATCGCCGGGGGCGTGCGCGCGAACGCCCGCTCGCGGCGCGGCGGGAATTCGGGCGGCGGATAGGCGCGGGGGCGGGGTCGGATCTGCGGCGTCGCCATGGGGGTCTTTCCGGGCAGGGGGTAGGGGCTTGGGTCGGAGGGGCGTCTTCGCATTCATACGCCGTTCCACCGCCTTCGCGCCAGATCCTGCGGGCCGCGCCGCCCGGCTCCGGGCCGCGACCCATCGGCGCAAGGCCGCGCCGTCATGAGGCCGGTGGATGGGGACAGAGGGGCCCGAGCTGTCACGATAGCGCAGGCGGGTGCGGGTGGAAGCACGAGCGGGGGGGCATCACGATGTTGCCATTGGGCGGGGTCGTCGGCGTCACCATGAAGAGGGTGGAGCGGGATGGCCACCGATCCAGCGCCCTCGGCAAAGCCTGGTCGTGTTCGAGGCTGTTGCCATGAAGCCGGGGCGTCGGCGTCACCACGAAGAGGGTGGGGCGGGTTGGCCACCGATCCAGCACCCGCGACAAAGCCTCCTGGTGTTCTAGGCTGTCGTCGGGAGGCGGGGGAGCGTCGGCCTTACCAGGAAGAGATGGGGCGGGGTGGCCATCGACCCAGAATTCTCGGCAAAGTCCCGCCGTGTCCGAGGCAGTTGCAATGAGGTGGGGGGAGCACCACGAAGAGGGGTGGTGCGCCATCCGCGACCGGCCCGCGTGATGCCCGAGGTTGTCGTCATGCGGCAGGCGGGCGGGGCGGGCCCTCGCTTCCGGCGACGGCACCACGCGCGGGCGGCTCGGCGCTTGCCATGCGCGCCGACCCCAGGCCCGGGGAAGGCGCCCTCGCCCGTGCGGCTCAGCGGTAGAGCAGCGACTGGCCGTCGGCGAAAAGATGCACCTTGGCTGGATCGGCGCCGAGGCGCAGGGTCTGGTGCCGCAGGCCGGGATGGATGCCGGGCAGTTTCGCCACCACCTGCGGGCCGGAGACCTCGCGGGCCAGATAGAGCAGCGTGACCTCGCCAAGCGCCTCGGTGATCTCGACGCGGCCCTCGAAGGTCGCCTCCTCCGCCTCGGGCCGGGGCGCCAGATCCTCGGGCCGCACGCCGATGTTGACGGCGCGGCCCAGGTCCCCGGGCAGGCTGGGCACCAGCGAGACCGCCCGCCCGCCCTGCGCCAGCGCGACCGTGGTGCGCGCGCCGGTCTCGACCACCTTGCCGGGGGCGATGTTCATCGCGGGCGAGCCGATGAAGCCCGCGACGAATTCGTTCCGGGGGCGCTCGTAAAGCTCCAGGGGCGGGCCGACCTGGGCGATGCCGCCACCCGCCAGCACCACGATGCGGTCGGCCAGGGTCATCGCCTCGACCTGGTCGTGGGTGACGTAGACCATGGTCGAATCCGGCATCTGTTCCTTCAACTGCGCGATCTCGATCCGCGTCGCCACCCGCAGGGCGGCGTCCAGGTTCGAGAGCGGCTCGTCGAAGAGATAGACCTTGGGATCGCGCACGATCGCCCGCCCGATCGCCACGCGCTGGCGCTGGCCGCCCGAAAGCGCCTTGGGCAGCCGGTCGAGCAGGGGTTCGAGCTGCAAGATCCTGGCGGCGCGGGCGATGGCGGCATCGATCTCGGCGCGCGGGCGGCCCGCGATCTTCAGCGCAAACCCCATGTTGTCGCGCACCGTCATATGGGGATAGAGCGCGTAGCTCTGGAACACCATGGCAATGCCGCGCTGCGCGGGCGGCACGTCGTTCATGCGGCGGCCGTCGATCTCGAAGGTGCCGCCGGTGATCCGCTCCAGCCCGGCGATCATGCGCAGAAGGGTGGATTTGCCGCAGCCCGAGGGGCCGACGAAGACCACCAGTTCGCCGGTCGTGATCTCAAGGTCGATGCCGGACAGCACCTTGACCTCGCCATAGGCCTTTTCGACGCCCGTGAGTTTCAGATCGGCCATCGGATCACGCCCCCGCCCAGATCGCGAAACCCCAGCCGGGAAGCGTGCGCGTCCCCGGGGCCACGCCGCCCAGATCCCCGGCGATGTCGCGCCAGGATCCGGCGGGCGAATCGAGCGGCGCCGGATCGTCGCCCAGGTTGAAGATGCAGAACAGGCACGAGCCCCCGGGCCCCTCGCGGGTGAAGGCGAATGTGTCGCCCGAGACCGTCGGCGCCCCCATGCCGCCCTGCGACAGGATCGGATGGGCGCGGCGCCAGGCCAGGGCGGCGCGGTAGAATTCCAGCAGCGATCCGGCCTCGCCCTCCTGCGCGGCGACCGAAAGCGGCAGATGCGCGGGCGCCACCGGCAGCCATGCGCGCGCGGCGGTGGTGAAACCGGCCTGTTCATCGTCCCGCCGCCAGGCCATCGGGGTGCGGCAGCCGTCGCGGCCCTTGAATTCGGGCCAGAATTCGATGCCATAGGGGTCCTGCAGATCCTCGAAGGCGACATCGGCCTCGGGGAGGCCGAGCTCCTCGCCCTGATAGAGGCAGACCGAGCCGCGCAGCGACAAGAGCAGCACCAGCCAGCCTCGCACGGCGGCGGGGCCCAGGTTCCAGCGGGTGACATGGCGCACCACGTCATGGTTCGAAAGGCTCCAGCACGGCCAGGCGTCGGGCGCCTCGGCGGCAAGCTGGGCGAAGGTCCGGCCAAGCGCCTCCGCGCTGACGCGCGCGGGTTGCAGCAGTTCGAACGGGTAGCACATCTGCACCTTGTCGCCGCCCGAGGTATATTCCGCCATGATCTGGAGCCCGCGCTCGGCATCGCCGACCTCTCCGACCGCCGCCGCGCCGTAGGGGGCAAGCACGGATCGGAATTTCCTCAGGAATTCAAGGTTTTCCGGGCGGCTCTTGTCAAAGAGGTGCATCTGGTGGTTGTAGGGGTTCACCTTGGGCGCGGTGCGGTCGTTGCGCTCTTCGGGCGGAAGGGGAGGATTGTCGCGCAAGTTCTTGTCGTGGAAGTAGAAATTGATGGTGTCGAGACGGAACCCGTCCACGCCGCGCTCCAGCCAGAAGCGGGTCGCCTCCAAGAGGGCGGCCTGGACCTCGGGGTTGTGGAAGTTCAGGTCGGGCTGGCTGGCCAGGAAGTTGTGCAGGTAATATTGCTCGCGCCGCGCGTCCCAGGCCCAGGCCGAGCCGCCGAAGATCGACAGCCAGTTGGTGGGGGGCGTGCCGTCGGGCCTTGGATCGGCCCAGACATACCAGTCGGCGCGCGGATTGTCGCGGCTGGCCCGGCTTTCGCGGAACCAGGGATGCCGGTCCGAACTGTGCGACAGCACCAGGTCGATCATGACGCGGATCCCCAGATCATGCGCCCGCGCCACCAGCGCGTCGAAATCGGCCAGCGTGCCGAACATCGGATCCACGTCGCGGTAATCCGACACGTCATAGCCGAAATCCTTCATCGGCGAGGTGAAGAACGGGCTGATCCAGATCGCATCGGCGCCAAGCCGCGCGACATGATCCAGCCGCGCGGCGATGCCGGGCAGGTCGCCGATGCCGTCGCCGTTCGAATCCTGGAAGCTGCGGGGATAGATCTGATAGATCACCGCGCCGCGCCACCAGTCGGGGTTCTTTTCCATGGTCATGTCTCACTTTACCGATCCGGCCAGCAGGCCGCGCACGAGGAATCTCTGCATCGAGAAGAACACCGCCAGCGGCACCGCGATCGACACGAAGGCCGAGGCCGAGAGGATCTCCCAATCCCCGCCGCGCGATCCCATCAGGTTCACCAGATTGCCGGTCAGCACCTGCTGGTCGTTGCCGGTGCCCAGAAAGACCAGCGCCACCAGAAGGTCGTTCCAGGTCCAGAGGAACTGGAAGATCGCGAAACTGGCCAGCGCGGGGAAGGACAAGGGCAGGATGATGCGAAGGAAGATCTGGAACTCGGTCGCGCCGTCGACGCGGGCGTTCTCGATGATGTCGCGGGGCAGGCCGACCATGTAGTTGCGCAACAGATAGATCGCCAGCGGCAGGCCAAAGCCGGTATGCGCCAGCCAGATCCCCAGATAGCCCTTGCCGATCCCGACGGCGTTGTGAAGCTGCAAGAGCGGGATCAGCGCCAGTTGCAGGGGCACCACCAGGAGCCCCACCACGAAGGCCACCAGCAGCGCGCGGCCGGGAAACTCCATCCAGGCCAGCGCATAGGCCGCGAAGGCGGCGACCAGGATCGGGATCACCGTCGCCGGGATCGCCACGGTCAGGGTGTTGAGGAAGGCCTGGCCGATCGACTGGCCCGCCAGGGGCGAGAACAGCACGTTGCGGTAGTTGCGGGTGGTGAATTCGGGCGGGGTGGAGGCGGTGACGAAGACCCGCGGCAGCCTTGCGCCCTGGCTGGGCCGGTCCGAGGTCAGGGTAAAGCCGCCATCCGCCGCGACGGTCAGCGCCATCCCCTCGGAAAGGGGGGCGGTCTCGCCCGCCGCATAGGCCTCGGGCGCGCGCGAGGAACTGCCCCAGCGGCTGATCCGGGCGCCCTCGGCGGCGAACAGCCGCCCCTCGATCACGAAAAGCCCGTCGCGCTCCACCTCGGTCCCGGCAAGGCGGATGGCGGGAAGCTGCGCCTCCTGCGTGGTGAGGGCGCGCCACCAGCCCGAGGCGGTGATCTGGTCCGAGCTGCGGAACGACGACACCAGAAGCCCCACGACCGGCACCACCCACAGCACCACCAGCGCCGCCACCGAAAGATGCACGATCCAGGAAAGAAGGGGCCTGCGGCCGACGACATGTTCCATCTTCGCCCTCTCCTCAGCGCATCTCGCGGCGCGCGTTCCACACGTTCCAGACCAGGATCGGCGTCACCAGCGCCATGATCACCATGGCCGCCGCCGATCCCATGCCCTGGTCGAAGGCGCGGAAGAACTTGTCATACATGTAATTGGCCAGCACCTGCGTCTCCCACTGGCCGTTGGTCATGGCAAGCACGATGTCGAAGACCTTCAGCACGGTGATGGTGATCGTGGTCCAGACCACGACGATGGTCGACAGGATCTGCGGCACCTTGATCTGGAAGAAGATCTGGAACGGATTGGCGCCGTCCAGGATCGCGGCCTCGATCGTGTCCTCGGGGACGCCCCGGATCGCGGCGGAAAGGATCACCATGGCAAAGCCGGTCTGGATCCAGACCAGCACCGCCATCAGGAAGAACGAGTTCCAGAACGGTTTCTGCAACCAGATCTGCGGCTGGCCATAGGGCAACTCGCGCGTCAGTATCGCCGGAAGCCAGCCCGCAAGCGCCAGGGCCAGCGCCGCCGCCGCCGCGATTCCGGCCAGCCGCGCCGCCCGCGCGCGCAGGCCCGAGATATGCAGGTCCGGGGCGCGCGCCATCCCGCGCAGGCCGCGCCACGCCAGCCAGCCCAGCCCCAGCACCAGCGCCGCCACGCCAAGCGCGGGCAGCAGGCGCAGGAACAGCCACGACCCCGCCCCGCCCTCGAACCGCAGCCAGATCGCGTTCAAGAGGCCGATCTGCGGCAGGCTGGCCTCGCGCGCGTCGTAGACCAGCTTCCAGATCACGCTGGCGCCGACGAAAGAGATCGCCATCGGCATGAAGATCAGCGATTTCGCCAGGTTGCCCCAGCGGATCCGGTCGGTGAGCTGCGCCGCCAGCAGGCCGATGGCGGTCGAGGCGGCGGGCACCACGATCAGCCACAGCATGTTGTTGAGGAAGGATTCGCGGAATTTCGGCTCGGAGGCCATGGCGGCGTAATTCGCCAGCCCGACGAAGCCGCCGTCGCGCCCCTGCAGGGACAGGATCAGCGTCGCCAGCACCGGCCAGGCCAGATAGAGGCACAGGAAGAACAGCGCCGGAAACAGGAAAAGCCAGGGCCGCACCGCCTGGGCCCTGGCGATGTTGCGCCCCGCCTGCGGCCCGCGCGCGGGAAACACCACCCGGTCGAGCAGCGCATTCGCCAGCCAGAAATAGCCGATGCAGCCGCCCACGCCGAGCGCGATCACCGTGGCGGCCTGAAGGGCGGGATGCATGGCGGTCCTTTCGTTCTGGCCCGTCGTTCTGGCCCGGGCTTGTTCGGGCCTCGGGGCTCGGGGCTCGGGGCTCGGGGGGCCGGGGCTTGGGCTCGGTGTCCGGCCTGCGCGGGGGGCGGGCGGGCCCGCCCCGGGGCTCGGTGCGCCCGGCGTCGCGGTGCCGGGCGCGGGGGGCTTACCCTGGAGACTTACCCTGTAGGCTTACTCGGACGGCTTACCTCGGGGGGCTTACTTCGGCCAGCCGGCCTCGATGGCATCGGCCACCGCCTGGGCCGAACGGCCGCCGACATAATCGACCATGCCGGTCCAGAAGCTGCCCGCCCCCACCGCGCCCGGCATCAGGTCCGAGGCGTCGAAGCGGAAGGTGGTGGAATCGAGCAGGATCTCGCCCTGCTTGCGCGCGGCCTCCGAGGCGTAGCTGTCGAGGCTTGCGCCCTTGAACGGGGTCAGGAAGCTCGATTGCGCCATCCAGACCTCATGCGCGATCGGGGTCTTCAGCCATTCGATGAAGGCGCGCGAGGCCTCGGTCTCGCGGGTGATCATCACCAGCGTCCCGGCCCCCAGCACCGGATTGCCCAGATCCCTGCCTGCATAGGAGGGGAAATAGAAGAAATCGGCATCCACCCCCAGCTCGGTCCCCTCGGGGAAGAACGAGGGGATGAACGAGGCCTGATGGTGCAGGTAGCATTGCGGCGGCGAGGAGAACAGCCCCTTGGGGCTGTCGCGGAAATCGGTCGAGGCGACGGCGGCGCTGCCCCCGGCGACGAAAGCGTCGTTCCGGGCGAACCAGCCGAATTCCTCGATCGCCTCGACCACGCGGGGATCGTTGAAGGGGATCTCGTGGCTGACCCATTGGTCGTAGACCTCGGGCGGCTGGACGCGCAGCATCATGTCCTCGACCCAGTCGGTCGCGGGCCAGCCGGTGGCGCCGCCCGATCCCAGCCCGATGCACCATGGCGTGCCGCCGTCCTCGACGATCCTCTCGGTCAGCGCCTTGAGGTCTTCGAGCGTCCCGGGCACCTCGTAGCCCGCATCCTCGAAATTCTCCGGCACATACCAGACCAGGGATTTCACGTCGATCTTGTAGGGAAAGCCGTAAAGCGCCGATGCGCCGTCGGGCCCGGCGAAAGAGCCAAGCCCGACCCAGCTTTCGCCCGCGGCGTAGTTCTCTTCAAGCCAGGCGCTTGTGTCCTCGCCAAGGGGGGCGACCTGGCCCTTGCGCACCAGTTCGGCGATCAGGCCGGGCTGGGGCAGGATGGCGATGTCGGGCGGGCTTCCGGCGGCGGTGTCGATGACGATCTGCTGCTCGTAGTTCTCGGACGAGGAATAGCGGATCGTCGCCCCGGTCGCGGCCTCGAAATAGGCGTAGACCGCCTCGAACAGCACCTGATCCTCGCCGCGCCAGGGGCCGAAGATGGTCAGGCTCTGGCCGGAAAGGTCGTGCGCGGCGGCGAAATCTTCATGGCTTTGCCAGTTGAAGTCGCCCTCGCCGGGGGGAAACAGCAGATCCTGCGCGGCGGCGGGCAGGGGTGCCAGGGCCGCGCCGAGCATCCCCGCGCCGATGGCGAGCGCGCCGATCCCGCCCCTGCCGGTCGCCCGGGCCCTGCGCGAGGGGCGGACAGGCCCCATCGAAGGACGGACCCGTCCCGTCGTCAGATCTCGTTTCATCCTCAACCTCCCCCTTTGCCCGCGCCTTGCGGGCAGGATACCGGATCGGCCGGAGAAGGCGCCGCGCGCCGCTTCCCCTCTCGGGGGCGCGCGATCCCCGCGGTGTCGCCCGCTGCGCCTGAAAGGCGCGTCCCGGTGGCGTCCTCCCGCCTTCGGGGGGGGGGCTTCCGGGGCGCGGGAATCGGTCCGGCCGCTCGAATGCGGAAACGATGGCCCGGAGCGGGGGGGCTGTCAAACCCTAAGGATATTATGCGCTTGCAGCATAATGCTGCAGCGGCGGCGGGCGGGTGGCTGAGAGGGGCCGCGCACGCGGGAGCGACCTGGAGCTTGACGGGGCTTGCGGTGCGGCCCGAAAGCCCCTTATCCCCGGGTTGCGGCGCGCCATTCTGCGCCGCTCGGGCGAATGCGGAGGGGCGGCATATGGCGCTGGCGGTTCTGGCCGATATCGGCGGCACCAATACGAGGGTCGCGCTGGCCGAGGGCGGGCGGGTCCAGACCGCGACGCTGCGGCGTTTCGCCAATGCCGGTTACGCCGCGCGGGGGCAGGACATCGGCGCGATCCTGCGCGACTATCTGGCGCCCCATGCCGGCCTGCGGCCCGAGACGGTCTGCGTCGCCGCCGCAGGCCCCGTGCGCGACGGCGTGGCGCGGATGACCAATCTCGACTGGGTGATCGGCGCCGACCTGCTGCGCGACGCCACCGGCGCGCGGCGGGTCGAGGTGTTGAACGACCTTCAGGCCCAGGGCCATGCGCTTGGCCATATCGCGGCCGAGAACCTGCGCCCGCTGGTTCCCGCTCCGGCCTCGGGCACGGCTTCCGGCGGGGGGCATGCGGGCGCGATGCTGGTCCTTGGCCTGGGCACCGGGGTCAATGCCGCGCCGGTGCATGGCAGGGGGGCGGGGCGGGTGGTCCCGGCCTCGGAATGCGGGCATGTGAACATGCCGGTGCGGCAGGAGGCCGACCTGCGCCTTCTGCGCTTCGTCGAGGCGCGGCTGGCCGGGCAGGGCGCGCCGGTCCATTGCGGCATCGAAGAGGTGCTCTCGGGGCGCGGCCTTGCCATGCTGCATGCCTTCGCCGCCGATGAGGCGCGAGTGGAATCCGGTGTGGAGGGCCCGGCGCTGCAATCGGCCGGGGTGCTGGCGGCTCTGGCGGCGGGTGATCCGGTGGCGATCGCCGCGGCCAGGGCCTATACCCGGATCCTGGGCCAGGTTCTGGCCGATCTCGCGCTGATCCATCTGCCCTTCGGCGGGATCTACCTGATCGGCGGCATGGCGCGGGCCATGGCGCCGCATCTGGTCCGCTTCGGCCTGGCCGAGGGGTTTCGCGACCTTCGCCGCGTCGATCTGTTGCGGCACCATTTCGGCGTGACCCTGATCGAGGACGATTTCGCCGCCCTGACCGGCTGCGCGGCCTGGTCCGAGGCGCTGGCCGCCGCAAGCGGCTGAGGCGGGCGGTCGGGGCGCTGGCGGTCGGGCGCCGGGGCCCCGGGTTCAGATCAGCCCGACCCAGGCCCGCGCCAGCGCGAGGCCATGGCCATCGGCCTCGGCGCCCCGCGTGGCGGCCAGCCCGGGCAGCGCCCGGTGCCAGCCCGGGGCATTGGCCTCGGTCAGTTCGGGAAACTCCCGGCTCCAGTCCGCGACCACGGCGCGTGAGGCCTCGAAATGGAACCGGGTCGCATAGCCCGCGCGGCCGATGCGGAAGGCCTGGGCGCTCGCGACCGGGCTTTGCGCCAGATGGACCGCGCCCTCGGGCAGGCTGAACGTATCGGAATGCCACTGGAAGATCGGGAAGACCGCGGGCTGCGCGGCGAAGAGCGGATCGGCGCGCCCGGCCTCGGTCAGGGTGACGTCGCACCAGCCGAATTCGCGCGCGGTGCCAAGGTGGTTCGTCGCCCCGAAGGCCCGCGCCATCACCTGCGCGCCAAGGCAGATCCCCAGCACCGGAAGGTCCTGCGCGACATAGGCGCGGATCAGGTCGGCCAGCGCCGGAAGATAGGGGTGCGAGGCATCGTCGCGCGCCGATTGCTCGCCGCCGAAGACCACCAGCGCATCGGCCTGGGCGCGCGCCGGGGGCAGGGGCTCGCCGCGAAAGGGCTTGTGAAGGTCGATCTTCGCCGCGCGCTCGTGCAGCGCGACGCCGATCTGGCCGTGATGGGTGATGGCGGTGTTCTCGACGATGGCGACGCGCATGGCACGGCTCCGGCTTCGGGGGGGCACCGCGCCAGACAGCACGGGCCTGGCGGCTATGCAAGCCGTGCCGATCGGCGAGTCGGGCCCGATGGTTGGAGGGACGGCGGGCGCGGGCGGCCGCCCGCCGGTCGGCTCGGGCAGTCGACCTGGGGGGAAGGCGCCGATATGGAACCTGGGGCCGGGCTTGTGGGCAAGGCGGGGTCCGAGGTCCGGGGGAAGGCTCGCCGCACGACCCCCCACGACAGGCCCCCACAACAGCCTTTGCGTGTTGGCCCCGGGTCGGCGCTCGTGGGCAAGGTCGCGCGGGTGGGGGCTGCGATTTCCGCCGCGACCCGGGGCGTTTCCTCTTGCGCGCGGGCCGGGTTGGTGAAACAGGGAACCGCCAAACGATCATCCCCGAGGAGATTCCCATGGAGATTCGTGAGGCGCTCACCTTCGACGACGTGCTTCTGGTTCCCGCCGCCAGTTCGGTCCTGCCGGGGACGGCGGATACCGCCACCTTCGTCACCCGCTCGATCCGCATGAACATCCCGCTGCTGTCGAGCGCGATGGACACGGTGACCGAGGCGCGCATGGCCATCGCCATGGCCCAGTCGGGGGGCATCGGGGTGATCCACCGCAATCTGGACATCGAGGCGCAGGCGCGCGAGGTCAGCCGGGTGAAAAGGTTCGAATCCGGCGTGGTCTATGCGCCGATCACCCTGCGCCCGGACCAGACGCTCTCCGACGCCAAGGCCTTGATGGAGCGCTACAACATCACCGGCTTTCCGGTGGTCGACGGCGACGGCCGCGTCGTCGGCATCGTCACCAACCGCGACATGCGCTTCGCCTCGGACGACCGCACGCCGGTCTCGGTGATGATGACCTCGGAGAACCTCGCCCTGCTGCACGAGCCGGTGGACCGCGAACAGGCGATCAGCCTGATGAAGGCGCGCCGGATCGAGAAGCTTCTGGTCACCGACGGCGCTGGCAAGCTCACCGGCTTGCTGACCCTGAAGGATACCGAGCAATCGGTGCTCAACCCCCAGGCCTGCAAGGACGAGCTGGGGCGGCTGCGGGTCGCGGCGGCCTCGACCGTCGGCAACGACGGGTTCGAACGCTCAAAAGCGCTGATCCAGGCCGGGGTCGACATGGTGGTGATCGACACCGCCCATGGCCATAGCGAGGGCGTCGCCATGGCGGTGGAGCGGATCAAGAATTTCTCGAATTCGGTGCAGGTGGTCGCGGGCAACGTGGCGACGGCCGAGGCCACCCGCGCCCTGATCGCGGCGGGGGCGGATGCGGTCAAGGTGGGCATCGGCCCGGGCTCGATCTGCACCACGCGGATCGTCGCGGGCGTCGGCGTGCCGCAACTGACCGCGATCATGGATGCCGCCGGGGCGGCGGGGGACGTGCCGGTGATCGCCGATGGCGGCATCAAATATTCCGGCGATTTCGCCAAGGCGATCGCGGCGGGGGCATCCTGCGCCATGGTCGGATCGGCCATCGCGGGCACCGACGAAAGCCCGGGCGAGGTGATCTTGTGGAATGGCCGCTCGTTCAAGAGCTATCGCGGCATGGGCAGCCTTGGCGCCATGGCGCGCGGCTCGGCCGACCGCTATTTCCAGAAGGATGCCGCCGCCGAAAAGCTGGTCCCCGAGGGGATCGAGGGTCAGGTGCCCTACAAGGGCTCGGTCGCGACGGTGCTGCACCAGATGGTGGGGGGGCTGCGCGCCGCCATGGGCTATACCGGCAATGCCACCGTGGCCGAGATGCGCAAGAATTGCGGTTTCGTGCGGATCACCGGGGCCGGGCTGAAGGAAAGCCATGTCCATGACGTGCAGATCACCCGCGAAAGCCCGAACTATCGCGTGGGCTGAGGCGGTGTCTGCCGTGTCCGACCGTCCGGGCGGGACGCGCTGATGCGCCCCGCGGGCCGCGCGCAGGCGGCGATCTGGGTGCTTGAGCGCATCCTTGGCGGCAGGCCCGCCGAGGCCGCGCTGACCGAATGGGCGCGGGCCTCGCGCTATGCCGGCTCGGGCGACCGGGCGGCGGTGCGCGACATCGTGTTCCAGGCCCTGCGCCGCCGCCGCTCGGCCGCGGCGCTTGGCGGCGCGCGTGCGGGCGAGGCGACGGGCAGGGCGCTGGTCCTGGGCCTTGCGCGGGCGGAGGGGCTGGAGGGGGAATGGTTCGACGGCAGCCCCCATGCGCCGCCGTCCCCCGGCCCCGACGAGGCGCCGCGCCCGCCGGAGGGGGCCGAGGCGCTCGACCTGCCCGACTGGCTGCTGGCGCCCCTGCGCGATTCCCTCGGCGCGGATTTTCCCGCCGTGGCCGAGGCCCTGCGCCACCGCGCCCCGGTGGTCCTGCGGGTGAACGCGGCCCGGATCGACCGGGCGGCGGCGGCGGCGCGGCTTGCGGACGAGAGGATCGCGACCCGCCCGCATCCGCTGGCCGATTTCGCGCTTGAGGTCACCTCGGGCGCGCGGGGGATCCAGGCCTCGGCCAGTTTCGCCGAGGGGCTGGTCGAGTTGCAGGACGCCGCCTCGCAGGCGGTGGTCGAGGCGCTGCCCCTGCGGGACGACATGCGGGTGCTGGACCTTTGCGCGGGCGGCGGCGGCAAGAGCCTTGCCATGGCGGCGCGGGCGAAGGTGACGCTTTTCGCCCATGACGCCGCGCCGCGCCGCATGGCCGACCTGCCCGCCCGGGCCGCCCGCGCCGGGGCCTCGCTGCATCTGTCGGACCGGCCCGAGGCGGACGGCCCCTTCGATCTGGTCCTGTGTGACGTGCCCTGTTCCGGCTCGGGCAGTTGGCGGCGCGATCCGGCGGGGAAATGGGCGCTGACGCCCGCGCGCCTGGCCGAACTGCTTGTGATCCAAGGCGAAATCCTGGACCGCGCGGCGGGGATGGTGGCGCCGGGGGGATGGCTGTCGCATGTCACCTGCTCGTTCCTGCGCCAGGAGAACGAGGATCAGGTCGCGGCTTTCCTGGCCCGCCATCCCGGCTGGACCTGCCGCGCGCAGCGCCGTTTCGGCCCGATCCAGGGCGGAGACGGATTTTTCTTCGCACTTTTGACGCACGCAGGCGAAAATCCCTCAACTTGAGGATGTTTTTTCGGCCCGATTAAGTCACGATTAACGGATTGGACGGCCTATGGTCTGCGGGGAAATCAGCGCCCCGGACGGAGGGACCGGGTGATCGGGACGGAAAGCGAAATCAGGACGGTGATGGCCACGGCGCGCGGCCTGCGGATAAGGTTGATCTGGCTGGTTGTCCTGGCGGCGGGGCTGCTCGCGCTGGCCCTGGGGCTGGGGGACGGGGCGCTGCGGCTGACCATGGTGCTTTCGGCGCTGACGCTGGTCGCGGTGGCGCTTGGCATCGCGGGGCTGGCGCGTCTCTCGGCCTGGAGCGCGGAGCGGCGCGCACAGATGATCGCGGCGCTGGTGGGCGAGGATGCCGCGCCCTGTTTTGCCACCGACGACCTGGGCCAGATCCTGTATCGCAACGGCAGCGCCAAGGCCCGGTTCGGCGCCGAACCGGCGCGGACGCTGGTCGGACTTCTGCATGAGGTGATCGCCTCGCCCTCGGCGGTGCTCTACCGGTTGCAGCAGCGCGCCGCCGCCTCCGGCGCCGCGCGCGAGGATGTGGTGACGCGGCGCGGCCATCTGCGGATCTCGGTCCACCGCATCGCGCCCGCGCGCTTCCTGTGGCGGCTGGAGGAGTTCCAGGATCGCGGCCCGGCGGGCCGGGGCGGGGCCGAGGGGCTGAGCCTGCCGATGGTGGTGGCCAATCGCGGCGGGGTGGTGCTGTTTTCCAACGAATCGATGCGCCGGATCCTGGGCGAGCGGCCCAAGCGGCTGGACCGGATCTTCGCCCAGCCCCGCTTCGTGTCCGGCGAAGAGGTGCGGGTGCGCGCCGCCGACGGCCCCCTGCGCGCCATCGTGGCCGAGGTCGACGGGGCGGGCGACCGGCGCGAGATCTATCTGGTGCCCTCGGCGCTTGGCGACGAGCCCGACACGATCCCCACCGATTTCGAGAATGTGCCGGTCGCGCTGCTGAAATTCGCCGGGGACGGCGGGTTGCGGGCGGCCAATGCGGCGGCGCGCGGCCTGCTGGGCGCGGCCTTCGCCCCGCATCTGTCGTTCCACGAATTGTTCGAGGATCTGGGTCGCCCGGTCAGCGACTGGCTGGCCGATGTGATCGCGGGCCGCCTGCCCGCGGGGGCCGAGGTGCTGCGGCTGCGCCTGGGGGAGGAGGAGCATTTCGTCCAGGTCCAGCTCAGCCGCTTCATCGAGAACGGCCGCAGCGGCGCGCTGGCGATTTTGTCGGATGCGACGGCGCTGAAACGGCTGGAGGCGCAGTTCAACCAGGGCCAGAAGATGCAGGCGGTCGGCCAGCTTGCGGGCGGGATCGCGCATGATTTCAACAATCTGCTGACCGCGATCTCGGGCCATTGCGACCTGCTTTTGCTGCGGCGCGACCGCGAGGATACCGATTTCGCCGATCTGGAGCAGATCCGCCAGAACACCAATCGCGCGGCGGCGCTGGTCAGCCAGCTTTTGGCCTTCTCGCGCAAGCAGACGCTCAAGCCCGAAAGGCTGGACCTGCAGGAGGTGGTCTCCGAGGCGACCCATCTGCTCAACCGCCTGGTGGGCGAGCGGGTGGCGCTGCGGGTCTCGCATGATCCCGCGCTCGGCCCGATCCGGGCCGACCGGCGGCGGATGGAACAGGTGCTGATGAACCTTGTCGTCAATGCGCGTCATGCCATGCCCTCGGGTGGCACGATCACCATCGAGACCGAGGCGGTCACGCTTGGCATCGCGCTGGAGCGCGCCGGGGCGCGGCTGCCCGCGGGCGATTATTCGCTGATCCGGGTCAAGGATACCGGTTGCGGGATTCCGCCCGACCGGATCGACAAGATCTTCGAGCCCTTCTTCACCACCAAGCGCCCGGGCGAGGGCACCGGGCTGGGCCTGTCGACTGTCTACGGCATCGTCAAGCAATCGGGCGGTTTCGTCTTCGTCGAAAGCGTGCTCGACCAGGGCACGACGTTCGAGCTGTTCTTCCCGGTGCAGAGCCAGCCCGACCCGCCGCCCGTCGAGGTGGACCCCGAACTGCTGCCCCGGCCGATTTCGGCATTGCAGCGCGACGGTTCGGGCGTGGTGCTGCTGGTCGAGGATGAGGCCCCGGTCCGCGCCTTTGCCAGCCGCGCGCTGCGGCTGCGCGGCTATACCGTGCTGGAGGCCGAGAATGCCGAGGAGGCGCTGAAGACGCTGGAGGATCCGCTGCTCCAGGTCGATGTCTTCGTGACCGATGTGGTGATGCCGGGGATGGATGGGCCAAGCTGGGTCCGGCGCGCCTTGGAGGACCGGCCGGATGTGCGGGTGGTCTTCGTCTCGGGCTATGCCGAGGATGCGCTCAGCGAAGACCAGGCGCGGATCCCGAATTCGGTCTTTCTGCCCAAGCCCTTCTCGCTGACCGACCTGACATCGACGGTCCAGGGGCAGTTGCATTGACGCCCCCTGCGGCAGGAGGCGCGGCGTGAGGGGAGGGGCGTTCGGCAATGGCGACTGACGGCTAGGTTGAGGCGCTAGGGCAGGGGTGGGCTTCGTCGCCGGGGCGGGCGGAACAGCACCCGGGCCACCGCGACCCCAGCCCGGCGTTTGGCGGTCCGTGCATCGCCTTGTGCGGTGCTTGTGCGAAATTGTGCGGTGCTTGTGCGAAAGGCCTATCTGGCGCGTATGGAGAAGCCTGTGCGGCGCGCATACTGAGGGGCTTGCACGGCGCGCATACTGAGGGGCTTGCACGGCGCGCATGCGCGAGGGATGCGCTGGGCCTATGCTGAGAGGCCCCGAATCATACCAAGGCGTTTCGCCACAGAAATTGGATGCGGAGAGGGCTGTGCGGGGCGACGATATGCGGACCTGCGGATATGCGGCATGTGGAACTGCCGACATGCGGCGCCCTGATACGCGAAACCGCCGGTTCGCATCCATGCCACCATATCGGCGCCTGCCCTTGTCGGCTTCTGTCCTTGTCAGTTCCTGCCCAGATCGGCTCCTGCCCAGATTGGTCTCTACGCGTGTCGGCGCCTGCCCATTCGGACCTGCCGGTTTCTATCCGCGCCGATCGGCATATGTGGTTTGCGGCGAAATGCCCCGCCGCACCCCTCGCAACTCCGAACCCGACCGCCATGTCCTGCATAGTCATTCTCCGCGCCCCCGCGTCTCGCCCGGGCATGTCCCGCACCGGCCCGCCACGGGGCCGACCGGCGCGGCGAAACGCAACCCTTCCGCAAGGCTTGGCAATCGGCCCGATATGGCGCAGGAAGGCGCTGTTTCACTTCCAGGGCGGATCAGGGCGGATGGCGACGGGTTTCGGCTTCACGGTTCAGGCGACGGACGGACGGGCGCGCCAGGGCATCATCGCCACCCCCCGGGGCGAGATCCGCACCCCCGCCTTCATGCCCGTCGGCACCGCCGCCACCGTCAAGGCGATGCTGCCCGAAAGTGTCGCGGCGACCGGCGCCGACATCTTGCTGGGCAACACCTACCATCTGATGCTGCGCCCGGGGGCCGAGCGGATCGACCGGCTGGGGGGGCTGCACCGTTTCATGAACTGGGACCGCCCGATCCTGACCGATTCCGGCGGCTTCCAGGTCATGAGCCTGGCCGGGCTGCGGAAACTGACCGAGGAGGGGGTGAGGTTTTCCTCCCATATCGACGGCTCCAAGCACATGCTCTCGCCCGAGCGGTCGATGGAGATCCAGAAGCTGCTCGGCTCGGACATCGTGATGTGTTTCGACGAATGCCCGGCGCTGCCCGCGGGCGAGGCGGAGGTCGAGAAATCCATGCGGCTGTCGATGAGATGGGCGCTCAGATCGCGCGAGGCCTTCGGCGACCGGCCGGGACACGCGCTTTTCGGCATCATGCAGGGCGGCGTCACGCCGGAGCTGCGCGAGGAAAGCGCCCGCGCCCTGACCGAAATCGGCTTCGACGGCTATGCGATCGGCGGGCTCGCGGTGGGAGAGGGGCAGGCGGCGATGTTCGGCGTGCTCGACTATGCGCCAGGCTTCCTGCCAGAGGACCGGCCGCGCTACCTGATGGGGGTCGGCAAGCCCGACGATATCGTCGGCGCGGTGCAGCGCGGCGTCGACATGATGGATTGCGTGCTGCCCTCGCGCTCGGGCCGCACCGGCCAGGCCTGGACGCGCCGGGGCCAGGTCAACCTGCGCAACGCCCGCCACCAGGACGACCCGCGCCCGCTGGACGCGGAATGCGCCTGCCCGGCCTGCCGGGGCTATTCGCGTGCCTATCTGCACCATGTGCTGCGCGCGCAGGAGATCATCGCCTCGATGCTGCTGACCTGGCACAACCTGCATTACTATCAGGAGTTGATGGCGGGCCTGCGCGAGGCCATCGGCCAGGGGCGGCTCGACGCTTTCGTCGCCGAATTCCACGCGCGGCGCGGCGAGGGCGATATCGAGCCGATCTGACCCGGCCCGACCCGCCGCCCGCTGCGGCCGTTTCCCGGCGCCTCGCGCCCCCGGGCCAGGTCTTCGCCCCGACCCTGCCCCGGGATTGGGAGGGTTTCGTCCCTTGACCCCGAGGGTTTTGCCCCCCGATGGGGAGGGCTTCGCCTCTTGCGGCTGCGGCGGCAGGCGCTAAACTCACGCGATACGTGATCGGACCGCAGCTTGAAAACGCGCGTTTCGCGACACAAGTTGTCACAAATCCGATGGAGACGGCGATGGCTGCCGATGGCCGGGGCCGCACCGTCTGCCGAAAGTCGAAGGATGACCGAATGAGCGAATTTTCCTCCAGCAGCTACCCCGTCCTGCCGCTCCGCGATATCGTGGTCTTTCCCCATATGATCGTGCCGCTGTTCGTCGGCCGGGAAAAATCCGTGCGGGCGCTGGAAGAGGTGATGCAGGACGACCGCCAGATCCTGCTGTCCAGCCAACTCGACCCCACCGTGGACGACCCCACCGCCGATGGCATCTACCGCACCGGCGTCCTGGCCAATGTGCTGCAGCTTCTGAAGCTGCCCGACGGCACCGTGAAGGTGCTGGTCGAGGGCAAGGCCCGCGTCCGCATCAGCGATTTCATCGACAATCCCGCCTATTTCGAGGCCACCGCCGTCCTGCTTGAGGAAAGTCTGGGCGACGAGGCCTCGGTCGAGGCGCTGACCCGCGCGGTCGGCGACGAATTCGAACGCTACGCCAAGATCAAGAAGAACATCCCCGAAGAGGCCATGGCCGCGGTTTCCGAAACCCGCGAACCGGCGCGGCTGGCCGATCTGGTCGCGGGCCATCTGGGCGTCGATGTGGCGATCAAGCAGGGCCTTCTGGAAACCCTTGTCGTGGCCGAGCGGCTGGAGAAGGTCTACGGCCAGATGCAGGGCGAGCTTTCGGTGCTGCAGGTCGAGAAGAAGATCAAGTCCCGCGTCAAGACCCAGATGGAGAAGACGCAGCGCGAATATTATCTGAATGAGCAGATGAAGGCCATTCAGAAGGAATTGGGCGACGGCGAGGACGGCCAGAACGAGATTGCCGAACTGGAAGAGCGGATCTCCAGGACCCAGCTTTCCAAGGAGGCGCGCGAAAAGGCCGAGGCCGAGGTCAAGAAGCTGAAGTCGATGTCGCCGATGTCGGCCGAGGCGACGGTGGTGCGGAACTATCTCGACTGGCTGCTCGGCGTGCCCTGGGGGGTGAAGTCGCGCACCAAGAAGGATCTTCCGGCGGCACAGAAGGTGCTGGACGCCGACCATTTCGGGCTGGAAAAGGTCAAGGAGCGGATCGTCGAATATCTGGCGGTCCAGGCGCGCTCGGCCAAGCTCAAGGGCCCGATCCTGTGCCTCGTCGGCCCGCCGGGCGTGGGCAAGACCTCGCTGGGGCGTTCGGTGGCCAAGGCCACGGGGCGCGAGTTCATCCGCATCTCGCTCGGCGGCGTGCGCGACGAATCCGAGATCCGCGGCCACCGGCGGACCTATATCGGCTCGATGCCGGGCAAGATCATCCAGGCGCTGAAAAAGGCCAAGACCACCAACCCGTTGATCCTGCTGGATGAAATCGACAAGATGGGCCAGGATTTCCGGGGCGACCCGGCCTCGGCGCTGCTGGAGGTGCTCGACCCCGAACAGAACGGCTCTTTCGTCGATCACTATCTTGAGGTCGAATACGACCTGTCGAACGTGATGTTCATCACCACGGCGAACAGCTACAACATGCCGGGGCCGCTTCTGGACCGGATGGAGATCATCCCGCTCTCGGGCTATACCGAGGATGAAAAGCGCGAGATCGCGCGCCAGTATCTGTTGCCCAAGCAGATCAAGGCCAACGGGCTGCGCAAGGGCGAATTCTCGGTCCCGGACGAGACCTTGAACCACGTCATCCGCTATTACACCCGCGAGGCCGGAGTGCGGAACCTTGAGCGCGAGATCGCCAAACTGGCCCGCAAGGCGGTGACCGAGATCCTCAAGGGCGCCACGAAATCCGTCGATGTGACGCCCGAGAAGGCCGAGGATTACCTGGGCGTCCGGCGCCACCGCTACGGTCTGGCCGAGAAAGAGGATCAGGTCGGCGTGGTGACGGGCCTGGCCTGGACCAGCGTGGGCGGGGATCTGCTGCATATCGAGGCGCTGAAACTGCCCGGCAAGGGGCGGATGAAGACCACCGGGAAGCTGGGCGATGTGATGAAGGAATCCATCGACGCGGCATCGAGCTATGTGCGCTCGATCAGCCCGCAGCTCGGGATCCGGCCGCCGAAGTTCGACACGCTGGACATCCACGTCCATGTGCCGGACGGGGCGACGCCCAAGGACGGTCCCTCGGCGGGCCTGGCGATGGTGACGGCGATCGTCTCGACGTTGACCGGGATCCCGGTCAGGAAGGACATCGCCATGACCGGCGAGGTGTCGCTGCGTGGCAATGCCATGCCGATCGGGGGGCTGAAGGAGAAGCTGCTTGCGGCGCTGCGCGGCGGCATCCGCACCGTCTTCATCCCCGAGGAGAACGAGAAGGATCTGGCCGACATTCCCGAGAATGTGAAGGAAGGGCTTGAGATCGTTGTCGTTTCCCATGTGCGTGAGGTTCTGGCCCGCGCGCTGACCCGCCAGCCCGAGCCGGTGGAATGGGACGAGGCCGCCGAAGAGGCCGCCGCGGCCGCCCGCCGGGCGGCGGCCGAACTGCCGGCCCAGATCGCGCATTGAGCCGGATCGCCCGCCGGGCCGGTTCGGTGGGCGTGCGGACGGGAAAAAGCGGGGGCGCGGGCCGGTCTGGGCCGCGCCCTTTCGTATTTCGTGCCCTTGGCCGTTTCACTGGCCGGGGGCCTGAGGGCGCATGGCGCTTGGGTCTCCTTGCGGGCTGCGTTTTCCGTGGGGCATCTCCGGGCTGAGAAAAGGCGTCGGGACCGGGCTTTGCCTCGGCCCCCGGTGGGATCCCCCGAGATAATCCGGGACGGCGATCCGTGGCCGTGCTTCGGGCCTCGCGCCCAGGCCGTGGGGGGGCCGTGGGGGTGGCGATAGCTCTGGTGTCGCGCGCCGACGGGAGGTAGGCTTGGCCCGGATCCGTGGAGTAGGAGGTTCCCCAATGGCAACGAAGACGAAATCCGCCGCGACACCATCTGCTGCCGGGGCGGATGCCGCCAAGCCCCGTTCGCCGAAGGTCGGCTCTCCCAAGGCCGTTGCCGCCAAGGCTGCGGCCCCAAAGGCATCGCCCAGGACCGCTCCGAAGAGTGCCGCCAAGGCCGCTTCCAAGGCTGGGGCGAAGACCGGCGCCAAGACCGCTGCCGCCGCCGCGCCGTCCCCCTCCGCCAGTGCCGAACCGGCGGCGAGTGCCGCGCTTTCGATCCGCGGCGCCGGTTTCAAGTTCAAGGATCTGGTCGAGCGCGTCGTCTCGGCCACCGGGACGAAGAAGAAGGACGCCAAGGAGATCATCGAAGCGGTTCTGGCCGAGTTGGGCGAGGCGCTCGGCCGGGGTGACGAACTGAACCTGCCCGGCCTGGGCCGGGCGCGGGTGGTCAAGCATGCGGAAAAGGCGGGCGCGGCGCATCTGACGCTGAAGGTCAAGCGCGGCCCCCATAAAACCCGCCCCGCCGACGCCAAAGAGCCTCTTGCAGAGACCGACGACTGACGCTAGAAGCCCCCCATCGGGCGATTAGCTCAGCGGTAGAGCGCTTCGTTCACATCGAAGATGTCAGCGGTTCAAATCCGTTATCGCCCACCATTTTATGCATTAAGCCCCGACACTTAGCTGTGTTGGGGCTTCTTCATACGAAGCGCCCATCAGTTCACCTAACCTATCGCGCGGCGCGGAGCTTCACAAAATCCAGCACCTCGGCGGCATCGGCAAGATGTTCTGGCGCGAATCTGGCATAGGTCGAATAGGTCACGCTCGGATTGCTGTGGCCGAGGTATTGCGCAACCTGAGTGATCGGGATCCCACTGGAAACCATGGCCACGGCGGCGGAATGGCGGATCGTGTGCAGCGTCACTCCTGTCAGTTTCGCACGGCCGCATGCAGCCTCGAATCCTTTGCGGATGCTGGCAACACGCTTGCCGCCCCACTCTACTACATGATCCGATAGGGCCGCCTCGCGCGCCGTCTGCAATGCGGCCATCAGTCCACGATTGATCGGAACGATGGCCCGTCCTTTGCGGGTGCGGGCATCGGCCAGGCGCAGGTTGATCGTCCCGCGCTCCATGTCTACGCGATCCCACGTCAGATCAAGAACCGCCCCGACCCGGCCAGCCGTTGCGAACAGAAGATGAATTGCCAGAGCTATATGCGGCGCTTCGGCGGATTCGATAAGCTTGGCCACATCCTCTTTCGATAGATACCGCTCTTTCGGCGTGGGCTTGGCGGGGCGCTCGATATGAGGCGCCGCCTCGATCAACCTGTTGCGCTCTGCCCACGTCATAGTGCTGCGCAGATGTCCAAGTTCGGTATGGACGGACCCTTGCGAGATGCCCGCCGCCATGCGGTCACGCGCATACGCCCGGCAAAGTTCGGTCGTGATCTGGTCGGGGCGATAGGCCCCGAAATGCGCCAGAACGGCCTTTCCGGTATATCCCATGGTTTCAGCTGTCGGTTTGCCACCCAGATCGCGCCGGTATCCATCCCACAGCATCGCCACAGTCGCCCCCGCCTGGGATTGCGAGAAAAGCTTGCTGCGATAGAGGTCTAGGGCTTCCGGCTCCGCTTGCGCTCGGGTGCGTGCCGAAAGCTGATACCGGACGCGTCTGCCATCCTCGCCTGTCCAATAGACACAATATCCACCTCGGAGGCGTCCGATGCTGAAATCTGGCACTGTTCGATTTCCTCCACGACAGCGGCGGGGATGCGATAGAGATTGCCGAACCGGAAGTGTCGAAGCTCCCCCTTCCGGCAGGCGTTGCGAACGGACGATGCGCTGACACCCCATCTATCCGCAAGTGTTTCCGGTGTGTAAGGCGTCATCCCCATGGTCACTCCCCCTTCTCATCGGCGCTGTCACGCTCTGCTCCAAGGGAGGCTTCCAGTTCCGCGACACGGGCCAGCGCGGCGTCACGCTTCTTCGTCATCGCATCATAGTCGTGCAACCACTGATCACGCTCGCCCTTCCATGCTACCTCGACTTCTGCCGTCAGCCGATTCACCTCCGCCCACAGGCTCTCCGCGCCGGAGGGGTGGGCGAGGTCGGCGCGGATGTAACAGACCTCATCGCCCCTCATGACCTCGTTGGGGTCAGCCTCGACCCAAGTCAGGTTGTCCTGATCTGCCCAGATCCGTTCCGGCCAGCCCGCCACCGGCTCTGCCGCTGCTGGCGTCTCCCCCTGTGATGGGGTGGTCATTTCGAGAATTTCACGGGCTAACCGCCGCGCTTCTGTCTGGGCAATGCTATTTCCGCGCTCGACCCATGCTGGCTTGCCGGTGCGCATGAACAACATCCCACGTTCATAGATCAGCTTCGCGGCCGCCTCGATCAAATCGCCCTTGGGCGCGGTGGTGCGGTCAGCCATGCGCGGCCTCCTTGATCTGTGCAATCGCCTCTCGCGCTGCATCGATGATCGCGGCGCGGTTGGTCGGGGTGTAATGGCGCAGGGCTGATCCAGCGGCGCGCAGGATGGTGTCGGCAAGCTGTTCCGGGGTCATTGCGCACCGCCTTCCGCGCGGGCGGCGAGCATTGCGTCCGCGAGACGGTAGGCTGTGGCCGCGAACAGTTGGCTGCGGGTCTGACCGGGAAGCAGCGTATCACTGCGGCACAAGTCCATGACGCCCGCCAGCGCCTGCCCGGCGAACCAGTCGCGCAGGCTGATGACTCCGGTCGTATCAAGCCGTGCCACGATCTCGCTGTTCTGGCTGCGACCGCTTACTTCCGCCGCCGATTTGATCTGATCGCGAAGTTCTTTGGGCATACGAACCATCATCCCGACTGTTCCTCCAACTCCGTATCGATGCTGCATCACGTCTTCCTCCTGCCCTTCTCGGATCACTCGATCCCCCGGGTGATCTGGTGGCGCGGGCGCACAGCCAGAAGCGCCACCATCTCCTCGGCCTGTTCACGCGGAACGCCCATGTTCACCGCCCGGCGGACCATGCCCCGGGCGCTGGCGGGGTCGAGGAGGCCGCCGGGGGTGGCGCGGGCCGCGTCGTTGAGGATCGAGGAAAACGCGCCTTTCGGATCCTGTTTCAAACCGAGCCCTCCCGCGCCTTGGAATAATGAACCTTCGCCTCGGGCACGCGGCCATCGCGGATCAGGATTTGCAGGATCCGAAGGTTCGCCTCCGCGTCGGACATGGCATCGTGGGCGTTTTCGTTGACGATACCGAAATAGGCGCAGGCTTCCGACAGTTTGACGTAGCCGCGAGAGATGCAGAGGCCTTCCGGTCCATAGGGGGCGAGAGCGCGCATCAGGCAGAAGGCTTTGGTCTCCTCGAACCTGTCGTCGCGCCCGGCCCGGCGCAGCTCGGCGCGCATCATCTTCTGGTCGAACTGCGCATTGAAGGCCGAGACCTGAAGGCCTGCGTCGATCCAGGTGTTCCAGATGTCCAGGACCTCCGAAACCGGAACGCCGTTCTCGTTCAGAAAGGCGTCGGTCAGGCCGTTGACCCTTCCAGCCTCGGTCCCGTCGATGCTCCAACCATCGGGCTTCACATAGAACTTGTGCCGTTCGATCTCCTGCCCCTCGGCATCCGCGATGATCGCGGCGAAGGAGGCGAGTCGGGGTTGCCCGGGCGCATCGGCGGGGACCGGAAGCCCGGTGGCCTTATCCTTGAACTGGAACAGGCCGGTGGTTTCCGTGTCGAAGGTGACATGGACCGGCTTGCGGTTTGCCGCGAAGGCGCTGGATTGCATGTTCATTTCGGTTTCCTTGTAACGATGCAGGTTTTTGGACCGGCGATGATCTTGAGCCTCGGGCTCCGAAACAGGGTTCTGGGGTGCCTGTCCCGGCCCAGGACGATCCAGGCGGGAAGCCTCACGGCGAGCTCAGCGCGACTGGCGCGCGAGGAAAGCCTTGTTGATCATCTCCATCAGGTCGGGGAACCGGGCGCGGATGGTTTCGATCTGCGGGCCGTAAAGCTGGTCGATCTCGTCGCCCTCCGCACCGTTCTGGATGTCGGCAAGGATCAGGTCAGCCACGCCGGAGAAACGCTCGAACTCCTCCTCGGACGGCTGATCCTGTTGATCCTGCCCGTCTTCGAGCATGTCGCCCTGCGCGTTCCCCTCGTCGTCGCCCTGCGGCGTGGCCTTTGCGTCATCGTCGGGCTGCTTGCTGCCCGTCTGGGCATAGGGCGTGCCGTCGCGACGGGAAGACCTCTGGGCGGACACCTCCTGCCGGTATTTCTTCTGCGCTTCGGCGCGGTTGCTCACCGGCGCGACCTCCTCCTTCGCAGGCTGGGCGGTGCTGTCGACGGCGGGATCATCGTTTGCCTCGATAATCGGGCCGCCCTCGGGCGTGATGTCGCGGGCCTCCATCTCAAGCTCGATCACCGAAGGCACGCCGACCATGACTTCCGGGCAGTAGAGCCGGATCAGGAAGGCGGCCGAGCGATAACGCAGCATCTGTTCCGGGATGGACTGGTACTTCGCGTTCTTGGTCCAGCCTTCCTTCTTGGCCATCTCCATGCTGGTGGTGACGGAGACGCGCTTTCCGGTAGTGCGCAGGATTCCGAAGGCGGTTACGGAGAGGCTGTCGCCCTTCCCGGTCACGTCCCAATCGATCACGTCTTTGAAGACGCCGTGCTGGTTTGCCTTGGCAATCATGTAGCTGGTGTTCCAGCCCGGGCGCCCGCCGACGAAATAGATCTGCTGCGACACGGTGAGCGGATCTTCGTTCAGCCGGTGCGCCATGTTCAGAACAAGCACGGCATTGGCGGTGCCCGCCTCGACCGATCCGCCCCGCAGGTGCTGCGGGAAGAGAGGCGACATGGCGAACATGCGGCCGACGCGGCACATATGATCGAACTTGCCGGGGTCCATCAGCAAGGCAATCGGGCTGCTGGGGGCCATGGTCATCGTTGGCGCGGGCGCGGCGGCGGTTTGGGTGGTGATGGCGTTCATTTCGAGTTACCCCTCTCGGCCGCGTCCAGCGCGCCTTTGAGCTTGATGTTGAAATTACGGAGAGGATTGAGACCCATCGGGCCTCCATCCATGCCCGTGCCTTCGCGGGCAGAGTTGAATCCGCTGCACCAGCAAAGAATGTCCGAGGTGGCGAAACTCAGCTCGTCCGCCTCCGCCGCTGTCAGGGTGATGGTGATGGTCCCGGCGCTCACCTCGGCACCTCGCGTTCCATGATCTCGATGCCGGGGATCTGGCTTTCATCCACCTCGCGGGAGCGGATGTCGGCATTTACAAGGCGGGTCAGCAGGTCGACCACCTCGGGCCGGGCGCGGTAATGAACGAACAACAGGTTGATGTTCGTGATCTTCGCCTCGCGGATCTTCACCATGGTGACGGTGCGCCCGGCGCCGGTGGCCGAGGTTGCGCTGACCTTCACCTCTTTGGCGGCCTGTTTCGCCAAAGCTTCAGCCTCTTTTGCCTTCGCCTCGGCCTTCGCCTCGGCATCCAGATCGCCGGTCTTCGCGGCTTCGGCGGCGAGGCGGTCGGCTTCCGCCTTCGTTGCAGCGGCGGCGGCGGCTTCTTGGGCTTTGCGCTTGCGCTCCTGATCGGCCTTGTGGGACATGTATTCGCCCTGCATCGCGAGCATGGCGTCGGTTGCCTTGCCGATCCGGTCCAGAACCGGGGTGAAGGCTGCTTGCACCGCCTTGGCTGCGTCATCGTGAGGCTTTTTGGCGGTCACGCGGGCGGTATCGACCTGCTTCTTCAGGCCCCGCAGGCCGCTGATGTGATCCGTCAGAAGTTGCGCATGCTCTTCCGTTCGGATCGGATTGAAATCGCGCCTGATCCGGGTCGAAGTCGACATGAATTCATCGGTGCGACCGACCAGATCCGCGAGAATGTCGGGATCGTAGGGCGGGGGATAGTTGTGGCCGGGACCAGCCGGGGGCGTCATGTCGTTCATTTCCAGTTCCTCGCGGTCAAGACGGCCAGATCGGGCGTCGGGTCAGATCAAGGGGGGTCTGCGGGGTCATCATCCCCGCGATGTTCAGGCGCCGATGAAGGATCGCCTCGTATTCATCGCGGCTGATCGGGGTCAGGTGGGTCCAGTTGTCGACCGCATCCGAAATCTGGCCATCGACCTCGCAGCGCATCCGCTCGGGGGCGGCAAGTTCTCCGGTTTCCGGGCAGACCTCCCGCTCGCACCAGATCCGTGCGGCAACCCAGGGACCGCCTCTGACAAGGCGGCGCTTGTAGTAGCCGCACTGCGGGAAGCTGGGTTCCCGGGTCATAGCCGGATCTGACAGCGCGGCGCGTCACCATGCGAAAAGCTGCGTTGCGGTCGATGGCTGGCGGATCACGACAGCCGATCCTTGGCCAGCCGCACCAGGCGCCGAACCGTGCCGTTGCTGCGGATGTGGACCGGGATCTCGGCGATGGTCTTCAGCGTCTCGGCGTAGCTGATCGCCTTCGCCCGCGCCATGTCGGCTTCGAGCCTCCACTTGACGTTCGCATCCGCAGCCCTGTTTGCGCGTTCGCGATGCACTTCGGACTCGCGCCTCATGTAGTTGGACAGGCCGAGTTGCCTGTTCAGTTCATGCACCTCGCGCCACAGCGTCTTGAGGTTGTGTCGCAGCTCGGCACTCTTCGTCTCCTCGGACAGGAGAAGCGAACGCAACCGGCTCAACTCATTGCCGCTGATGATATCCGCCAGTCGATCGAGAAAACGCTTCACAGGACACCCTCCCGGCTGGCGGCGAACAACATGCTGGCCGCGGCGCTGAGAACCGGCATTTCGCCCGGCAGGGTGTGGCCGCGATTGGCGATCTGGTTCAGGGCCATCGCGAGGCCGAAAGCCGAGTGGATCGGCGGCAGATGCGCAGGAATGCTGTCGGCGGATTGACGGGAGAGCCGCGCGCGAAGCCGGTTCCTGATCTGCACCATGTCGGAAATGTCCCTGGTGGTCATGATTTGCTCCTGAGTTTCCGAACCATGTTGTCGGCCCAGAAGTCCGTCACGGCGGGCAGGTCCGGCAGGGCGGTGAGGCCCGGCAGGTTGTAGGCCCGGAAGGTCGTCACGGCGGGCAGGTCCGGCAGGGCGGTGAGGCCCGGCAGGTTGTCGGCCCAGAAGGTCGTCACGGCGGGCAGGTCCGGCAGGGCGGTGAGGCCCGGCAGGTTGTAGGCCCGGAAGGTCGTCACGGCGGGCAGGTCCGGCAGGGCGGTGAGGCCCGGCAGGTTGTCGGCCCAGAAGGTCGTCACG
>NZ_JBEFZE010000041.1:0-29990 GCF_042762395.1 Pseudogemmobacter sonorensis
TTTCACCAACCGCGCGATGATGTCGTCATCCGCGCCCCATGCCCAAAAGAGCGCGGCAAGCGTCACGTCGATGACGATGAGCGTGGTGGCGATAAAGGCCACCTCGCCGCCGAGCAGGCCGAAGCCGGAATCTATGTAGCTTGTGAAGACCCCGAGGAAGTTGTCGATGACGCCCGTTCCGCCCATGGATCATTGCTCCCCGTTGTCGTGAGGGACGGCGGGCGCGGGCGAACGGCCAAGGAAGCGGTCGCGATTTTCGGCCCAGGTGGCGAGGCAGCCGGGATCGTTCGCGGCCGCCTCGCCAAGCTGCTGGCACCGGCGCAGGCTTTCGCGGAGCGGATCGGCCGGCGGCTGGAGGGCCGGCGCTGTCCTGACCGGCGCTGGATCGTCCTGCCGGGTCATCTCGATCACCGTCGCCGTGATAGCGATGGCGACGAACACCACGGCTGCGAGCCGGGCCAGCATCTTGCCGTCCATGGCGAACCCTCCCGTCAGTTGTTGCCGTTGTTGAACATCTGCGCGTTGCCCGGCTGGTAGCCGGAGCCCGGTGTCAGGAACCGCTCGCGCTGGATGCGGCCTTGCTCGGCGGCGGTCGCGCGCTCTGCCTCGGTCAGCGCCTCGGCACGGCCGTTGGCCGCCATCAGCGCGATCAGGTCCGAAAGCTGCTGCGACTGGAGCGCGAGAAGCTGATTGCCGGCCTGCGTGGCTTGCAGCGCCCCGGTCGCGCCCTGACTCTGCCCGACCAGCGCAGCCATCTCCGCGCGGTTGTTGTCGATGTTGCCGACAACGCCGGCCTGCACACGCAAGGCGTCCTGCAAGCCGCCGACCGTGTTTTCCCAGCGGGACCGGGCATCGGCCACGAGCTGCTGGTCGGTGGCCGAAAGCGAGACGTTGCCATACTGCTGCTGGAAGATTTGGTCGATATTCTGCACGTCGAACGCGATGTTCTGCGCCTGGCTCAAGAGCTGCTGGGTGCGCTGGACGTTTTGTTGAAGCTGCTGGAGCGAGGAATGCGGCAGGCTCGCCAGATTGCGGGCCTGATTGATGAGCATCTGCGCCTCGTTCTGGAGGCTCTGAATCTGGTTGTTGATCTGCTCCAGGGTGCGCGCGGCCGTGAGCACGTTCTGCGCGTAGTTGGACGGGTCATAGACGATACGGCCGAAGCCGAATTGCGCATGGGCCGGGCTGGCCAGCATGGGCGAAAGCGCGACAGGCACGGCGAGCGCCAGTGCGAGGGCCGATACGCTGGCGAGATGGAAAATACGAACACGGGTCATGGAAGGGTCTCCTGTGCTGGAGGGATTGGTGGTGCATCCGGCGCGACCGACACGGCGGATTCCGGCCGGTCTGCGAGATTGATGAGGTTCGGGATCAGGTCGGCCGCCCACTCGACGCCGCGCTCGCGCAGCCAGGCGGCGAGGAAGCCGTCCCGGCCATGCTCGGCGTGAATGCGTTCGATGGCGGCCTGATCGGATTTGGCGGATGCGGCGCAGAGCGCGAGACCGACTTCGGACAGGCCCAGATCGAACAGGCGATTGCCGCGCCGCGACTGGCAGTAATAGTCGCGCTTGGGCGTCGCCCGCGCCAAAATCTCAATCTGGCGGTCGTTCAAGCCGAAGCGGCGATAGATGGCGGTGATCTGCGGCTCGATGGCCCGCTCGTTCGGCAGGAGCAGCCGCGTCGGGCAGCTTTCGATGATGGCGGGCGCGATGTTGCTGCCGTCGATGTCGGACAGGCTTTGCGTGGCGAAGATGACGCTGGCGTTCTTCTTCCTGAGTGTCTTCAGCCATTCGCGGAGCTGGCCGGCGAATCCCTCGTCGTCCAAGGCAAGCCAGCCCTCGTCGATGATGAGCAGCGTCGGCCTCCCGTCGAGCCGGTCGCCGATGCGATGGAACAGGTAGGCCAGCACGGCCGGAGCCGCGCCGGTCCCGACAAGCCCCTCGATCTCGAACGCTTGCACATCGGCCGATCCCAAATGCTCTGTCTCGGCGTCGAGCAACCGGCCATAGGCACCACCGACGCAGAACGGGCGGAGCGCCTGTTTCAGATCGTTGGATTGCAGCAGCACCGCAAGGCCGGTGATGGTGCGTTCCTCAACCGGCGCGGACGCCAGCGAAGTCAGAGCAGTCCAGATATGCTCCTTCACTTCGGGCGTGATGGCGATGCCCTCGCGCATGAGGATGGCGGCGATCCAGTCCGCCGCCCATGCGCGTTCATAGGTGTCGTGTATGCGGGCAAGCGGCTGGAGCGAGACAGATGCCTCGGCCCCTTCCGTCAGCCCGCCGCCAAGGTCGTGCCAGTCGCCGCCCATGGCGAGCGAGGCGGCGCGGATGCTGCCGCCGAAGTCGAAGGCGAAGACCTGCGATCCTGCGTAGCGCCGGAACTGCAAGGCCATGAGGGCGAGCAACACGGATTTGCCCGCGCCCGTGGGGCCGACGACAAGGGTGTGCCCTACGTCGCCGATATGAAGGGATAACCGGAACGGGGTTGAGCCTTCGGTCTTTCCAAAGAGCAAAGGGGGCGCACCGAAATGCTCGTCCCGTTCCGGCCCCGCCCACACCGCCGAAAGCGGGATCATATGGGCGAGATTCAAGGTGCTGATGGGCGGCTGGCGGACATTCGCGTATGCGTGTCCCGGCAGGCTGCCGAGCCATGCGTCAACTGCGTTGACGGTCTCGGCCATGGCGGTGAAGTCGCGGCCCTGAACGATCTTCTCGACAAGGCGCAGCTTCTCGTCGGCAATGCGCGGGTCGGCATCCCAAACGGTGACGGTGGCCGTGACGTAGGCCATGCCCGCCACGTCCGCCCCAAGCTCCTGCAAGGCCATGTCGGCGTCGAGCGCCTTGTTCGCCGCGTCGGTGTCCACAAGCGCGGACGCCTCGTTCGTCATCACCTCTTTCAGAATCGCGGCGATGCTCTTGCGCTTGGCAAACCATTGGCGGCGGATGCGGGTCAGCAACCGGGTCGCATCGGTCTTGTCCATGAGGATGGCCCGCGTGCTCCACCTGTAGGGGAACGGCAGGCGATTCATTTCGTCGAGCAGGCCCGGCGTCGTCGCGGTCGGGAATCCCACGATGGTCAGGACGCGCAGATGCGCGTCGCCAAGGCGCGGCTCCAGCCCGCCGGTCAAGGGCTGGTCGGCGAGTAGCGCGTCGAGGTGCATCGGCACCTCGGGCACGCGCACGCGATGCCGGTTGGTCGAGATGGTGGAATGGAGATAAGTCAGAGTCGCGCCGTCATCCAACCAACGGCACTCGGGCATGAAGCCATCGAGCAAGGCCAGCACGCGGTCGGTGCGGTCGATGAAGCCGCGCAGCAACTCCCAAGGGTCCACGCCGGTTTTCTCGCGGCCCTCGTAGAGCCATGTTTCCGCACGGGCGGCTTCCTCGGCAGGCGGCAGCCACAGGAGGGTCAGGAAGTAGCCGGACACGAAATGCGCGTCCGCTTCCTCGAAACCGGCCTTGCGCTCGGCATCGACCAGCGCCGATGCCGGGTCGGGAAAGGTGCTGTCGGGATAGGTCGCGGCTTCGCTGCGCTGCGCCTCGACGAAGATGCTCCAGCCCGATCCGAGACGGCGCACAGCGTTGTTGATGCGGCCGGCGACGGCGACCAGCTCGGCCGCCACGGCGCTGTCCAGATCGGGACCGCGAAACTTCGCGGTCCTTTGGAAACTGCCGTCCTTGTTGAGCACGACGCCTTGGCCGACCAGCGCGGCCCATGGCAGATAGTCGGCGAGCCGGGCGGCGTTGCGGCGGTATTCGGCAAGGTTCATCATCGACGCGCCTCCCTCAAACCGCCAGATGGCCGGGGATGCGGAGGTGCCGCCGCCCGACCTCGACAAAGAGGGGATCGCGTTTCGCCGCCCACACGGCAGCGAAATGGCCGATAGCCCAAATGGCGATGCCGACCAGCCAGAGGCGCAGGCCGAGGCCCACGGCCCCGGCCAGCGTTCCGTTCATGATGGCGATGGCGCGCGGTGCGCCGCCGAGCAGGATATGCTCGGTCAGCGCCCTGTGGACCGGAACGGAAAAGCCCGGCACCGCGTCGAGTTGTTCGAGGCCGGCCGCCATCAGATGAGCGCCCCGCCGCCGAAAGAGAAGAACGACAGGAAGAAGCTCGATGCGGCGAATGCGATCGACAGGCCGAAGACGATCTGGATCAGCTTGCGAAAGCCGCCGCCCGTATCGCCGAAGGCCAGCGTCAGGCCGGTGACGATGATGATGATGACGGCGACGATCTTGGCGACCGGCCCCTCGATGGACTGAAGGATGGATTGAAGGGGCGCTTCCCACGGCATCGACGAGCCGGAGGCATGGGCGGCCGGTGCCAGAAACAGGCTGACATAGGTGAAGGTGGCAGCCGTCGCGATATGGCGGCGCATGCGAATGGCATGGCGGATCATGTGAGTTCTCCTGTTGGGTTGGGGGCTCGGGTTGCAGGGGTGATGCGGTAGTCGCCGTCCGGCCCGAGCCCTTCGACGCGGGCGAGTTCGGCAAGCCGGCGCGCGGAACCGCGCCCGGAAAGGACGGCAACGAGGTCGATGGTCTCGGCGATCAGCGCGCGCGGGACGGTGATGACAGCTTCCTGGATGAGCTGTTCAAGCCGGCGCAGCGCACCGATGCCGGTGCCGGCATGGATGGTGCCGATGCCGCCGGGGTGCCCCGTGCCCCAGGCTTTCAGAAGGTCGAGGGCTTCGGGACCGCGCACCTCGCCGATGGGGATGCGGTCGGGGCGCAGGCGCAGCGAGGACCGCACGAGATCGGAGAGCGTCGCCACGCCATCCTTGGTGCGCATGGCGACGAGGTTCGGCGCGGCGCATTGCAGCTCGCGCGTATCCTCGATGATGACGACGCGATCGGCGGTCTTCGCCACCTCGGCGAGCAGCGCGTTGGTCAGCGTGGTCTTGCCCGTGCTGGTGCCCCCGGCGACGAGGATGTTGGCGCGGGACTCGACGGCTGCGCGCAACGTCGCGGCCTGACCCTCCGACATGATGCCAGCCGCCACATAGTCATCGAGCACGAACACCGCGACGGCGGGTTTTCGGATGGCGAAAGCGGGCGACGCGACGATGGGCGGCAACAATCCCTCGAACCGCTCCCCGGTTTCCGGCAACTCGGCCGAGACACGCGGGGATCGGGCATGAACTTCCGCGCCGACGTGATGGGCAACCAGGCGCACGATGCGTTCGCCATCGGCGGCGCTCAGCGTCTCGCCGGTATCGGCCAGCCCTTCCGAAAGCCGATCCACCCAGAGGCGGCCATCGGGATTCAGCATCACCTCGACCACGGCCGGGTCGTCCAGAAACCGGGCGATGGACAGGCCGAGCGCGGTGCGCAACATACGCGCGCCGCGCCGGATCGCTTCCGGTCTGTTGTGTGTGGCGGTCATCTCGGCCCCGTTTCCTCACGGGGCGCGACAGACGGTCCCCGCATCGGGGTCGATTAAAAGAACCTGATTTTGGGCTGGTTCAACAACTATCTAAGCCCGTGCGGCCATCGGCGGTGATCGGCGGCAAATAGGATGGATTGAATACTTCCGCTCAATCCTCCGGGTGTTCGGATGACCCGGAATCGCCAGTTTGCGATTCGATGTCTCGGGCCAGTTCCTTGAGAAACCTGTCGCCCGTCGCCAGCCGTTTGCCGAGCGTCTGCATGAAACCCTCGAACCGTTCTGCCCCCTTCGTCCTTGCGGCGGATTGCGATCCTTCGGGCAAGGGCGGCGTTATGGTCAGCCAGAAGCGGATGAAGAGCGAGATAGTCTCGCCGAGCACGGCGAGATCTTCATCGAGCGTGTCGATCTGGCGGCCGAGCTTGTCGAGGCGACGCGACATGGCCGCTTCAAGCTGTTCGCCCGTGTCGCCGGACAGGAAGGATGCCACCGCCGCCTCGACGATCTTGGATTGGGCGACCTTGCGGCGGAAGGCCAGCGTCTTCACTTCGCCGAGCAGGTCGGGGGCAAGATAGACGTTGATGCGGGTTCGGTTCGTCATGGGTTTTCCCTCAAAGTTCGATTCCGTCGTCGGGGTTCATGGAAACCTGCCGCGCCACCATCCGCGTGCGCTGGCGCATGGCGCGGGCCTTGGCCGCGTCGATGTCCGGCTCGTCGTCCAGAAACGCGAACTCCTGCGCGGGGGACGGCGGCGGCGGGATAATTTCCTCGTGGTCGGGTAATTCCGGCTCGCGACGGATGCCGGCATTGGCCGGATCGCCGTCCGTCCCGGCGTCGGCACTCGTTGCATGGCTCGCCGCCACGACCACGCGGCTCGACCAGTCGTCGGATGACGGGCCAGGCGCGGTAGAGGCGGATGCCGGATCGGGCGGGGTCAGGATGCGTTCCTGAAACCGCGCATCCTCGAAATAGCGGGCTTTGGTGGCACGGATCGGCGGCGTCCCCGCCACCATGACGATCTCGTCGCTGGGCGGAAGCTGCATCACCTCGCCCGCCGTCATCAACGGCCGGGCGGTCTCCTGCCGCGACACCATGAGATGCCCCAGCCACGGCGCGAGACGATGGCCCGCGAAATTGGTGGAATCGCGCAGTTCGGTCGCGGTGCCGAGCGCGTCGCTGATCCTTTTTGCCGTCCTTTCGTCGTTCGTGGCGAAGGTGACGCGGACATGGCAATTGTCCAACACGCTGTTGTTCGCCCCATAGGCGCGCTCGATCTGGTTGAGGCTCTGCGCGATCAGGAAGGACTTGAGGCCGTAGCCCGCCATGAAGGCGAGCGCGGATTCAAAGAAATCCAATCTGCCGAGCGCGGGAAACTCGTCGAGCATCAACAACAGGCGATGGCGCGTGCCGGAGGTGTTCAATTCCTCGGTCAGCCGCCTGCCGATCTGATTCAGGATGAGCCGGATCAAGGGTTTCGTCCGGTTGATGTCGGACGGCGGCACGACCAGATAGAGCGTGACCGGCTGGCGGCTGCCGACCAGATCGGCAATGCGCCAGTCGCATCGTGCCGTGACTCGCGCCACCACGGGATCGCGATAGAGGCCGAGAAACGACATGGCGGTGCTCAACACGCCCGACCGTTCGTTCTCGGACTTGTTCAACAACTCGCGCGCCGACGACGCGATGACGGGATGAACGCCGGCCTCGCCGAGATGCGGCGTGTCCATCATCGCGCGCAGGGTCGCCTCGACCGGACGGCGGGGATCGGACAGGAAGTTGGCGACGCCCGCCAGAGTCTTGTCCTTCTCCGCATAGAGAACATGCAGGATCGCGCCGACCAGCAGGCTATGGCTGGTCTTTTCCCAATGGTTGCGCTTGTCGAGGCTGCCTTCGGGATCGACCAGAATATCCGCGATATTCTGAACGTCCCTGACCTCCCACTCGCCTTGCCTGACCTCCAGCAAAGGATTGTAGGCGGACGATCCGGCATTGGTCGGATCGAACAGCAGGACGCGGCCATGCTTCGCGCGGAAGCCGGCTGTTAGCGTCCAGTTCTCGCCCTTGATGTCATGGACGATGCAGCTTCCCGGCCAGGTCAGCAGCGTCGGCACCACCAGCCCGACGCCCTTGCCGCTGCGCGTCGGGGCGAAGCATAGGACGTGCTCCGGCCCGTCATGGCGCAGATAGTCGCGGCGGTATCGGCCCAACACCACGCCGTCGGGGCTGAGCAGACCGGCGGCGCGGATTTCGTGATCCTCGGCCCATCGCGCCGATCCGTAGGTGGCGACGTTGCGCGCTTCCCGTGCCCGGATGATCGACATGAGGATGGCCGCCGCGATGGCGATGAAACCGCCGGACGCGGCGATGATGCCGCCCTCGACGAAGATCGACGGCGCATAGGCGTCGAACGCATACCACCACCAGATCAGCGCCGGCGGGTAGTAGATGGGCCAGCCGGCCAGCTCGAACCATGGCGCTCCAAGCTGGGGCTGAAAACCCAGCCGCCATGCGGTCCATTGCGTCGCCGCCCAGGTCGTCACCAGAACGATGGTGAAGACCACGGCGATCTGACCCCAAAGGATTCGGCCTCCGCGCATACGGGCTCCAGTCGGCAAAAGGGACGGAGCCGATCAGAGAGTAGGCAAATTGGAGACAGGCAACAGGAAAAGTGAATCGGGAGGGCTGCCGGATACTATCGGCGGCAAATAGGACGGGTTGTGTCAGCCCGGCCGCTTGGCGCGTTCTTCCTCGACGGCCTGTTCGAGAATCCGGCGATAGCCCTTCTTCTTCATCCATTGCGCGCGGGCCAGATGGCTTTCCCAGCAATGGCGGGTGCGGTCTTCTTCCGCGACGGGATCGCGGTGAAGGACGATCCGCGCCACCTCCGTCCAGTCCGCCCCGTCCGTCTCGGCGTCGAGCAGGCGGAGATAGGTCACGAAATGCTCCTCGTCGTAGATGGTGATGTCGGGACCGCTCGGGGCTTCATCGTCAACATCGGGGTCAAGCTCGGGTTTGACACGCATCTGACGCCTTCCTCTCAGGGCACTGCATGACTGTATAGCCGATGTCAGGACGAATCGGAACGATCATTCCTAGAATGATCGTTCCTGTGCTGGTTCCCATCGCGCCATGGATCTCAAGGAGGTCATGGCGAGGAACCTGCGTCGGGCACGTCATGACAAAAAGCTGACGCAAGAAGAACTGGCCGAGCGGGCGGGCCTCAGTTCGCGCTATATCGGCGCGATTGAGCGTGCTGACGTATCCGCAAGCGTGACGGTGCTTGGACAGATCGCAGATGCGTTGGAGATCGAACCCGGCGAGCTTGTGCGGAAATCAGGCTGATCGCGCCATCCTGTCGGCCAGGGCGAGCAGGTTCCTCAGCGCCGGGCTGCGGTTGTGAGGCGACCAGACAGCGGAGAAGACGACGGGTTCCGGCTCGTCCGTGACTGGCAGGAACTCAACGCTCGGCGCGTGCATCAGCACCGTCGCTTCGCCGGCAATCGTGATACCATAGCCCTGTGCGACCATGGACAGCAGCGTCGCGCGTTCGACGGCGAACCGCTGGATGGCGGGCGGCGGCATGCGTCCGGCCAAGCGTAGCATGATATGGTCGTGGACCTGCGGGCCGGTGCCGCCATGGCGGACAAGGAAGGTCTCGCTCGCCAGATCGGCCCAGGTAACACCCGCGCCGCCGACAAGCGAATGGTTCGATGGCAGCGCCGCCACAAGCCTTTCGCTCCATATGCGGCGCGAATGACAATCGGAAATCTCGGGCGAGCCCGCCACGAACGTCAGGTCAAGCCGATCCGCGCGAAGCTGCATGATGCACTCGCGGGCGGCTCCCTCGGCAATCTCGAGCTCGATGCCGGGATGCAGTTCCCTGTAGCGCTCCAGCAGCTTGGCGAGGAAGCTGCCGGGGATCAGGGTGTGGACACCGATGCGGAGCCGGCCGGTCTCTCCCCGCGTGATCGTGCCGATGGTCTTGAGGGCATGGTCGATCTGGTCGAGGCCGGCCGCGACGCCCTCGACGAAATGCTCTCCGGCCTCGGTCAGCCTCACGCCGCGCGCATGGCGCTCGAACAGGCGAACGCCAAGGTCTTGCTCCAGCGTCTTCACCCGCGCGCTGATGCCCGACTGGCTCAGCCCCAGCGCAGCGGCGGCATGACGGAAGTTCAGATATTCGGCAACGGCGAGCGTCTGGACCAGCGATGCCATGGGGATGCGACCGCGAAGCAAAGGTGAAAGATAAAGCGCCGGCGGCTTTTCTTCTCCGATCTGAGAATGACGCTGCTGCCGGCGCATGGACTATGCTTCGGCTGGCGAAAAATGCGGCAGTATAGGCCACGCGAAACTCATGGCTGACCCTCGGCTATCCCTCATCTGTCTGCATCTTCCTGACGCGATCTATCATCGACCGCCTGCTGCATCTTCTGATCGACGGGACATGGCTGCCGGGTTTCGCAGCGTATAAAGGCCCGCAAGCACGATCAGTCCGGCCCCGGCGATTGTCCAACCGTCCAAGGACTCGCCGAAAAGCATGAGCCCGAGCGCGACGATGAAGATCAGTTGGAAGTAGGAGAATGGCTGTAGGACGCTCGCCTCGGCCATCGCGTAAGCTCTGATATGCAGGAAGTGACCCAATATCGCGAGCGCGCAAAGCGCGGCGATTAGAAGGTAATCGACTATGCCGATGATCGGCGTCCAGAAGAAGGGTAACGCAACCGTGCTCAAGATCGCGCCTCCGACACCCGTGTAGAAGAATGTGGTTGCGGCGTCATCGTGTCGAGCGACACGTCGGGTCAGAAGCGAGTAGAGCGCAAACAGAAGCGCCCCTGCGAGCGGAAAGATCGCGGCTGGATCGAACACCTGAAAGCCCGGGCGAAGGATCACCAGCATCCCCATCATGCCGGCGAAGATTGCGGCTCCCCGCCGCCAATCGACCGCTTCGCCGAGGATGGGCCACGCCAGCGCCGCGACCAGCAAGGGGTTGATGGCGAAGATGGCGTGTGCCGGTATCAGGCCAAGGCTGACAAAGCCCGCAATGGTCAACCAGATTTGGACAATCAGCAGTCCGACACGCGCGACCTGCATCCACGGCACCGTCGAGCGGGCTACCCTGCGAATACCCCCTTCACTTGCCATGGAAAGACCGATGGCGACTGCGGCGAAGACCCAGAAACGGATCGCGACGATGGTGATGATGCTGTAGTGAGACCCCAGATAGCGCGATACGCCATCCTGTAGCGCGAAGACCAGCGTCGACAGGATGATAAGAGCGATGCCGAACTGAGGGCGCGTGACCAGCGCATTCATATCGAATCCGCAAGCGCCTCAAGCGTCAGCTTGGCCGTGAGTGCGGACGATGCGGGATTCTGCCCGGTGACAAGCCGCCCATCCGCAATGGCAAAGGGCTGGAAGTCGGCGGCACTTTCATAACGGCCGCCCAGCTCGCGCAGGCGGGTTTCCAGAAGGAACGGAACGGCCGTGTCCAGACCGGCAGCGCGTTCCTCGCTGTCGGAAAAGCCGGTGACGCGGCGGCCGCTCACCAGCGGCGAGCCGGTTTCATCCGTGGCGTTCACCAGACCGGCCGGACCGTGGCAGACAGCCGCCACCACCTTGCCATCGGTCCACGCCTTGCCGAGCAGTGCGGTCAGTTCGGCGCTTTCGGGCAAGTCCCACATGGTTCCGTGACCGCCCGGCAGAAACACGGCGTCAAATGGCGTAACGTGGATGGCCGAGACCGGAACGGTGTCGTTCAGCGCCTTGGTGGCGGCTGCATCATTGAGAAAGCGGTCGACGCTCGTCTCATTCTCGCCCTTCGCCTTAACGGAGCGCGGATCAATGGGTGCGGGACCGCCCTTGATCGAGGCGAGTGTGACAGACGCGCCCGCGTCGATGAACGCAAAGTAGGGCGTGGCCAGTTCCTCGAACCACAAGCCGGTCGCCTTGTCACTGTCGCCCATGGTGCTGGCAGAGGTGAGAACCATCAGGATATTGGTCTTCCTGGTATCTTCGGTCATGTGTTTGCTCCTTGTGATGAGCAAAACATGCCCGATCGAAGATCGCGACAGAAATCATTCCTCATGCTATCAGGCATAAATAATCCTATGGCTGAGACCGCATGAACCACCTCATTTATCTGCGCACCTTTCTCGACACTTATCGCGCTGGCTCCCTGACGCGAGCAGCGCAGCGGCTCGGCATCACCCAGCCCGCCGCTTCGGCGCACATCGCTGCGCTGGAAACCATGCTGGGCAAGCCGCTGTTCATCCGGCAGGCGCGCGGAGTGGCCCCCACGGCGGCCGCCGATGATCTCGCCCGGTCCATCGCCGCGAACCTCGACGGGATCGAGGCGACGGTAAACGCGGCGCAGGCGCGCTCGTCCCAACTGAGCGGGACGGTGCATATCGTTGGACCAGCCGAATATCTGTCGCTGCGCGTGGCACCGGCGCTTGCGCCACTCATCTCCGAAGGCTTGCGGCTGCGCATCCAGACGGGCGACCGCGTGCGTATCTATACCGCGCTCGACGAAGGACATGCCGATCTTGCCATCACGGCCTCGCCACCGGACGGCAAGGCGTATGGCTTTGCCGAGATAGGCCGCGAACGATTGCTGCCGGTCGCGGCACCCGGCATTGCCGAACGGGCGAAAGCCAGGAACGTGACGGCCGGATTCCTGTGTGGCCTGCCGTGTATTGCCTATGGCGAAACTCTGCCGCTGGTGCGTGAGTTCTTCCAGCGGGTGTTCGAGAAGGCGGCCGAAATGCAGGCCGTGGCGACCGCGCCGGACCTGCGGCTTCTTCTGGAGATGGCGAAAGCCGGCGCGGGCTGGACGGTGCTGCCGGATTACCTCTGCGCGGATGCGGTAAAAGCCGGTCAGCTCGTCGTGCTTCCGACACCGGGCGCGATACCGGAAAACACGCTCTATCTCGCCTGGAACAAGCCCGCGTTGCGCCATTCCCGTGTCGTCTATGTGCGGGATTTCCTGCTCGCGGGCAATCCGGGCTTCACCTAGCTTGGATTTATCGCACATAGGCATTCGCTCCAGTGCCCTCGGCTGGGCCGAGAGAATCTGGCGGCGACGCGAAAGCGACGGCGCGGAGGAAGGCTCTGGTTCGCTTCCCAACATGCGCCGCCGTATTCGAGATTCACCCTAGCGGCTATAGACAGCAGTAATACGGGTGCTCTGGATCGTATTTGCACCGATCATGAACCCGACCAAGGCGTTGCTGGGGTTCTCCGGCAATTCCAACTTCTCCGTCGAAAGAGCATGCACGGTGAAGATGTAGCGATGCACTTCACCCGGAGGCGGACAAGCGCCACCGAAACCAGCCGCCCCGTAATCATTGGTGATTTCGATGGTGCCTTCCGGCATCGTGCCGTTTCCGCTCGCACCAAGCTCGACGGAGGTCACGGATGCAGGGAGGTTCACCGCATTCCAGTGCCACCAGCCCGAACCCGTCGGCGCGTCCGGATCATATGCGGTGATCGCGAAGCTCCGTGTGCCTTCCGGCGCACCCGACCACGAGAGTTGCGGCGACACATTACCGCCGTCACATCCGAAGCCCGCGAAGACATAGCTGTTCTCAAGTTGCGCGCCTTCGGCGATCGACGTGCTGGACAAGCGGAAGTCCTGCGCGCTGGCGGTTGTAGCCGTCGCCCCGGCGAGCAGCAGACCGGCAATGAGGGTTTTTTGAAGCATGAGCAGGCTCCTTGGCCAAGGGGTTGAACATGCTCCAGAGATAGTCGGTCGCCGGATGATGTGCTTCCAGTAAACATGCAAAGACTGTCGAAAAACGATCAATCTTCCGCTGAACGGATCGACTTTGGCTTGATCCCGAATCTTTTCCGAAAGGAATCGGAAAAGTGAGAGGGTGTTTTGAACCCGCATTCCAGCGCGATCTGTGAAACGGGAACATCTGTCGTCTGCAAAAGGGTGAGACCCCTTTCAAGACGTGTGTTCAGCAGAATCCGCGCGAAGCCGTGTCCCGATCTCGCAAGCCAGCGGCGCAGGCTTGCCTCGCTCATGGCAAAATGCCCCGCCACCTCCGAGACGCGCCATGGATGGCTGAGATCGGTTTCGATCAGACGCCGCACTTTGCTAAGGGGCAGTTCTTCATCTCGGGTCGGAAGACTGACCCTGTTGTGCCGCAACCAGATCAAGGGTTCGAGAAGTCTGTGCTGCCTGATCGGCGGGGGCAGATCTTCATTGTCGAGCGTCTCCCTGATGAGATCGAGTATTTGAAACGGCCGGTGGGGAATTGCGCGCAAGATCTGGATGCCCGGCGTGTCGTTCCGTAGCCGTTGGTTCGAGAAAACAGCATCGACCAGCTCATGCGTGAAGCACACGCCATCCGCCCTGTAGCTGTCTTTCAGGATCGGGCGATTTTCCATCGTCACCACTGATCCGGGCGGAAAAATCATCAAGTCTCCCGCTTCGCCGATCAACTCACCATTGTATGGACAAAGAACTCTTTTGGACCCCGCTTGAACAAAAAACAGAAACGTCAGTCTGAAGTAGAGTTCTGTGAACGTGGCTGTCGTAGCTTGAGTGATAGGAAGGATCGAAACGTCGGAAACCGGGATGGGAGAGTGAATGCGGTCCTTCCATCCACCATGTTCCATGCAACCTTATCCTCTGACCTATGGCTTCGGTCCGTATGAGAATATCAGATGAGGTGCTGAAGGACATAGATGATTGCCGTCCAAACTTCTGCGATAACGAACTCTCATGCACTGTGCCCATGATCTTGCCGCCGATGGTCACGACCGATGCGTTGGATGAGCCCGGCGAGCTTGTGCGGAAATCAGGCTGATCGTGCCATCCTGTCGGCCAGGGCGAGCAGGTTTCTCAGCGCCGGGCTGCGGTTGTGAGGCGACCAGACAGCGGAGAAGACGACGGGTTCCCGCTCGTCCGTGATCGGCAGGAACGCCACGCCCGGCGCGTGCATCAGCGCCGTCGCTTCGCCGGCAACCGTGATGCCGTAGCCCTGCGCGACCATGGACAGAAGCGTCGCGCGCTCGACGCCGAAACGCTGGATGGCGGGCGGCGGCATGCGTCCGGCCAGGCGCAGCATGATATGGTCGTGGACCTGCGGGCCGGTGCCACCATGGCGGACAAGAAATGTCTCTTTTGCCAGATCGGGCCATGTGACGCCCGCGAAGCTGGCAAGCAAGTGGCCGGAAGGCAGCACGGCCAGAAGACGTTCTCTCCAGATACGCCGCGCGTGACAGTCGGGGATTTCGGGGACGCCCGCCACGAAGGTCAGATCGAGCCGATCCGCGCGAAGCTGCATGACGCTTTCGCGGGCGGTTGCCTCGGCAATCTCGATCTCGATGCTGGGATGCAGTTCCCGGTAGCGTTCCAGCAGCTTGGCGAGGAAGCTGCCGGGGATCAGGGTGTGGACACCGATGCGGAGCCGGCCGGTCTCTCCCCGCGTGATCGTGCCGATGGTCTTGAGGGCAAGATCGATCTGGTCGAGGCCGGCCGCGACGCCCTCGACGAAATGCTCTCCGGCCTCGGTCAGCCTCACGCCGCGCGCATGGCGCTCGAACAGGCGAACGCCAAGGTCTTGCTCCAGCGTCTTCACCCGCGCGCTGATGCCCGACTGGCTCAGCCCCAGCGCAGCGGCGGCGTGGCGGAAGTTCAGATACTCGGCGACGGCGAGCGTCTGGATCAGCGACGCCATGGGAATCCTGCGACTATGCAAAAGCGATGGCGGCGGTGAAGTCGCAGGCTCCTTTCTCAATATTCGCCGCCGCATATCGCCTGTCCGTCAATTGATTTCCCGCTCTCGCCTAACCGACAGAGCTTGCCAGTTGGGAAGCCTTCGTTTCTGCATCAGTCTTGGTCTTTGCAAAATCGGCGTTCACAACTGTCGGTGCGACATGGATGTGCTCCACATCTTCGACGCCAATAAACTTCAGCCAGTCGTCCAGATAGGACGTGGAGAAGTCAGAGCCAAAATTATCGGGGATGCCCTGATAATATACGCCGCTCGCATGGACCACATAGGCTTTCTTTCCGTTGAGCAGACCTGTGTAGCCCTTCTCCACGTCGAAACCCATTGTCCAGCCAGGCTGGGTAACAACGTCAATGAACTGCTTCAGAACATACGGGATGCCGTTGTTCCAAAGAGGCACGTTGAACACATAAACATCGGCGGAAGCGAAACGATCAAACACTGCCTTGATCTTTTCCCAAGCCGCCTTTTGGTCGCTTTCCGCCTCCGAGCCGGTGAACAGGGCCATCTTCGCTCCTACGGCAAGGCCGTCGAACTTGGGCAGTTCATCCTCGAACAGATTGTATTCGTCCAGCTCGATAGACGTCCGGTTTTGCAGTTCCGCAATGAGATGCCGCGCAACAGCAAGCGACTCGCTTTTCGCTCCACGGGTCGAGGCATTGATATGCAGTAGTTTCATCGTGATCTTCCTTGGTTTTGGGAGGGGTTGTATTCAGGACTGCGATTGCGCGGTGGTTGCTCCGTTGAAGACAACAGAGTGATCGGTTCGAGCGGCAAGCTGGCTCCAGAAGGTCTCGGCAACATCGTTGGGGTCTATGGTCGCGATTTGGACGGAAGCGCCGGGGGTGCCTTTGACGAAGCCGTTGACGATGACCTCGCCGACAAAAATGCCGCGCGGATCAAGGGTATGACGGAGAATGCCATTGGCCTTGTGCTGGGCCGCTGCCGGTATGGCGAGCGCAGCATATCTGCTTGCCATGGCATCTATCTCGGGCAGGTCGAAAGCCATAATGCCGCTGGTGGCTAAAACAGCGCCGCCGTTCACCTCAAGATCGGCGAGGCTGGCTTGCACCGCTGCAAGGTAGCCGATGACGCGAACATTCAAACTGTCGCGCAGATGATCTGGTTGGAGCGAAAGAAGATCACCATCAATGTCGTTGAAAGCGTTCCAATGGAGGATTTCGATTGGACCGAGTGTCGAGCGGACAGCTTCAATAGTCGCTTTCACTGCCTCGACGTCGCCGAGATCAGCGATGAATGGTTCAACCGTGATCCCTTCGGCTTTGAGTGCAGAAGCAGCTTTGTTAAGACGCTCACCGTTACGCGCGATGATCGCAACTGGATGGCCCGCCCTGCCGAACCTTCGCGCCATGGCATCGGATATGCCCGGACCATGACCGCAAACGACAATGGTGTTCTTGCCCATATTACTGTCCTTTGGATTTCGGCTTTGTTCCAGCGCGACCGCCGGGCGAACCCGGAGCGGGCCATCATCTTCCGGGAGGTCGTTGGGAAATCGGCGTGAAAACGGTCAACCCGATTGCCGCGAGAGCGAATAAGGAAGCCGGGAGAAGCCATCCAGCCACGGAGCCTGTCTGCATCAGAGCATGCGCGACGGGCGGTGCGATGCTCGCCCCGAAAAAGAGCAGGAAGCTGTAGATCGCCAGCGCAAGACCGCGATTGCCATCGCTGGCCCGGCCTGCAACCGTAGCGATCAGGCCCGGCACTGCGAGGGCTACACCTGCGGACAGCAGGACGCTCGCGGTCGTCACCAGCGCCGACACGCCCGTAGCCGCAATGCCGAGCGCCAGCGCAGCCAGCCCGAGACCGATACGGGCCGTGACCGGAGCGCCGTGTCGCCGGGTCAGCGGTGTGGCGGCGAATGTGAGCAGCAATGTCGGCAGACCGACAAGGCGAAGAACTTGGAGGTCAAAGTTCCTGACTACGCCGAGCGCCTGAGCACCCGCATGAAACGATACGAAACCAAACAGCACGGTCCCCGCAGCAGCCCACGCGGCGATGATGCCGGGGTCATGGAGCAAGGGTCTTGTGCGTTGTTCGGTGCCCGCGCCCTCGGACGATGCCACGGAGCTGACGGAACGGGCAGTGAAGAACATTCCAGCAGCGCCGAACAGATAAAGAGGTGCCAGCCAGAGCATGATCGCTGGCAATCCGCCGGATACCTGTGCGGCGAGAAATTGCGAAAGGGGAGCCGCGCCGAGAAAGGCGAAGCTCATGAGCGATATGCCGAAGGCGCGCTGTCGGGGCGGCAAGTCCTCGGCCACCAGAGACAACGCCGCCGGTGGGAAAGTCGATGCCGCGAAGCCTTGGACGGCGCGAGCGGCTAGCAGGAGGCCGAAATTCTGTGCGAAAGCAACGAGCAGCGTTGCCAAGGCGGTGGCGATCAACCCGAGGACGATCACGCGCCTGCGTCCGAAGCGATCAGATAGAGGACCGAAAACCAGAAAACCCGCCGCATAGGCAAATCCGAACGCCGTCCCTACAAACCCGGCATTAGCCGGAGAAACATCGAAACGTGCCGCAATGTCCTCAATCAGCGGAATGACCATGTAAATCTGGCCGACGATCAGGAAACCGGATGCCATCACGAATCCGAGCAGCCCCGCATGACGCAATGTCATAGGCGCATCTCCATTATGTAACCTGACGTTAGCTTGAGATTGAGGGCGCACCTATGGGCATCCTTTCTGCGTTCATTCACATTTCGCGGCGGCGATCAGACGGTGCATACGGGCGATGTTCGCTTCGAGATCGCGTTTGAACGCTGTCAACTCGTCAAGCTGAGCATCGGCCTTCACCAGATGGGCTTGGAGGATTTCAAGCACCTTTTCCTTGCCCTTGATGCCCGTTCCGTCCTCGAAATACAGGTCGATGACGGCGGCGATCTCATCGAGACTGAGGCCAAGCCTTTTAAGTGCGGCAATCTTCTCCAGCCGTTTGAAGGCGGTTTCGTCATAGTAGCGGTAGCCCGCGCCCTCACGTTCAGCCGGCGCGACAAGGCCGAGCCGTTCGTAGTAGTGGATGGTGCGATGGCTGACGCCTGCACGCTCCGACAGTTCCCCGATCTGCATGAGGGACGACAAATCTGCACCCATCTAAACCTGACGTTGAGTGTAGATTTAAGATGGCGACCTTGGAAAGTCAACCAGTCGGTTCGACTACAAGCCCAGCCCCCTCTGCCGTCCCAACTGCCACGACACCGAACCGCCCTGCACGACGCCAGCAACATCGCGCCCGAGCTGGCGGTCGATGACCGGCCGCCACGGGACAAGGGTGAACTCATGGGATTTTTCGACCATGGCGAACTTGCCGCTCGATAGCTGCACGGTGCCGGTGAACTTGCCGCTGACGGTCTCACCGTCCGTCGCGGCGCGGAACGGCAGCGCCTTGCTCTCCATCATCTCCGCGCCAACGAGGGCAACCTCGCGCTCGCGCAGGGTGGCGAGAAGGTTGCGCCGATAGAAGACGCGGCCATTCTGCTGGCGGGTAGCGTCGTTCTGTTCAATATGATGATCGCGGCGCTGGTCCATCGCCTCGCGAACCTGCTGACCGAATCCGGCCGGAGCGAGATCCGATGCGTCGTTCGCCAGCATCCGCCGGTCGAGCCAGGTCGCACCGTCCGCGCCGATCTGCTTTTCCAGATCGAAGGCCGACAGCACGCGGACGCTGGCCTGCCGGTTGCGGCCGGCATCATAGGCGGCGGCACGGTTCTCGAAATCTTCGGGGATGCGCCAATGGTCGGCGTCGATCCGCTCGACGATCCCGGCGCGGCGCAATGCCTCTAGCCGACGCACATGGGCATCGACATAGCCCTCATGATCGCCGCCGGGAACGCGACCCTCGAACTTCGCTTGCTCAAGATGGCGGCTCGGCCGATAGATGCCGTCCTCCGCCATGGCGGCAATGGCGCGGTCGGATGGACGGCTCGCGGTATCGGTCGGGCCGAGTTGGACGATGCTACCGATGCGGGCGTCCTCAAGTCGCTCGGGCGCGATGCCGCCGATATGGTGCGTGCGACCGTCGATCCCGTCCACCACCACGGTCAGGTTCTCGCCCATCTCGTCGGACAGATACTTGTCCACGACGCGGCCGACGATGGGCGTCTCGGGCGCTCCGTCATGGATTTGGAAGCTCATGGGATCACGCTCCAGGCCATCGGCCTTCAACGCCTTGTGGATGGAGCGGATGATGTCGCCGCGTTCGCCCAACTCGCGCAAGGTCGGCTCCATGCGCTCACTCAACTCCCAGACGCCCGGCGCGTGCTCGGTCGCCAGCCCCATTTTTTCCAGCTTGGCGAGGCGGCGCAGGCGCAGCGTCCGGTTGAACTGGCGTTTGTGATCGGCCGGTTCATGGCGAAGATCGACAAACCTGTCCTCGGCTTCTTCGGTCATCGCCCGGTCGATGCGGGTGAAACGGTCGTGGTCGATCTCGGCCGACAGTTTGCGGCTCTGCTCGATCTCGGTCACGGGGCCAAGCTCCAGCGTGGTCAGCTCGCTCGCCCGCTCGCGGATGCCGTTGGCGAGATAGTCGCCGTTGATGACAAGGTTCTCCCCCAGATCGTCCTTGCCCCGGACGATGACATGCACATGAGGATGGCCGGTGTTGTGATGATTGACCGCGACCCAATCGAGCTTCGTGCCGAGGTCGGCTTCGATCTGGCCCATCAGATCGCGGGTGTGCGCCGTCAAGTCGGTGAGGTCCGTGCCGTCCTCGGGCGAGATGATGAACCGGAACTGGCGATCATCCTCCTGACCACGTTCGAGGAAGGCGGCGGGATCGGCGCGGTCCTCGGTGGCTGAATAGAGCTGGCCGCGCTCGCCGTCGCGCGAGGTTCCGTCACGCTGGATGTAGCGCAGGTGGGCGGCCGCCTTGCCGTTCTTGCCGGCGTTTTGGACGTAGCGTGTTTTGACGATCACGCGCCGGACACCGGACGAGCTATGCCGCCAGCCGCCGGACAGGGCGCGGGCGCGCACGAAGGCCGCGCCGCGCCCGCGCCGGACACCCGGTCCCTTGGCGGCGCGCGTGCTGCCACCGCCCTTGGTGGTGGAGCCGGAGCCCGACCGTGTGGGGGATCGGGCCGACCCCGATCTGGACGGGTGGTTGCTGTGCTGCCGCGCGAGCTTCTTGGCCTGCGTCAGAAAGCTCCTGGTCTTGCCCGGGCGCGGCGCGTCGGAGCGGATGCGGCCGGGCTTGGGCCGGAAGCGGTTTTCATCGTCGGCGCTCATGGGCGCGTTTCCGGCGAGAAATGCAGGAAAACGCCCGATTCCGGGCCGTAGTGCCGGTCAAAACCCAGCAAAGCCAAGGCTTTGCGCGAAACCCCGGCACTACGGAGCAAAAACCGTGGTGCCGGTCGCGGCCCAGCTAACCAGTGTGCAGACAAAGACAATTTCCCAAACCGGCCCGACGTGGTGCCGGTTTGCTTTATCTTGCCCTCCGCTTTTCCTGCCCTTTCCGCCCTTCCTGCCGGGACTCCAGCCACGCGCAACCCTGCCTGACTGGACATCGGAATGGATCGCGATGAGCGGGGAAACGCCGATCTCATGGCGTTTCCCCGTCGCCTGCGCGAGCCACGAACATGCCGCCGGGTTCCGGCTCCGCATCGGCGGGACCGCGCACCGGAACGGTTGCGCGAGCGTTGCCGGACCGCACCTCGGGCGGCGGCGCGGCGACAGCCCGCGCGTCGCCCGAGCCCATGACGAAAAGTGGTGCCTCGCGCCAATCCGGCGGCTGGGGCGGCGGCGATGACGGCGGTTCGGATGCAGCCGCGCCGCCGAGAACGGGCGCGAGCGCGGCAACATAGGCGCGGGTCTCGGCGGGCAATGCGCGGCCGGTCGCAAGGTATTCGTCGTAGCGGCCGGGACCGGCATTGTAGGCCGCCAGCATCGCCGCGACATTGCCGTAGCGGTCCCACATCTCGCGCAGGTAGGCGGAGCCCGCCATCACGTTGTCACGGGGGTCGTAGGGATCGCGGCCCAGGCTATGGCGGGTGCGCAGCTCTGCCCATGTATCGGGCATGACCTGCATCAATCCCATCGCGCCCGCCATTGAGACCGCGCGCACGTCCCCCGCGCTTTCGGCGCGCAGCACCGCGCGAATCCAGTGCTCGGGAATGCCGAACCGCTGCGACGCCTCCGCGATATGATCGGCATGAACATCGATGGCGGCGGGGCGGACAATGGGCGTCGATTGCGCAACAGCCATCGCCGATCCGCTGCCGAGCGACAGCGTGCCCGCCAGCAGGAGGACACCATAGCGCCATGCTGGCCTGTCTCCGCTACGCCACCAGCCTGCCAGCGTGCTCGCTGCGGTCAAGGGCGAGGCGCAAGCGCCGGCCGATGGCCGCCCCTGACCTTCGCTGCGCGCGCCGGCCGTCTGGTCGCCGAGCGGGACGAAGGGATGAGACGGCTTTTCCGCGAACAAAGGGATGAGACCTTTGAGCGCGAGAATGACGCGATACCGCATGGCCTCAGTCCCGCTCGTCGCGCGGTTTCGGGCGGCTCCAGTGCAGCGACCACGACGCGCCCGCATCGTCGTCGCGGAACAGGTTGGCGCGGATCGGCTGCGGCAAGGCGGGATCGTCCAGCAGCACGGAAAGGTATTCGCCGGCCTTCTCTCCGGTGCGTTTCCACGCAGCGCCGACCTCTGGCCCGTCCTCCGCGCCGTGGTGGACGCGGTAGTCCGGCGCGTTCTCCGCGCCGGAACCTTCGGCGGGAACGATGGTGAGTTCGCGGAACAGGGTCAGCGTATGGACACGGCCGACAAAGCCGGATTCCTCGCGTGTGAATTGACCGATCTGGGGCATGGAACGTCTCCTGTGGTTGAGGTGGGGAAGCGAAGTCAGTGCGTCGGCGCGCGCCACTCAAAGCGGCCGTCGCCTTCCTCATCGGTCCAGAGCGGCAGCGCCCGGCCGATGACGGAATCTGCGGGGATGGGTCCGAAGTAACGGCCGTCCAGGCTGTCGCGGACGTCCCAATTCATGAGGAAAAGCTCGCCGTCGCCGATCACGCGGCAGCCCTGCCAGTCGGGCAGATCGCGGCCGAGGCTGTCGCGATCCAGCGCCTCGCCCATCTCGATCCCGTCCACCGTGATCGTGCGGCCAGTGCGGCAAACCCGCTGCCCCGGCAGGCCCAGAACGCGCTTCAACAGCGGCACGCCGCGCGCGATGTAGCCGCGTTCGGCCATGAAGGCGGCCAGCGGCTCGGGCGGCATGACGGCGACCAACTCGGGCACGTCGAGCGCGTCGGCCGGCGCGACCGTGTAGAAGCCGATGGGCGCGCTCGCGGTCGCGTTCCAGATCAGCTTGGTCGGCGTCGGGATGAAGGCCGCGATGGCGACGCCCATCGTCACGAAATACGTCACCATGACGTAGCCGAACCGCGTCATGGCTTGATCCTCCGGCGATGGAGCCAGGCGGCGTGACGCTCCGGCGTGTAGTCGCGCGGCTCAAGACCGGCGGTCAGGCGGTTGTGGGCGTGCCGCCAGTAGTCCGGCGCGGCGTCGGCCGGGTCGAGGCCGAGCGCTTCCACGGCGTCGATGGCGGCAAGCGCGCGCTGCACCTTCGGCCAGCCATCGAGGCGCAACAGGATGTCGCCGCCGGGGCGGACGAAGGGCAGCGTCTGGAACGGCTCGCCGCGGCCGATGGCGCGCACGATGTCGATGCGCGAGATGATCGTGCCATGTTCGCCCGACGCCCAGCGGACGAAGGCGAAGACGCTCTCCGGCGCGAAGCCGACGATGCTACGGCGGCGGTCGATGATCTGTTCGTAGCTCTTGCGGCCGAACCGTATCCAATGCTCGACCTTGCGCTTCTCGAAGGTCAGCTCGACCAATGTGGTGGAGGGCGCAGGCCCGTCCGGCAGCGGGCGGCCGTGCATCCGGCGCGGCGGATGGCCGGTCATGGCTGGTCTCCTTCGGAGGCTGGAAATTCTCGCGCGAGCAGGTCGCGCAGCATGTCGGCGACGGTGATCCCGCGCCGGAAAGCCGCGACCTTGATGCGGCCGCGCAACTCGGGCGTGATGTCGATGGTCAGGCGGGCGGTGAACGCTTCGCCGGCGGCCTTGCCGCTCGGCGGTGTTTCGGCCGCCCTGATCCAGCTTTCGGAATCGGCTGGCCGGGAAGCGAAACGGGATTTGCCGGTGCGTTCGGTCATGGCGCGGCCCTTCCGACGCCGAGACGGTCGATCTCGGCGGCCAGCGCCGCGATCTCGCGCGCGGCCGGGCTGTCGCCGTCGATCTCGGATGCGAGCCGGCCGGACTGCGCGGCGTCGGCGAAGACGACACGCTGGCCGATGGTCGTCGCGAGCATGGGCGGATCGTGATCGGCCAGCGTCTCGGCCGTCTCGCGGGCGATGATCGTGCGCGCGCCACAACGGTTCAGGACGAAACGGGCGGCAAGCTCGGGCTGGTAGATGCGCGCTTCGCTGAGAAGCGCCAGCATCTCGGCGGAAGCCCAGCCGTCGAAGGGCGACGGCTGCACCGGGATCAGCACTAGGTCGGCGGCGAGCAGCGCGGAGCGCATGAGGCCGGCGACACGGGGCGGCCCGTCGATGACGACATGATCGGCGTCGCGGGCCAGTTCGGGCGCTTCACGGTGCAGCGTATCGCGCGCCAGGCCGATGACGGTGAACAGCCTCGGCAGCCCTTCATGGCCCCGCCGCTGCGACCAGTCGAGGGCCGAACCCTGCGGATCGGCGTCGATCAGGGTGACGCGCTGGCCGTGCGCGGCCCAGGCTCCAGCGAGATGCAGCGCCAGCGTGGTCTTGCCGACACCGCCCTTCTGATTGAGAACGGCGACGATCATGGCGCACCTTGCCGGGTGGCACCGGCACCATGGGTCGCGCGCCCGCGCGTCAAAGAAGAAGAGTTAGTTTTCTTGTTAGATTCTTCTATAGAGTCCGGCGCGCGATTTGCGCCTAATGTCCCGATACTGCGTGCGCCTGATGTCCCGACAGGATTCACATGGTTATCCACAGGCACTGTGGATAGATTTTCGGGAAGGAAACGCAGCAGTTCGCGCCCGTCCTCCCATTCGATTTGGAGGCAATAGCCGGGCAGCGATTGGCGGGCAGCGATCCGGCGCAGGTCGAGCGCAAAGTCGGACGGCCGGGCCGAACTGCCGGATTTCTGGTGAAGGTGGGAAACCTCGAACGCCCAGCCCTCGGTCTGGCGTCCGGCGTGCTTGCGGGCGACGCGATAAAGCCAGCGCTCGATGCCGCCCGTCAGCCGGAAATAGGCCGGGTCGATGGTCAGCACCAGCGAGCGGTCGATGACGCTGTTGTAGAACCATTCGGGTAGGACGAACTCCATGCCCTCGACGCGACCGGCGCGCGTGGTCATTTCCTCCCATTCGTTGATCCAGGAGAATTGCCTGCGCCGCCAATGCCGGCCGTTGCGGATCGTCGTGGCGATGACGGTCGATTGCAGGCGCGCGAGCGCGGCCTTGAGCAGCAGGTAATCACGGTTCCCGGTGGCCCGCCCGATGGCGCGCAGGAGCTGGTAAGGCATGAAGCGGAAGAAGCGCGACGTAGTGAAGCCGTTGTTCTCGGCCGCGACGATCTGCGAGGCGGCCCAGATCAGCACATCGGCATCCCAGATCGTCGCCATGCCATGTTCGGGCATGGCGAAGACCTGCACCTCTACATCGGCGGCCCGGTAAAGGATCGGCGTGGTGCGGGGCCGCTTCGCCAGCGAGAAGAAGGGCCGCTCCATCAAATCGCGCTGGTCGCGCGGCGCAGCGTCGCCGGTCGCCACCACGAAGGGGTCGAGGCGGCTGCGCTCACTGGCCTCGCTCGGCTGCGCGGGGATATGATCGTCATCGCGCAGCATTCAGAGTTCGTCCCGCTCGTCTGGCGTCAGCGGGCGCGCGGGAAAGACCGTGCCGGCGTTCTTGTCGCTGGTGGACTTGCGGGTGCCGATGGCCGACCACGATTCCAGATCGCGGACGGCGTAGAGGACGCGGCCGCCGATCTTGCGATAGGCCGGGCCGGTGCCGTAGGTCCGGTGCTTTTCGAGCGTGCGGAGCGAAATGCCGAGGAAGCGCGAGGCTTCCTTCGTGCGTAGGAGGCGCGGCGGCAGGTCCGCGTTACGTTTGGCCATGGGATCACCTCGGGTTCGTCAAGCAGGCGGCTGTCGGTGGCGACAGCGGGCTGTGGCGAACCATGGCGAGGGATCGGCGGCCTGTAGCGTGCCGTATTTGCGCATACGCGCTGGCGGCACTCCTAGACGGGCCGCGTCTAGCGGCGGGGCGGCCTGACGGGATGAAAGTGCAAGGGGTCAGAAGGCCACGGGAGAAAAAGGGGCGATGTCCGGCATTGCAACCCTGTGATCAAACCGCGATCCTGCGGTCAGGACATCGACAAGTCACGCGCTTGACCAGCCCAGTCATAGCCGCAAAATGAATGCTGGCTTGAATGTTTGGAGGGGAGATCAACTTGTTTGCCGGATTCGAGAAAATCAACATCGAGCTTTCCGGTGCAACGATCCACGCAAAGGTCGGCGGCGAGGGTGATCCGCTTCTCCTCCTGCATGGCTATCCCCAGACCCATATGATGTGGCATGTCATCGCCGAAGATCTTGCGAAATCCCATCGCGTTGTGGCGGCGGATTTGCGCGGCTATGGCGATTCCGTCGCTCACGATGGCGATTTCACCTTCCGGGCCATGGCGCAGGATCAGGTCGCCATGATGCGGCATCTTGGCTATTCCCGCTTTCATGTCATTTCGCATGACCGAGGAGCCCGCACCGCGCACAGGATGGTGCTGGACCACCCCGACGTCGTGCGCTCCGTTGCGCTGATCGACATTCTACCGACGCTGGATGTCTGGCGCACGATGGATGACTGGCTGGCAAGGCGTTATTATCACTGGCTGTTTCTGTCCCAGCCGGGCAACATGCCGCGTCGCCTCATCAACAACGACCCGATCCTGTTCCTGCATTCGGCCCTGATCGGATTGTCTGGTGCGACGGAGCTTTTCGATGAGAGGGCCTTGGCCGAGTATGAAAGGGCAGCGTGCAATCCCGAAGTCGTCGCGGCGTGGTGTGGCGACTATACAGCCGCCGCGACGGTCGATCTCGGCCATGATCGCGCCGATCTAGGGCGGACCAGCCTCATCCCCTGCCTGATCTTGTGGGGAAGCAGGGGCGTGGTCGCGCATCACCTCGATCCGCTCGACGCGTGGCGGGCGTGGTTCCCGAAGGCAGATGGTCATGCCGTCGAGGCAGGACATTTCTTGGTCGAAGAGCAACCAGCCGAGGTGCTTCGCACGCTGACCAGGCACCTACAGCGCACTTGATTGCGCTGTAGGCTGTCGGTGATGTGAACGCCGTGCGCATCGCCGGCTTCATTGCCTCATCCTAGCGGTCGTCCTTCTTCGGTGCGACCTTGACCGGATAGTGCAGCAGCAGCCGATAGCCGCCCTTCATCATGCGCAGGCCGTGGGCGACGAGGCGGCGGACCTGATTCTTGCGGGGATCGGCCTCCCAATCCTCCTTGGTGCCGCGAAAGCCGAGCAGGACTTCGGCGATGGTGCGGTAACTCTCGCCGCGCTGGCGGGCGTCGAGCGCGCGCAGGGACAAGATATGAAACTGGCGAAGCTGGGTCGGAAGGTTGCGGAAGTCCGATCCCGGCGCGCGACCATTGAGCGAGCGCCAGAGCCGCCGCGCGGCGTGGGTGCGCAACTCAAGCAGGTCATCCATCGGCAGGGTGACGGCATAGAAGGCGGCGGCGTCTGGAACTGCCTCGGGCAACCAGAACTGATGGGTTGCGCCGTCAACCCGCCAGACGCCATGCCAGCCATCGGCTGCTTGCCGCAGGTCGAGGCCATCCAGATGCGCCAATGCGATTGTCGGCACGTCTCCATTGCCCGGTTCTGGTGAGAGCCGAATGGCCTGGGGCTGAAGTTTGGGTATCCAGAACAGGGATTGCCGGTCAGGCGGTGTGTCAGGATCGCTCGGGAAATCGCAACCCCCAGCGTGCGGAGAACTGGTCGAGCCTACTCGCGCTCGGCTTGCGCATCCGCGTCATGGTCTGGAAATCGCGGTGATACTCGTCATCGCGGCGCAGATATTCCCAGGCGAAACCGGCGGCGGGAATGGTATTCGTATGCCGGTATGCGGCCGAGGAACGCCAATTTATACTCAACATGGCGCGATCTCCAGATTACCACAACACAAGATCAACTGGAACCTGAGCGGAGATTTTCTGGCACAACCAGCGAGGTCGGAAGCGTCGATAGACTCGAATATCGAGCACTCAACGCGATCATTTTATTGGTTATTTTCGTCTTAACATTGCTTCTGTCGAAACGCGAGCCGGGCGGCGCCCGGCGAGCGGCGGCCGTGCTCCAGGCATGGCCGCGCCGCCGATCCGCAACGCCGGATCGGCGGAAAATCCCCTTAACCGGAAAGCCTGAAAAGCGGAAATCCGTAGAGCCGGCTTCCCGGCTCTACGGATTGGCGGTCATCGCGTCTTGAGGCGCTGCATGCCTTCGGCCAGCGTCCAGAGCGCGCGATTGAGGGTCACATTCTGGTCGATGCCGTTGATGGGGCGGGTCTGGCTGCGGCGGATGCGGCCTTCGGCGTTGCGCCGCTGTCCGTGCAGACCGCCGCGTATCATGTTCTCCTGAATGGTGTTGTAGGTCATCCAGAGGTTTTGCCCGGTATCCTCGCGGCGGCGCGGCTGAATGATCTGGTCCGGGCGGACGGGGCTTTCATCTTCGCCATAGCGGGCGACAAGGCTGGCCTCGGCCAGAACGCGGCGCTCATCTTCGCCAAGCTGGATTTCCTTCATGGTTTCGCTGGCGTCGATCAGCCGGGGGAAGTCCTCGGCGACGGTATAGACGCCTTCGATAATGTCATGCTGGATATTGCCCTTGTGGGGAACGCGCACGTCCTCGAACCGCTCGCCCGCCACAAGGCTGTTGGTGCAGACGAAACGCAACATCCCGGCAAACATCTGGTAGCTGCTGGTTCCGTCATGCGAATTGACGATGATGACTTCCGCCGCCTCCTGCTTGCCGATGCCGTCATCCCGGCGAAGGCGGAGCATATGCTTGGCGTGGCCGTGGCGGCTGCCGTCACGCGGAACCGACTGGACGGCGAAGAACGGGAACCATCCTTCCCGGCGCAACCCCTCCACGATGTCGATGGTCGGGACGTAGACGTAGCGCTCCGACCGGCTGTCATGGGCCTCGCGGGCGAAGATGGACGGGACGTGACGATAGAGCGCTTCGTTGTCGAGCGCTTCGCGCCCGCTGACCTGATGGCTGTTGCGGCCGAACCGGGTGGCAAGGTGATGATAGGTCATGATCTTGATCCTTATGGGTCTGGGTTGGAGCGCAGCGCTGCGCTGCAACCCTGGCCGTCGCCGAGACCGGGGGGTGCAAGGCGCAAGGGAGCCGGGACGGAGGGGGATCACCCGGCCTGCACGGAACGAGGAACGAAGTGGAGGAAGGCTGGGGATACCGTTCCGGCTCCCTTGCGCCGCGCCAGGGGGCAGCGCCCCCAAGCCACCAGCCCGGCCAGAGCGAAGCGGAAGCCGGGAATGGGATCTGATCGGGATGTGCAAAACCTGAAAACCGGAACGCCGTGCATCCCGATTTCCGTATTCCCTGAAAGACGGCGGGCATGAACATGCCGAAGCCCCGCTCGGGTGAGCGGGGCTTCGGGGGTTCCGGCCGTCAGTCGCCGTTGCGGCGGGACCAGATGAGGTTGTGGCTTTCGCCGTCCTCGGCCGCCACCAGACTGGCGTAGATGGGAGCCGCGAAGCTCGGATCGTCCAGCTTGACGGAGAGGTATTCGCGCTGCGTCTCGCGGGCGGTCTTCTTCCAGGCCGCGCCGAACTCGGTGGCCCCTGCGAAGATGCGGAAGTCGGGGCCGCGCTCGCTGTCGCCCTCGGCCGGGACGAACTTCACGGTCTTGACGTTGAGGGTGAGGGTCTTGACCGTGCCGGTGTAGCCGTTGTCGGTGCTGGTGAAGGTGCCGATGGTCGCCATTGTCGTGTTCCTTTTTCCGATCGGGCCGCGCCCATCGCGTCCTCGATGGCGGTCGTTCGACCGGGGACGATCGGCCCCGCACCCCTTGGGGCTGGAACATCGTGGAAGGCGGCCGGCGACGGCTTTTTTGCTTCGCGCTGCAAAGCCGAAGGCGGCGGAAAAAAGCTGGCGACGGACGTTGCGGGAAGACGAGCGAGGCGATGTTTCGACATTGCCGGTCTTCGGTCAGACCAATCCATTCGAGGACGCAGATGGGGGTGGCCAGCGTGGAAACCGTCAGGAACACGACAATGGCGACACTCGGCCTCCGCACCGGGCACGGCGATGGCAAACCAAGGCGGGCGAACACAGACCCTGGCCCTCAATGGCGAGACTTGGAGTGGACTCCCGGCTGGCGACAGCAAGCGCCGTCCCGCGTCGCTTCTCTTCGTGAGGCCAATCGCGACGGGCACGGCCGAAGTCCGCTCGCGGGACACAGTGCGATTCATCATGTCACGAGGATGATCCAGCTTCTCCTTGTCTCCCATCGGCGGAATGTGTCGTGACCGGGGATGGCGATGCCGCCTCATGATCCCGTTGTGGCGACTATGGCCGAAGCCCCATGCAACCCGCGCGCCGATGGGGCTTGTCTCGCGAAATGGCCGCCGCCCTTGCGTTATGGGATTGAAGCCGAATGGCGGAAACGCGCCGCAGGCGTGGTTCCGGCGCAGCCGAAAGCCCGGCCCGAAGATGGGATAATCGGCTTGGCGCCCATCTTCGACCGTTGAGAGGAGGTGCTGCGCTTCGAGCTGATGATAAAACGTGGTCTGCATTGGACAGCCACAAGCATCAGGAAAGGAAGCGCAGCA
>NZ_JBEFZE010000042.1:0-29600 GCF_042762395.1 Pseudogemmobacter sonorensis
CGCCTGCGGCGAGGCCCGTGCCTACGGCCGCGCCCGCGCCGAGTTGCGGCCCGCCGCTGACAAGGCCGGACGCGATGCCGGGACCGAAGATGCCGAGGCCGAGCAACGACAGGGCGGCAAGCACGATAGCCATGGCGTCGTCGATGGTGGGGGTTGCTCCGCCGAACCCTGCGGTGAACTGGCCGAACAGGGTCGAGCCGATGCCGATGATGACCGCCAGGACGAGGACTTTGATCCCTGACGAGATCACATTGCCCAGCACCCGTTCGGCCATGAACGCGGTCTTGCCGAACAGGCCGAAGGGGATAAGGACGAACCCCGCCAAGGTGGTCAATTTGAACTCGATCAGCGTGACGAAAAGCTGGATGGCGAGGATGAAGAAGGCGAGCAGCACCAGCGCCCATGCGAACAGCAGGCAGACGATCTGGATGAAGTTCTCGAAGAAGGAGATGAAGCCCATCAGGTCGGAGATGGAATCGAGCAGCGGCCGCCCGGCGTCGAGGCCGGTCTGTGCGACGCGGCCGGGGCGGAGAAGATCGGCGGCGGAAAACCCCGTGCCCGACGCCATGAGGCCCAGCCCCGCGAAGCTGTCGAAGACGATTTGCGCGAGGCTGTTCCAGTTGCCGATGATGTAGGCGAAGACGCCGACGAAGATGGTCTTTTTCACCAACCGCGCGATGATGTCGTCATCCGCGCCCCATGCCCAAAAGAGCGCGGCAAGCGTCACGTCGATGACGATGAGCGTGGTGGCGATAAAGGCCACCTCGCCGCCGAGCAGGCCGAAGCCGCTGTCGATGTACGAGGTGAAGACCCCGAGGAAACTGTCGATGACGCCGGTGTTGCCCATGTGCGTTAGGTCCTGATCAAAGAAAGGAGTGCTTTGATTTTATTGTCGTTTCTGATCTCGTGGGGTGAGAGACCCCTCACGCCGTATGACGCAACATGCGGCGATGAGCAGATGGGTGAGGCGAACCGGGTGCTTCGGGGGAGCCATAAATCAGCAGAACCCATCAAAGTCGGACGGACGGGGACTTCCGACCCCGTAGCCGGTCCGGCCAGCGAGCCTGCCATGGCGAGGGAAACCGAACCGATGGTGGACGCCTCGTCAGACACTGGAACCTGCCAACTCGGAAGTGGGCGGGTCGGCCGGCGGCGCATGCCGAAGGCCGGTGGAGCGTTGGTCTGCGCTATGGGTACGCGGACCGGGGGTGCGCAGCGTGCTGCGCGCCAGCCTCGATATGGGCTTGCGTGGTATCGAGGCCGGATTCCACACGGGGTAAAGTCGGCGCCTAAAGCAGGCGAGAGATCAGTTGCGGAACCTAAGAACCTCGTCATCGCTTCCGGCGCCTTCGGGCGGCGGATGGCTGAAGCGACCAGCGATCGTGACGACGGGGGGCGGAGCCTTCGTAGTAGTCCGGGGACGGGAAAGCCGTCCACATGGCGAAGGGAGGCAGTGGATACGGCAAGCAGGCAGGAGGTGGACGCATGTCCGGCGAGGTGAATACCTCGTTCGTCCTCGACATGCAGCGCAAGCTGTATCGGTGGAGCAACGAGGACCCTGACAAGGTCTTCGTTGATCTGTTCAATCTCGTATGCGACCGCAGAATCCTGAACGAGGCTTGGCGAAGGCTCGCCCGCAACAGCGGCAGCCGGACACCGGGCACGGACGGGATGACGCGGTTCACGGTCGAACGGCGTCCCGGTGGCGCAGCGGCGTTCCTCGGAGAAATCCGGGAGGCGCTCCGCGATGGAACCTATCGCCCGGAACCTGTCAGGCAACGGCTCATCCCGAAGCCCGGCAAGCCGGGGCAGTTCCGGCCACTCGGCATTCCCACGCTGACCGACCGTCTGGTGCAGATGGCTTTGAAGCTGATCCTGGAACCCATCTTCGAGGCGGACTTCTATCCGACCTCCTACGGGTTCCGGAAAGGACGGAGCACCCACGATGCTCTGGAGCGAATCCAGAGGTTCCTCCACTCGACGAAGCGTGGACCTTCGGTCTACCGCTACGCCATAGAGGGCGACATCAAGGGCTGCTTCGACGCCATCGATCATCACGTCATGATGGAGCGCGTGCGGAAACGCATCAGCGACCGCAAGGTGCTGAGGTTGATCCTCGCGTTCCTGAAGGCGGGTATCATGATCGAGGGGACCGTCCGTCACCCCGTGACCGGCTCGCCGCAAGGCGGGATCATCTCGCCGATGCTGTCGAACATCTATCTGACAGCCATCGATGAGCGTTACGGGCGATGGTCCATGCACCCGCGTGAGCCAAGTATAAATGCCGCTGCCAGAAGGGTCAGAGACCACAAGAAAGGCAGGCCGGTATTCTACATGGTGCGATATGCGGACGACTTCGTCGTCCTCGTTGACGGCACGAGGGAGCAGGCGGAAGCGGAAAAGCTCGCGCTGGCGGAGTTCCTGAAAACGGAGCTTCGCATGGAGTTGTCGATGGAAAAGACCCGGATCACCGAAGTCAGGGAAGGCTTCGACTTCCTCGGCTACCGGGTGGTGCAGGCAAAGGCGCTCCTCACGGGACGCCCGGTCGGCAAGCTCTTCATACCGAAGGGCAAGCTGAACGACCTGCGCCACAAGATCAAGGTCATGGTGAAGGGCATCCCCACGGGGTGTTCCCTCGCCCAGGTCATCGCCAACCTCAATCCGGTCATCATGGGATGGCGGAACTACTACCGATACGCCACACGGGCGCACCGGGAGTTCGGCCACCTCGACTGCTGGATATGGCAGCGCGTGGGGCGCTGGCTGAGGAAGAAATACCCGAAGGCGACGTGGCCGATGCTGCGACGCCTTCACTTCCACAGCGCTCCGGGAAAACGACGGCAATGGACCGACGGGGCCAGACGCCTGCGGTTCCTCGGTGAAGGAGGAACCATGCGTTACCCGCATCAGGGCATAGAGAAGGACAACGGATGGAACGCGGTACGCAGCTTCGGGCAACGCGAAAGCGTGCGCGAATACTGGAGCGCGTTCCAACGCCTCAGACACGTCTGAGGCCCACCCATAGGCGCGAAAGCGTCCATGCATGGAGAGCCGGATGCTTGGAAACTTGCACGTCCGGTTCGGGAAGAGGGATGGAGAAACTTGTCTCCGAAAGGGGATGGAGCGCTTCATCTCTACTTTCACGGTCAGCGTGCCTCGCTGGTGTCACGGCCGAGGAAGCGGTCGCGGGATTCAGCCCAGGCGGCGAGGCAGCCGGCATCGCTGGCGGCTGCCTCGCCGAGCTGCTGGCAGCGGCGCAGGGTTTCGCGCAGCGGATCGGCCGGGGGCTGGAGCGCCGACGCCGGGGGCGGCGCGGAAGGTTCGTCCTTCCGCGCCATGTCGATTGCGGTCGCCGTGACGGCGATGGCGACGAACACCACGGCCCCGAGGCGGGCCAGCACTTTGCCGTCCATGGCGGGCCTCCCGGTCAGTTGTTGCCGTTGTTGAACATCTGCGCGTTGCCCGGCTGGTAGCCGGCGCCGGGTGTCAGGAACCGCTCGCGCTGGATGCGGCCCTGCTCGGCTGCGGTCGCACGCTCGGCCTCCGACAAGGCGTTCGCCCGGCCATTGGCCGAGATGACCGCGATCAGGTCTGAAAGCTGCTGCGACTGGAGGGCAAGGAGCTGGTTGCCGGCCTGCGTGGCTTGCAGCGCGCCGGTTGCGCCTTGGCTCTGGCCGACCAGCGCGGCCATCTCGGCGCGGTTGCTGTCGATATTGCCGACCGCGCCCGCCTGGACACGCATGGCGTCCTGCAAGCCCCCGACCGTGTTCTCCCACCGGCTGCGCGCATCGGCGACCAATTGGGCGTCGGTCGTCGAAAGCGAGACGTTGCCGTATTGGCTCTGGAACGCCTGGTCGATCTGGCCGACCTCGAAGGCGATGTTCTGCGCTTGCCCGAGAAGCTGTTGCGTCCGGCTGACGTTCTGCTGGAGTTGCTGGAGCGAGGAATATGGCAGGCTCGCCAGATTGCGGGCCTGATTGATGAGCATCTGCGCCTCGTTCTGAAGGCTGGTGATCTGGTTATTGATCTGCTCCAGGGTCCGCGCGGCGGTAAGCAGGTTTTGTGCGTAGTTGCTCGGGTCATAGACGATGCGGCCGAAGCCGAATTGTGCATGGGCCGGGCTTGCCAGCATGAGCGAAAGCGCGACCGGCATGGCGAAAGCCGCCGCCGCGACCAGCGCGGCGCGAGGGGGCGAGAAACGGATAATCATTGCGTGTTCTCCTTTTCAGGCTGGGGGATGAGATTGGTGAGGTTGGGGATCAGGTCGGCCGCCCAATCGACGCCGCGCTCACGCAGCCATGCGGCGAGGAAGCCGTCGCGGCCGTGTTCGGCGACGATCTGCGCAATGAGCGTCTGGTCGGATTTGGCGGATGCGGCGCAGAGCGCGAGGCCGACTTCGGACAGGCCAAGCTCGAACAGGCGATTGCCGCGCCGGGACTGGCAGTAGTAATCCCGCTTGGGCGTGGCCCGTGCGAGGATTTCTATCTGCCGGTCATTCAACCCGAACCGCCGGTAAATCTCGGTAATCTGTGGCTCAATCGCCCGTTCGTTCGGCAGCAAGAGCCGCGTCGGGCAGCTCTCGATGATCGCGGGCGCGATGGTGCTGCCGTCAATGTCGGACAGGCTTTGCGTGGCGAAGATGACGCTGGCATTTTTCTTGCGCAGCGTTTTTAGCCACTCGCGGAGCTGGCCGGCGAAACCCTCGTCGTCGAGCGCAAGCCAGCCTTCATCAATGATGAGCAGCGTCGGGCGTCCGTCGAGCCGGTCGCCGATGCGATGGAACAGGTAGGCGAGCACGGCCGGAGCCGCGCCGGTCCCGACAAGGCCCTCGATCTCGAACGCCTGCACGTCCGCTGAGCCGAGATGTTCGGCTTCGGCGTCGAGCAGCCGACCATAGGCACCGCCGACGCAGAACGGCCGGAGCGCCTGTTTCAGATCGTTGGATTGCAGCAGCACCGCAAGGCCGGTGATGGTGCGTTCCTCGACCGGGGCCGAGGCAAGCGAAGTCAGCGCCGTCCAAAGATATTCTTTGACCTCGGGCGTGATGGTTAGCCCCTCGCGCATGAGGATGGCGGCTATCCAGTCCGCCGCCCATGCCCGTTCATAGGTGTCGTGGATGCGGGCAAGCGGCTGGAGCGAGACGGACGCCTCGGCTCCTTCTGTCAGCCCGCCGCCGAGGTCGTGCCAGTCGCCGCCCATGGCGAGCGCGGCCGCCCTGATGCTGCCGCCGAAGTCGAAGGCAAACACCTGCGATCCTGCATAGCGGCGGAACTGGAGCGCCATGAGCGCGAGCAGCACGGATTTGCCCGCGCCGGTCGGGCCGACGACAAGGGTGTGGCCCACATCGCCGACATGGAGGGAAAACCGGAACGGGGTTGAGCCTTCGGTCCTAGCGTAAAGCAATGGAGCGTCGCCGAAATGCTCGTCCCGTTCCGGCCCCGCCCAAACGGCGCTCAACGGCACCATATGGGCGAGATTCAATGTGCTGATGGGGGGCTGGCGGACATTCGCGTAGGCGTGTCCGGGCAGGCTGCCGAGCCATGCGTCAACCGCGTTGACGCTCTCGGGCATGGCGGTGAAGTCGCGCCCCTGAACGATCTTCTCGACCAGGCGCAGCTTCTCGTCGGCAAGGCGCGGGTCGGCATCCCATACGGTGACGGTGGCCGTGACATAGGCCATGCCCGCCACGTCCGCCCCAAGCTCCTGCAAGGCCATGTCGGCGTCGAGCGCCTTGTTGGCAGCGTCGGTGTCCACAAGGGCGGACGCCTCGTTGGTCATCACCTCTTTCAAGATCGCGGCGATGCTCTTGCGTTTGGCGAACCATTGACGGCGGATGCGGGTCAGCAGCCGCGTCGCGTCGGTCTTGTCGAGCAGGATCGCGCGGGTGCTCCACCTGTAGGGGAACGGCAGGCGGTTCATTTCATCGAGCAGGCCCGGCGTCGTCGCGGTCGGGAATCCCACGATGGTCAGCACGCGCAGATGCGCATCGCCAAGGCGCGGCTCCAGCCCGCCGGTCAAAGGCTGGTCGGCCAGCAGCGCGTCGAGGTGCATCGGCACCTCGGGCACGCGCACGCGATGCCGGTTGGTCGAAATGGTGGAATGGAGATAGGTCAGCGTGCCGGCGTCATCGAGCCAACGGCACTCGGGCATGAAGCCGTCGAGCAGCGCCAGAACGCGGTCGGTGCGGTCGATGAAGGCGCGCAGCAACTCCCACGGATCGACGCCCGATTGCTCGCGGCCTTCATATAGCCAGCTTTCCGCGCGGGCGGCTTCCTCGGCCGGCGGCAGCCAGAGGAAGGTCAGGAAGTAGCCCGACACGAAATGCGTGCCGGCTTCCTCGAAACCGGCCTTGCGCTCTGCATCGACCAGCGCCGATGCGGGATCGGGAAAGGTGCTGTCGGGATAGGTCGCGGCCTCGCTGCGCTGTGCCTCGACGAAGATGCTCCAGCCGGAGCCGAGACGGCGCACGGCGTTGTTGATGCGGCCGGCGACGGCGACCAGCTCGGCCGCCACAGCGCTGTCCAGATCGGGACCGCGAAACTTCGCGGTCCTTTGGAAACTGCCGTCCTTGTTGAGCACGACGCCGGAGCCGACCAATGCCGCCCATGGCAGATGGTCGGCGAGCCGGGATGCGGTGCGGCGATATTCAGTCAGATTCATCATGGCCGCGCCCTCACACCGCCAGATGGCCGGGGATGCGCAGATGCCGCCGCCCGACCTCAACGAATTGGGGATCACGCTTCGCCGCCCACACGGCCGCGAAATGGCCGATGGCCCAGATGGCGATGCCGACCAGCCAGAGGCGCAAGCCGAGGCCCACGGCCCCGGCCAGCGTTCCGTTCATGATGGCGATGGCGCGCGGTGCGCCGCCGAGCAGGATATGCTCGGTCAGCGCCCGGTGGACCGGGATCGTGAAGCCCGGCACCGCGTTGAGTTGTTCGAGGCCGCCCGCCATCAGATGAGCGCCCCGCCGCCGAACGAAAAGAACGACAGGAAGAAGCTCGACGCCGCGAACGCAATCGACAGGCCGAACACGATCTGGATCAACTTGCGCAGGCCGCCGGAAGTGTCGCCGAAGGCCAACGCCAAGCCTGTGGCAATGATAATCATCACCGCCATGATTTTTGCGACTGGCCCCTCGATAGACTGGAGGATGCTTTGGAGGGGCGCTTCCCACGGCATCGACGAACCGGACGCATGGGCGGCCGGGGCGAGCATGAGGCTGATGGCAAGGGTGGATGCGGCGGTCGCGGCGAAGCGATAGCCGCGCGAAAGAGTGCGGATCATGAAGATTCTCCTATGATGGGTTGGATTGCAGGGGTGATGCGGTAGTCGCCGTCCGGCCCCAGCCCCTCGACGCGGGCAAGCTCGGCCAGCCGGCGCGCGGAACCGCGCCCGGAAAGGACGGCAACAAGGTCGATAGTCTCGGCGATCAGTGCGCGCGGGACGGTGACGACAGCCTCTTGAATGAGCTGTTCAAGGCGACGGAGCGCGCCGATGCCGGTGCCGGCATGAATGGTGCCGATCCCGCCCGGATGGCCGGTTCCCCATGCTTTCAGAAGGTCGAGGGCTTCGGGGCCACGCACCTCGCCGATGGGGATGCGGTCAGGGCGCAGGCGCAGCGAGGACCGGACCAGATCGGAAAGCGTCGCCACGCCGTCTTTCGTCCGCATGGCGACAAGGTTGGGCGCGGCGCATTGCAGCTCGCGCGTATCCTCGATGATGACGACGCGATCCGCCGTCTTCGCCACCTCGGCGAGCAGCGCGTTGGTCAGCGTGGTCTTGCCGGTGGAAGTGCCGCCCGCCACCAAGATGTTGGCGCGGGATTGGACAGCGGCGCGCAGCGTTTCGGCCTGGTCGGCGGTCATGATGCCGGCATCCACATAGTCGGTGAGCGTGAACACCGCGACGGCGGGCTTCCTGATCGCAAAGGCCGGCGCGGCGACCACGGGCGGCAGCAGGCCCTCGAACCGCTCTCCGCTCTCCGGCAGCTCGGCCGAGACGCGCGGGCTGCGGGCGTGAACCTCCGCGCCGACATGATGCGCGACCAGCCGCACGATGCGTTCGCCATCGGCGGCGGACAGCCGTTCGCCCGTGTCGGAAAGCCCTTCGGACAGCCGGTCCACCCAAAGACGGCCATCGGGATTCAACATCACCTCGACCACGGCCGGGTCTTCGAGCAGCCGGGCAATTGCGGGGCCGAGCGCGGTGCGCAACATGCGCGCGCCGCGCTGGATCGCTTCCTGTCTGTGGTGGTTGGCAGTCATGTCGGCCCCGATCACTGGCGGGGCGCGACAGACGGTCCCCGCAACGGGGTCGATTAAGAAAGCCCGAAATCGGGCTGCTTCAACAAGTATTTAAGTCCGTGCGGCGCGATGCGGCGATATGCGGAAAATAGGATAGGCCGGGGATTCAGGAACGGTCGCCATCCTTCTCGGACTGCTCCGGCGAAGGAGCGTCGGCCGACGAATCGACGTCGCGCGACAGCTCCTTGAGAAACCTGTCTCCCGTCGCCAGCCTCCGGCCGAGCATCTGCATGAAGCCCTCGAACCGCTCGACGCCCTTGGCGCGCGCCGAGGCTTGCGCGCTGTCCGGCAGCGGCAGCGTGGAGGCGAGCCAGAAATGGATGAACAGTGCGACCGTCTCGCCAAGCACGGCGAGATCTTCGTCGAGCGTGTCGATCTGGCGCCCGAGCCTGTCCAGGCGGCGCGACATGGCCGCCTCCAGCCGATCCGCCGCGTCACCGGACAGGAAGGAAGCAACGGCGGCCTCGATGATGGCGGATTTCGACACATGCCGGCGTAGCGCCAGCATCTCGACCTGTTTCAGCAATTCGGGGTCGAAATAGACGTTCATGCGGGTTCGTGTGGTCATGGGCGGTCCTTCAAAGTTCAATGCCGTCATCGGGGTTCATGGCGACTTGCCGCGCGACCATCCGCATGCGCTGGCGCATGGCGCGGGCCTTGGCAGCGTCCACGTCCGGTTCGTCGTCCAGAATGTCGAACTCATGTGAGGGCGCTGGTGGCTGCGCGACGATTTCCTCATGCTCGGGCAATTCCGGCTCGCGGCGGATGCCGGCGTTTGCCGGGTCGCCTTCGGTCCCATCGGTGGCGTCTGTCGCGGGATGGCCGGCCGCCGCGACCACGCGGCTAGACCAATCGTCGGATGACGGGTTCGCAGCGGCTGGTCTGGCTGCCGGATCGGGTGGGGTCAGGATGCGTTCCATGAACCGCGCATCCTCGAAATAGCGCGCCTTGACGGCACGGATCGGCGGCGTTCCCGCGACCATGACGATTTCGTCGGATGGCGGAAGCTGCATGACTTCCCCCGGCGTAAGCAGCGGCCGCGCCGTCTCCTGCCGCGATACCATCAAGTGGCCTAACCATGGGGCCAGGCGGTGCCCGGCGTAGTTGGTGGAATCGCGCATCTCCGTCGCGGTGCCGAGGGCTTCGCTGATCCTCTTGGCCGTTCTTTCGTCGTTCGTGGCGAACGCGACGCGGACATGGCAGTTGTCGAGGATCGCGTTGTTCGGCCCATAGGCGCGCTCGATCTGGTTGAGGCTCTGCGCGATCAGAAAGGACTTCATTCCGTAGCCGGCCATGAACGCCAAGGCCGATTCAAAGAAATCCAGCCTGCCGAGCGCGGGAAATTCGTCCAGCATCAACAGCAGGCGATGGCGCTTGCCGGACGTGTTCAAGTCCTCGGTCAACCGCCTGCCGATCTGATTGAGGATCAGGCGGATGAGCGGTTTCGTCCGGTTGATGTCGGACGGCGGCACGACAAGGTAGAGGCTGACCGGCTGGCGGCTGCCAACCAGATCGGCAATGCGCCAGTCGCAGCGCGCGGTGACGCGCGCCACCACGGGATCGCGGTAGAGGCCCAGATAGGACATTGCGGTGCTGAGAACGCCGCTGCGCTCGTTCTCGCTCTTGTTCAGCAGTTCCCGTGCCGACGACGCAATGACGGGATGAACGCCCGCGTCGCCCAGGTGCGGCGTGTCCATCATCGCGCGCAAGGTCGCCTCGACCGGGCGGCGGGGATCGGACAGGAAATTGGCGACGCCCGCCAGCGTCTTGTCCTTCTCCGCATAGAGGACGTGGAGGATCGCGCCGACCAGCAGGCTGTGGCTGGTCTTTTCCCAATGGTTGCGCTTGTCGAGCGAGCCTTCGGGATCGACCAGAATATCCGCGATGTTCTGCACGTCGCGGACTTCCCACTCGCCCTGCCGGACTTCGAGCAGCGGGTTATAGGCGGCGGATTTGGCGTTCGTGGGGTCGAACAGCAGGACGCGACCATGCTTCGCGCGAAAGCCCGCTGTCAGCGTCCAGTTCTCCCCTTTAATGTCATGGACGATGCAGCTTCCCGGCCAGGTCAATAAGGTGGGGACCACCAAGCCGACGCCTTTGCCGCTGCGGGTCGGGGCGAAGCAAAGGACATGCTCGGGACCGTCATGGCGCAGGTAATCCTGGCTGTGCCGGCCAAGCACCACACCATCGGGGCCGAGCAGCCCAGCGGCGCGGATTTCCTTGTTCTCGGCCCATCGCGCCGAACCATAGGTGGCGACGTTGCGCGCCTCGCGCGCCCGGATGATCGACATGAGGATGGCGGCGGCGATGGCGAGGAAGCCGCCCGATACCGCGATGATGCCGCCCTCGACGAAGATCGCGGGCGCATAGGCGTCGAAGGAAAACCACCACCAGAAGAAGGCCGGCGGGTAATAGACCGGCCAGCCGACCAGCTCGAACCACGGATTGCCAAGCTGCGGTTGGAAGCCGAGGCGGAACGCCGTCCATTGCGTCGCCGCCCACGTCGTCACCAGAACGATGGCGAAAACCACCGCGATCTGGCCCCAAAGGATTCGGCCTCCGCGCATCCAGGCTCCAGTCTGCAAAAGGGACGGAGCCGATCAGAGAGTAGGCAAAATCAGGGTGGGCAACAGGAAAGATGGCGCGGGAGTGCTGCCGGATACTGGTGGCGGTAAATAGGACGGGTCGCGTTATCGCATCCGTCCGTCCCACTACTGCTGTTGCGCCAACTGAGGCGAATCGCCGGGGCGGTTCATCTTGCCCGCGAGCGTGAGCATGTTGCGCAGCGTGGCATTGCGGTTGAACGGCGACCAGACGGCCGAGAACGGGACCGGCTCCGGTTCGTCGGCGAACGGCAGGAAGACGATGCCGGTTGTCGGCAACAGCGACGTGGCCGAGCCGACGATGGTGATGCCGAAGCCCTGCCCGACCATCGACAGCAACGTGCCGCGCCCCACGTCGAAGCGCAGGATCGACGGCGCGGGCCAGCGCCCGGCGAGGCGCAGCACGATATGGTCATGCACCTGCGGGCCGGTGCCGCCCTGGCGCACAAGGAACGTCTCGCCCGTCAGATCGGACCAGGTGATCGCCGATTGCCCGGCAGCAAGGCGATGATCCTGCGGCAGCACCGCCACCAGCGGTTCGGTCCAGATCGGGCGGGTATGGCAATCGGGCAGTTCCGGGCTTCCGGCGACGAAGGCCACGTCCAGCCGGTCGGCGCGAAGCTGCATGATCGCATCGCGGGCGGTGCCCTCGGTGATCTCGACCTCAATGCCGGGATGGGCTTCCCGGTATCGCGCGATCAGCTCGGCAAGGAAGCTGCGCGGGATCAGGGCATGGATACCGATGCGAAGTCGGCCGCACTCCCCCGACGCCGCCATGCCGGCTGTTTTCACGGCATGGTCGAGTTGATCGACGCCAACCGATACCCGTTCGACGAAAAGGCGCCCGGCCTCGGTGAGCCGGACGCCGCGTGTGTTGCGCTCGAACAAGCGGACGCCGAGGTCTTCCTCCAGTGTCCTGATCCTTGCGCTGACGCTGGGCTGGCTTACGCCGAGCGCCTTGGCGGCCCGGTGGAAGCTCAAGTATTCGGCGACGGCGAGCATATGGATTAGCGACGCAAGGGGGATACGCGAGCCGAGTGAGGTCGGCATCCCCCATTGACGATCAGTCGTAGATGCTGGACGCCGCCGCATCGTTCATCACTCGGCCGGGGCCAGCGTTACCGCCGGAGCCGAAAGCAAAAGAACTGGCACAATGCTACCCGCGAGAGCGATTGCCGCAATCACTACCAAACCGGCCAGTTCGGTGAACGAAATGACGACCGCCCCCAACAATGCGCCGGTGCCGATTGCAGCGTTGAAAATAGCAACATAGATCGCGGAAGCTGGAAGTGCCGCGTCGCCCGCCGTTCGTAGAATCCAAGTCTGGAAGCCAACGAAAACTGCTGCGACGCCGATCCCCCAGCCCATCAACAGGATACCTACCGCGATCAAGTCGGCGTTCGCGCCCAAGGCTCCAAGCCCGGCCAAGCAAATCGCCATCAGCGCCAGCGATCCCAACACCAACGGTTTGAGATAACGGTCCACAAAAACGCCCGTCATGACGTTCCCGAGAAGACCAGCAAGGCCGAACGCAAGAAGAAGCGTATAAAGGGCGTTCGGCTCTATGCGCAGGCCCTCGGCGAGCAATGGCTCAATGTAGGTAAATGCGGCGAAATGTGCGGTGATCGCACATGCCGTCGCGCCATAGATGCGAACGAAGGTAGGATTGCGGACAATTGCGAAAAGTGCCTGCCGCCCGACTGGTGCCGCAGCTGACACACGAGGCACTGAAAACATGATGGCGGCGGCTGTCAGGAAGGACAAAACGGCAATTACACCGAACGCAGTTTTCCAGCCTTCGTGATGCCCTATCATCCCTGCCAACGGGACACCCAAGACGCTGGCCGCTGACACTCCCCCGAAAATGATCGAAGTTGCGACCCCGACATATCTGGCTGGAACGATCTGCGCTCCGAGCGTGCCGATCATGGCCCAGAACGCACCATGGGCGATAGCTCCGATGATCCTTGCCCCGAACAGTGCTGGAAATGTCGTGGATACGGCAGCCGCTGCGCTGGACAACGCCAACACCAGCATCAAGCTTCCGAGAAGTGGCTTTCTTGGTATTCGTCCGAGCATAGTTGCGGACAGCAACGCGGCAACGGCAGCGATCCAAGCGTAGCCAGTTACGATGAGGCCAACCTTTGCTTCGTTCTCTCCAAGATCATTCGCTATCGAAGAAAGAATACCTATTGGTGCCAGTTCTGTAGTGACGATGGCAAACGAACCAACGCCAAGAACGCCTACCGCCAGCCAGTTTCGCCACGATGTGGTTTCATGTTGTTCTTGCATTTGAGAGGGACCTTAGATTCTTGACCGCAAGCGCCAGCCGCTTTGTGCGGTGGGTTGCGTCTGTGAGTTATGATGTGGTGGCGGCCGAGAAAGCTTTCTTGGCGGCGGCGATGCCGTTCATGCACGCGGGGACGCCAGCATAGACGGCGATCTGAAGCAGTATCTCGACGATTTCCTCGCGCGTGACGCCGACATTGAGGGCGGCACGAATATGGAACTCAAGCTGACCGGGCGCGGTGCCCATTGCCATCAGAGCCGATACGGTAAGCATTTCGCGCGTGCGCAGGTCGAGGCCCGGCCGCGACACCACATCCGCGAAGGCAAATCCCAAGATGACCTCGAGGAAATCATCCGAAAGCGCATCGAGATTTTCGGCAACGCGAGACGGGGCTTCGGGATCGAGGCTTTCAAGAACGGCGAGGGCTTTCGAGCGACGATCCTGCGTCATGCGTTCAACCCCTTCATACCTTCGGCGGTGTAGCGTTCCCCTACGATGGGCAGGCTGGAAATCGCGTTCTCAAGGGTTTCTCTCTCCTGTTCATTCAGGAGAATCGACGTAGCTGCGGCGTTCTCTTCCAGATATTTCAGCCGCTTGGTGCCGGGGATCGGTACAATGTCGTCACCCTTGGAGAGCAGCCATGCCAAGGCGATCTGCGCAGGGGTGCAGCCCTTTGCCGTTGCGATGGCGCGCACCACATCGACCAGAGCGGCATTGGTCGTCGCATTGTCCGGCGCGAAGCGGGGCAGGCCCGCACGGAAATCGCCATCCTCGAATTGCGACCCCGCCTGAAACCGGCCTGTCAGGAAACCGCGCCCGAGCGGCGAATAGGGAACGAAGCCGATGCCCAACTCGCGGCAGGTCGGCAGGATTTCAGCCTCCACGTCGCGGGTCCAGAGCGAGTATTCGGTCTGCACCGCCGTCACCGGATGGACCGCATGGGCGCGGCGCAGCGTCTCGGCGCTTACCTCGCAAAGCCCGATGTGACCGATCTTGCCCTCGCGCGTCAGGGCAGAAAGCCCCTCTATCGTCTCTTCGATAGGCTGTTCGCGGTCGATGCGGTGGACGTAGTAAAGGTCGATCCGCTCCAGCCCGAGCCGCTTGAGCGAGGCTTCGCAGGCGCGGCGCATATAGTCGGTGCTGTTGTCGATGCTGCGGGCGTATTCGCCCGGCTTGCGCACGATGCCGAACTTGGTGGCGATCTTCACCTTTGCACCGCTTTCGGCGAGGAAGCGGCCGATCAATTCTTCATTGTGGTGCGGCCCATACATATCGGCGGTGTCGAGGAAGTCGATGCCAAGATCGACCGCCCGCCGTAGCACCGCCAGCGATTCCTCGTCGTCGCGGGGGCCGTAGAACTCACTCATCCCCATGCAGCCGAGTCCGATGGCGGAAACCGACAGGTGAGACCCAAGTGTTCGCTGTTGCATTGCTTTGCTCCTTGTTTGTTGGAGACAAAGATGGTTTTCTCTTTCGATGAAGAAAACCGCCACTACTCGTAAGCTGATTTCCGATATTGGAAAGCAAGAGGCTGGCCGCCTCCGATGGGACGATGCGAGGGTGTTCCTCGCCATCGCGCGCAGCGGATCGTTGAGCGGCGCGGCGGCCAGCCTCGGGAACGGTCTTGCCACCGTATCGCGCCAGATCGAGCGGCTGGAAGCTGCGCTCGGCTTGACTCTCTTTAGCCGTCACCAGAATGGCTATCGTCTGACCGACGATGGTGCCGCGCTGATGGAGCGCGCGGAAGCACTCGAACAAGCAGCCGAAGCCTTTGCGGAAGGGTCTGCTGCTCAAACTGAAATTGCCGGTCGGGTGCGTCTGGCCACGGCCGAGACGCTTGCCAACCATCTGATAATTCCAGCTCTGCCGGGGCTGACCGATCAATATCCTGATCTGAGCCTTGAAGTGGTGACAGATGTTCAGGCGGTCAATCTGCACCGCCGCGATGCTGATCTGGCTATCAGGATGGTCAAGCCTGAGCGTGGCAACGTAACGATCCGGCGTTTGGGAACGCTCGGCTACGGTCTTTACGCCTCTCAAGGCTACATTGATGGCCGGACTGCAAAGCGTGAGGATGCCCGATTCGACACCGACCGCTTTATTGGTTGGTGCGAGACATACGGTCATCTTCCCGCTGCCCAATGGATCGAACGAATACTGCGCGGCCGTGCGCCAATTCTGGCAACAACAACCCTCTCGGCGCAGGTTTCCGCCACTGTTGCAGGTGTCGGATTAGCTGTGCTGCCGCACTTTATTGCTCGGCAGAACGACCTTGTTTGCTTGGAGGCAGACCTTGGCATCGACCAAGGGATTTGGCTGGCTATTCACTCTGACCTTGCCCAGTCCCGGAGGGTCCGCGTGGTCGCCGAGTTTTTCGGAAGCCTGATCCGCGAGGCTAGAGAGAAGTTTGAAACTGCGGATCGTAAGTAAAGACATGGCAGCACCCCCAACTTAAATTCCCAACCCCCTCTTCCGGCCCAACTGCCAGGATACCGATCCGCCCTGCACAACGCCCATGACCTCGCGGCCGAGTTGACGGTCGATGACCGGCCGCCACGGAACAAGGGTAAATTCATGGGATTGCTCGACCACGGCGAACTTGCCGCTCGATAGCTGCACGGTTCCAGTGAACTTGCCGCTGACGTTCTCGCCGTCCGTGGCGGCGCGGAACGGCAGCGCCTTGCCCTCGGCCATCTCCGCGCCAACGCGGGCAACCTCCCGCTCGCGCAGGGTGGCGAGAAGGCTGCGCCGGTAGAAGATTCGACCGTCCCGGCTGCGCGTGGCGTCGCGCTGTCCGATATGGTGCTCGCGCCGCTGGTCCATTGCCTCGCGGACCTGCTGGCCGAAGCCGGTCGGCGCGAGATCCGATGGGTCGTTCGCAAGCAGCCTCCGGTCGAGCCAGGTCGCGCCATCCGCGCCGATCTGCTTTTCAAGGCCGACGGCCGACAGGACGCGAACGCTGGCCTGCCGGTTGCGCCCGGCATCATAAGCGGCGGCGCGGCTCTCGAAATCTTCAGGGATACGCCATTGGTCGGCGTCGATCCTCTCGACGATCCCGGCGCGGCGCAACGCCTCCAGCCGGCGCACATGGGCATCGACATAGCCCTCATAGTCGCCGCCCGGAACACGGCCCTCGAACTTCGCCTGCTCCAGATGGCGGCTCGGCCGATAGACGCCATCCTCGGCGATGGCGGCAATGGTCCGGTCGGATGGTCGCTGTGCGGTGTCGGCCGAGCCGATCTCGACGATACTGCCGATCCGCGCATCCTCGACGCGGGCCGGGTCAATGCCGGCGACATGGTGGGTCCGCCCGTCGATCCCGTCTACCACAAGGGTCAGGTTCTCGCCCAACTCGTCGGATAGGTATTTGTCCACGACGCGCCCGACGATGGGCGTCTCGGGCGGCCCGTCATGGATTTGGAAGGTGAGAGGATCGCGCTCCATGCCATCGGCCTTCAGCGCCTTGTGCATGTTGCGGATGATGTCACCGCGCTCGCCCATCTCGCGCAAGGTCGGCTCCATACGCTCGCTCAACTCCCAGACGCCCGGCGCGTGTTCGGTCGCCAGCCCCATCTTCTCCAGCCTGGCGAGGCGGCGCAGGCGCAGCGTCCGGTTGAACTGGCGGCGCGGTTCGTCCGGCTCCTGGCGCAGGTCGAGGAACCTGTCGTCGGCTTCCTCCGTCATCGCCCGGTCGATGCGGGTGAAACGGTCCTGGTCGATTTCGGCCGACAGCTTGCGGCTCTGCTCGATCTCGCTGGCGGGGCCAAGCTCCAGCGTGGTCAATTCGCTGGCGCGCTCGCGGATGCCGTTGGCGAGATAGTCGCCGTTGATGACAAGGTTCTCGCCAAGATCGTCCTTGCCGCGGACGATGACATGCACATGGGGATGGCCGGTGTTGTGGTGATTGACCGCAACCCAATCGAGCTTCGTTCCAAGATCGGCCTCGATCTGGCTCATAAGGTCGCGCGTGTGCGCTGTCAGGTCCATGAGGTCGGTGCCGTCCTCCGGCGAGACGATAAACCGGAACTGGTGGCGATCCTCCTTGCCGCGCTCGACGAAGGCATCGCCATCGGCGCGGTCCTCGGTCGCCGAATAGAGCTGGCCGCGTTCGCCGTCGCGGGATGTCCCGTCGCGCTGGATGTAGCGAAGATGCGCGGCCGATCTGCCGTTCCTGCCGGCGTCCTTGACATAGCGGGCCTTGACGACGACGCGACGCATCCCCGGCGCGCTGTGACGCCAGCCGCCCGACAGGGTGCGGGCGCGAACGAAGGCCGCTCCGCGTCCGCGCCGGACGCCCGGCCCCTTGGCCGAACGAGACGCCTTGCCGCCCTTCGCGGCCGTGCGGGTTTCGAGACGCGGCGCGTATTTGGGATTGGCGGTTCTGTGCTGCCGGGCGAGCTTCTTCGCCTGGGTGAGAAAACTCCTGGTCCTGCCCGCCTTCGGCGTGTCGGATCGGATGCGTCCGGGCTTCGGGCGGAAGCGGTTTTCGTCGTCGGCGCTCATGGGCGCGGCTCCGGCCAAAATTGCCGAAAACAGGCCGATATGGGCCTATGGTGCCGGCCAAAACCCTGCAAAGCTAAGGCTTTGCGCAGACACGCGGCACGCGGGGTCCGGAAACAGGGTGCCGCTTGCGGCTCCCCTAACCAGTGTGCAGACAACAATAATTTCCAGAACTGGCCCGGCATGGTGCCATGTTCCTTTATCTTGCACTCGTAAAATCCCGTCCTTTCCGCCCCTCCCGCCCTCATGATCCCGCTCCGTCCGCCTGCCGTTCCTGCTCACCGCCCGGTGCGACGCGCGCCGCTGGCTCGCCCGGCAATGCGAACTTGAGACGCCATGTGCGCCACGCCTCAGTGACCGCGCCCGTGCCGGGAAACAGGTCGTCGAGCGTGTCGTCGGGACGCGCGGCGACCATCTCGAAAGCCCAATGGCAGACCGCTTCCGGCTTCGCGCCAGTGAGGCCGCGGCGCAGGGTTATGCTCGCCTGAATCCAGTCCCGCATGACCAGCCGCTTGCTGACGACTGGCTTTCGTGCGGCCTTCACGATGACCGGCTCCCACGCGAAGGCGACAGGGATATTGCGCTTGAACGCGGCAAATCCCTTCACCCAGGCCATCCACCGCGCGCCCGTCCGCTCGACCAGCGGGGCAAGCGTTGCGATGGAGCGCGGCGTCGCGGCGGCGTGCAATATCCAGCCGTCATAGTCGCGCTCCAGCCGCTCGATCAGGCGCACATGATCGACCTCGCCGGCATAGTCGGGATGGTCGCGGTAGAGGTGGGCGCAGCCGATATAGGGCGGGTCGGCATAGGCGATCTTCATCGGCGATCCGGCTCCGAACCGACGGCGAACAGGTCACCCGATTGCAGGTCGGATGACGGCGTGACCATCGATTGGCTGCCATCCGGGCGCTGGACAAACAGGGGCGCGTCGCGCCAGTCGGGCGGCGGCGCCGGTCGCCGGGATGGTGCATCCGATGGAACCGCGCCGCCGAGGACCGGCGCAAGCGCGGCGATATAGACGCGGGTTTCGGCGGGGAGCGGGCGGCCCGTCGCGCGGTGTTCGTCATAGCGGCCGGGGCCAGCGTTGTAGGCCGCGAGCATCGCGCCGACATTGCCGTAGCGGTCGAACATTTCGCGCAGGTAGGCCGTGCCTGCGAGGATGTTGTCGCGCGGGTCGTAGGGATTACGGCCGAGGCTATGGCGGACGCGCAGGCCCGCCCATGTGTCGGGCATCACCTGCATCAATCCCATCGCCCCGGCCGATGAAACCGCGCGCACGTCGCCCGCGCTTTCGGCGCGCAACACGGCGCTGATCCAATGCTCGGGGATACCAAACCGCTGCGACGCCTCGGCGATGTGGGCCGCATGGGGATGGGCGGCTGCCGGACGCTCGACCGGCGCGGACTGCGCGACGGCGACGCCCGATCTGGCGCAGACGGAAAGCGCCCCGGCGAGCAACAGAACGGCAAAACGCCATGCCGCCCTGTCTCCGCAACGGCTCCAGCCTGCCAGCGTCCTCGCTGCGGTCAAGGGCAAGGCGCAAGCGCCGGCCGGGGGCCGCCCCTGACCTTCGCTGGGGGCGCCGGCCGTCCTGCCCACGAGCGGGACGAAGGGATGAGATGGATTTCCCGCGAACAAAGGGATGGCCGGAACGCGCACCGATCAGCCCCGATACTCGCGCGCCCTCGGCCGCTTCCACGCGAGCCGGAAGGTGCGCCCCTCTTCGTCGGCCTGGAACAGCGCAGGGCGAAACAGCGCAGGGAAAAGCGGGCTATCGATCTCCAGCGCGATATAGTCGCCGGCCTTCTCACCGACACGTTTCCACGCCCCGCCGATGTCGGGGCCGTCTTCGTCGTCGAGCTGGATACGATAGGCCGGTGTGTTCTCGCCGTCGCCCGGCTCGATAGCGACAAGAACGATTGCTTCGTCGATGCCGAACAGCCGGACGCGCCCGGCGTAACCGTTGGCGGTGGGTTCAAAGATGTTGGCGGGCATGGTCAGTCTCCTTGCGGTTGGAAAAATCAGTGCGTCGACGCGCGCCACTCGTAGCGGCCGACACCTTCCTCATCGGTCCAGAGCGGGACCGCTCGACCGATGACGGAAGCTGCGGGGATGGGTCCGAAATAGCGACCGTCGAGGCTGTCGCGGACTTCCCAGTTCATGAGGAAAAGCTGGTCGTCGCCGATGACGCGGCAGCCCTGCCAGACGGGCAGATCGCGGCCGAATCTGTCACGCTCCAGCGCCTCGCCCATCTCGATCCCGTTCACCGTGATCGTGGATCGCAAGCGGCAAACCCGTTGTCCCGGCAGGCCGACGACGCGCTTCAGGAGCGGGATGCCGCGCCCGACATAGCCGCGACCGACCATGAAGGCGGCGAGCGGTTCGGGCGGCATGACGGCGACCAGCTCCGGCACGTCGAGCGCATCGGTCGGCTCGACTGTGTAGAAGCCGACCGGCGCGCTGGCGGTGGCGTTCCAGATGAGTTTCGGCGGCGTCTCGACGGCGCTTGCGGCGGCGATGCCGATGACAGCGAGCGCCGTCACCGCGAGATAGCGGCGGCGCGTCATGGGTCAATCCTCCGGCGCCCGATCCATGCCGCATGTCGTTCCGGCGTGTAGGCGCTCGGGTCCAGATTGGCGGTCAGGCGGTTATGCGCGTGGCGCCAGTAGTCCGGCGATATGTCGGCAGGGTCGAGGCCGAGCGATTCCACGGCGTCGATCACCGCAAGCGCGCGCTGGACCTTCGGCCAGCCGTCGAGGCGCAACAGGATTTCCCCACCGGGGCGCACGAAGGGCAGCGTTTGATATGGCTCGCCGCGCCCGATGGCCCGCACGATGTCGATACGCGAAACGACAGTGCCATGCTCGCCGCTCGCCCATCGCACGAAGGCGAAGATGCTCTCCGGCGCGAAGCCGACAACGCTGCGTCGGCGGTCGATGATCTGTTCGTAGCTCTTGCGGCCGAACCTGATCCAATGCTCGACCTTGCGTTTCTCGAAGGTCAGTTCGACCAGGGTGGTGAAGGGTGCGGGTCCGTCCGGGTGCGGACGACCGTGCGCGCGGCGATGGGCGCGGCGGGTCATGGTTCGTCTCCGGGATTGTCGGGGGTGGAGCGCACCAGCACCGCGTCCAGCGCGGCTTCGGTGCGCAGGATGGCGCGGCCGATGGCTTCGGGGATTTGCGGAAGAACGGCGTCGCCGAACGCCTCGACGATCAGGCTGGCCGCAGCAGTCCCTTTGCGACTGCCGAGCGCAATGCGCTTGTCAGCCACCCAGGCGGAAAGCCCATCATCCAGCCGTAGGTGACGGGCAAGGCCGCCGTTCCAGTCAGCCCATGGCTCCGCAGCATCGCCGCCAACGCCCGCGCTCCCGCCCATTTGTCCGGCGCCCGGTCCGTCATCGCCCCGTCCATCACCGCGTCCATCGTCGGCGACTTCCTGCGGTCGTAGGCCGGACTCCAGCCGTCCATGCGGCTGTCGCGCTTCGTCGGCGTCGGCAGGATTTCCGCCGCGTGGCGCAGCAGGTTCGGCGTGTCGATCTGCGCCTTCGCCCCGTTCGCCCGGCGTCCCGTCTCGATCTCCTGCGCGCTCAACCTGCGCCCGCCGTTCGGCTTCACCGGGGTCGGCATCATGCCCGCATGACGGCTGGCATGGCCCTGCAACTGGCTGAGCAGATCGCCCCGGCCACCGCGATCCGCATCCGATTTCCTCGGCGTCGCCAGGATCATGCGCAGAGGGTATGTCGAGCCCGCGCCGCCGCCCGCGCCATCCATCATCCCGTCCGAGGCCATCGGCGTCGGCAGCGGGCGGTTGCGGAACAGGTCGTAGAGGCCGGATTCCTTCATCGCCCTTCGTGCCCCCGATCCGCCCTCCAGGCGGATGCCACCCTGCTGGGATTGCGATACGGGTGTCGGCAAGCTGTTCGGGATCGTAGCCGATGAGCCATGACCGCTTGCGGACATGGTTGGCCCCGACGCTATCAGCACCCACCACGCACGGCTCAACGGCGTAGCCGAGCGTTTCCAGTTCATCGAGCAGCCTGTCAGCGCCGCGAGTTCGCAGATTAGGGCTGTTCTCAAAAGCGAACCAGCGAGGGCGGCAATCTCCGACCAGGCGGACGGCTTCGAGGTAGAGGCCCGACCGCTCGCCTTCGATCCCTTTGCCCTTGGTGTTGGCGCTGGAGATATCCTGGCAGGGCGGGCTGCCGACGATGATGTCGGGAAGGATTCCAAGGTCGGAAACAAGGCGAGCTGCCGTGAGTCCGCGCACGTCCTCGTAGAGTCTGACATGGGGATTGTTCTCTGCGTAAAGGATGCGCCGCCACTCGACGATTTCGCAGGCGGCGATGGTGACGAAGCCCGCTCGATGCAGGCCGAGCGACCAGCCGCCCGCGGCGGCGCTGAACAGGTCGAGGGCGCGCATCATGGCGCACCTCGCGGCACGGCGCCGGCACCATGGGTCGCCCGCGCGCGCGTCAAAGAAGAAGAGTTAGATTCTTTGTTAGATTCTTCTATAGAGTGCGCGGCACGATTTGCGCCTGATGTCCCGATACTGCGTGCGCCTGATGTCCCGATAGGTTCCACATGGTTATCCACAGGCACTGTGGATAGTTTTTCGGGAAGGAACCGCAGCAATTCGCGGCCGTCTTCCCATTCGATCTGGAGCAGGTAGCCGGGCAGCGACTGGCGGACGGCGATCCGGCGCAGGTCGAGCGCGAAGTCGGACGGGCGCGCCAGGCTGCCGGACTTCTGGTGAAGGTGGGCGACCTCGAAAGACCAACCTTCCGGCTGGCGACCGGCGTGCTTGCGCGCGACGCGGTAAAGCCATCGCTCGATGCCGCCCTTCAGACGGAAGTAGGCGGGGTCGATCGCCAGCACCAGCGAGCGGTCGATGACGCTGTTGTAGAACCATTCGGGCAGGACAAATTCCATGCCCTCGACGCGGCCAGCGCGCGTGGTCAATTCTTCCCATTCATTGATCCAGGAGAACTGCCGCCGCCGCCAATGCGCGCCGTTGCGGATCGTGGTGGCGATGACGGTGGATTGCAGCCGCGCGAGCGCCGCCTTGAGCAGAAGATAGTCCCGGTTGCCCGTCGCCCGCCCGATGGCGCGCAGAAGCTGGTAGGGCATGAAGCGAAAGAAGCGCGACGTGTTGAGGCCGTTGTTCTCGGCCGCAACGATCTGGCTCCCCGCCCATATCAGCACGTCGGCGTCCCATATGGTCGCCATGCCGTGCCTAGGCATACCAAGCACCTGCACTTCCACATCGGCGGCCTTGTAGAGAATGGGTTTGAGGCGCGGGGATTTGGCGAGGGAGAAAAAGGGCCGCTCCATCAGGTCGCGCTGGTCGCGCGGCGGCGCGTCTCCGGTCGCCACGATGAACGGATCGAGACGGCTGCGCTCGCTGGAGCCATTCGGCCGGGCGGGTTCGTGATCGTTGTCCGGCACCATTCAGAGCCGGTCCCGTTCTTCGGGTGTCAGCCGATGCGGGGGAAAGACCGTGCCGGCTTCCTTGTCCCGCGTGCATGTGCGGGCGCCGGCCTCGGTCCAGGCTTCCAGATCGCGGATGGCATAGAGGACGCGGCCGCCGACCTTGCGGTAAACCGGGCCGGTGCCATAGGTGCGATGCTTCTCAAGGGTTCGGCGCGAGAGACCGAGGAAATATGCGGCTTCCTTGGTATGCAGGAATCTCGGCGGCAGGTCCGCCAACGGGTCGGGCATGGGATCACCTCGGGTTCGTTCAGGCTGCCGTCAGCGGCGACAGCGGGCTGTGGCGAACCGTGGCGAAGGATTGGCGATCCGTGCAGGGCTGTATTTGCGACTATACTTTCACGGCCCGGTTGGGCGGGCTTAAGTAAGGTGGCGATTATTCGTGCCGACGCTTGATCGGATAGTGCAACAGCAGCCGGTAGCCGCCCTTCATCATGGCAAGACCATGGGCGACCAGGCGGCGGGCCTTGTTGCGGCGCGGATCACTTTCCCAATCGACATTGTCGCCACGAAAACCGAGCAGCACTTCGGCGATGGTGCGATGGCTTTCGCCATGCAGTTTGGCGTCAAGCGCCCGCAGGGAGAGGATATGAAACTGGCGCATCTGCGACGGCATGGCGCGGAAATCCGGGCCTGGCGCGCGGCCGTTCAGCGAGCGCCACAACCGCCGCGCCGCATGGGCGCGCAGCTCGAGGAAGGAATCCATCGGCAGGGTGACGGCATAGAACGCCGCCGCGTCGGGGACCGCTTCGGGAAGCCAGAACTGATGCGCGACACCATCCACGCGCCAGAGTCCGTGCCAGCCATCGTCCGCGCGTCGCAGATCGAGGCCGTCGAGATGGGCCAGCGTGAATGTCGGCGCCTCCGGGCTGGGCGGCGCGGGGGCTGGCGACAACATGACGGCCTGGGGCTGAAGGCTCGGAATCCAGAACTGGGATTGCCGGTCGGCGAGCATTTCAGGGTCGCAGGGGAAATCGCAGCCCCCAGCGTCGAGCAAAAGCATCGAGCCGGGAGCCTGGTGGATTCTTCATGCGCGAAATAGCGCGGAAGTCTTGATGATATTCATCATCGCGTCTGAGATATTCCCAGGCAAAACCGGCGGCGGGGATTGTCTTTGCGTGCCTGTAGGCCACCGATGCACGCCAATCTATGCCTGACAGCATGGCGTCACCTCTTCATCCGGGCGCTGAAAGTCTGCACCAGAAGTAAAGAGTCAGGGAAAGGACAGAATAAAACTAGCAAGGCGGGCATTATATAGTGAGAGTCCGGCCTTATCAGCGCCAGCATTTTTTCGGCTCTGGCAAGAGCCGGCGAGCCGGGCATGATGCCCGGCGAGCGCAATTTTTTGGTCTGGCGGCGCCCGGACATGCGAAGGCCGCCGGTCCATCTGGATCGGCGGCCCTGGTGTTTCGGTCTTGTGGTTATCCTATGGGCGAAGCGGACGCCAAGGCTCTTTCGTTCCGGCGCGGCGGTAATACAGCCGGCGGCAACGGAACGTGGTCCAGGTGTAAAACAGCGGCTCCATGCCGTGCCACCAGTCCGCGTCTATGTCGCCGCAACGGCCCTCGAACACCACGTTTTCCCTCGCGTCGCAAAGCCAGAACTCCATCGGTAGGGCGTCGCCCTGTTCAGGCTTCCCGCGGATGGGAACGCCCTCCTCGTCCTCGCCCATGCCAAGGCAGTTTCCCCAATAGTCCTTCGTTACGATCCAGCGCATGATGAAATCCTCTGTATTGCAGGGGTGCGGCGCCCGCCGCCTTGACGGGCGCGCTTTACAGGCCGGTCTATGCCGCCGCCTTGCCGTGCTGCTGCTGCATCCATGCAAGCCGCCTGCTGGCCGTCTCATGGTGCCGGCTGTCCAGCTCAACGCCGAGCCAATCGCGGCCGAGCTGCTGCGCCGCCGCCAGTGTCGAGCCGCTGCCGCTGAACGGGTCCAGCACAAGGTCGCCGGGCTTCGTGAAAGCCTCGATCAGCGGACGCAACGCCTCGACCGGCTTTTGCGTCGGGTGCAGCTTGTTGCCCGCATAGGGGAAGTCGATCACGTCCGGGATGGGGTTATCGGGCAGGCAAACATTGCCCTTCGCCAGCAAGTAAGCCTGTTCGTGCTGGTAGCGCAGGAACTTCGCCGATGACGCATAACGCTTGCGGAACACGATATGCCCGACGATGCGGAAGCCTGCCGCCTTCCATGCGTCCATGAAAAGATCGACCTTGTTCCAGCCGTAGAACGAAATGGCGAAACCTCCATCCTTCAAAACGCGGTGCATCTGGTTGAACGCGGGGCGCAGCCAACGGGCATTGTCGTCGTTCGCCACGGTCCTGCCGTCACGGCTGCAATAGTTCACCAGATAGGGCGGATCAGTCAGAATGAAGTCCACCGATCCCCTCTCGAAAGAGCGCATCGCCTGGATGCAATCGGCATTGAAAATCACGTTGCGGGGGGTGTTGGCGTTGCCGGTCATGTCTCTGTCCTTTGGATTTTGGGTTCAGAGCAGCGAAGCGCCGCTCCTGAACCCTTGCCCGGCGGCGAGCCAGGGGTAGCAAGGCGCAAGAGAAGTCTTTGGTTCGTGGAATAATTGGAGGGGACCCGCTTGCGGGGAGGCGGCCGTTTATGCCGCGAAAGGGCAAAGAGTTTTCTTGCGGTGCGCGAGGGCAACGCCCTTAGCTCTTGCCTTCACAAACCGGGTTACTTTCGTCCTTCGACCGGATAGATTGGGCGCAGAGCAGACGCGCTGCTCCGGGGCTTCGAAACCCCTCACGAATGGCTGGTGCTGGCCAGAACCGCACCACACTCCTTGACCTTATGGTCGGGGAGCCCGTGGCGCATGTCCAGGGCTACCCGCCTAAAGGCCACGGGGCCGTTTCGTGACGGTTTCGAACTCCCCGATCACCAGGGTGACAAGGATGGTTTGCGGGGGCGCACCGCGGACACCATTCCGAGAAGCAGGGAGACGAACCGATGCGTGTCCAGCCGGAACTGGACCCCGATGTCGAGGACGAAGCACCGACCGGCCCCGACATTACGACCTACGACGAACAGCATTTCGTGACCTATCTGCGCCTGCTCGACGCGGACAAGGAAGGTGCGGACTGGACCGAAGTGGCGCAGATCGTCCTGCACCGCGATCCCGCCGCCGATCCGACGCGCACACGGCGCTGCTGGGAAAGCCATCTCGCCCGAGCGCGGTGGATGACGAAAACCGGCTACCGGCGGATTCTGGAACAGGCCGTCCAGGAGCAGACCCGGCACAACCGGCATTGAAGGTCGCCAGGTTCACTTCTCGGCCGTGAACATTTCGCAGAAGAGCCTTTCCGACCGCGCGATGCCTTCTTCGGTGAGCCAGACGGATTTCGCCTTGTTGACAGGATCGCCGATGAAGCCTTTCTCGTGCAGCCGGTTCATCGCGGTCCAGTCGAATCCCTTCCAGGCGCGGCCATCGCGGTCGAGGGTAAGGTAGAGCAGCGCGAGAACCGCATCGTCGATCTTGTCCTCGTCGATCTCCATTGCGCGATGCTCTCCCGATTACAGACCATCCCTATTATACTCCACGGTATCCCATATGCCGCACGGCTGCGATACGGGGCTTTTCTTTCAGGCGCGAGCGGTTCTTCGATGATCCCTGCCCCTTTCGGGCATGGGATTTCTGGAGACGATGACGCCCAAACGCGACAGGATCAGCATCGAGGTCATAGGACCGGAAACGGGCGGAAACGATCCTGCGCGCGCCGATGCAGCCATCCGGTCCCTCGCCCGGCTGATCGGCCGCCAGATCGCCCGCGAGCAGTTCGAGCGCAAGATCGCGCTGGAACGCAGGGCGCAGAAAAAGCGCCCGGCAGGCGGGGATGCATAACTCCATCCTTGCAATAACACGAATTACACGTATAATTTGGGCATCCCAATCGAAAGGATGCCTGCCATGCCGACAGTCGGTTCCCTCGAATTCCAGCGCAAATTCGGCGAGTTCCAGCACCAGGCGCAGCGCGAGCCGGTGGAGATCACCCGGCACGGGCGGCGCGAGTTCGTGCTGATGTCCGCCGACCACTATGACTGGCTCCGTGCCGCCGCGCAGCGGACGCATCGCACGGCGGACGCCGCCGATGTGGTAATCGACGCCGTTGAACGGGCCGAAATGGACCCCGAACATGCCCACCTCGACGACCTGCTGAAGTAAGGTGGGCGACGTGGCGATCCCTGAACCGAAGCCCGGCCTCGTCCTCCGCTACGATTACCTCTGGACGCATGAGGCTGCCGCCGGCCAGGATCAGGGCAAGGACCGCCCGGCCTGCCTCGTCGCCGCGACCGATGCCCTTATGCGTCCGCGCCATGTGGTGCTGCTGCCGATCACCCACACGCCGCCCTCCGGCGATACGGTCGGCATCGAGATCCCTTTGAGCGTGAAGCAGGCCATCGGCCTCGACGACGCGCCAAGCTGGGTGATCGTCTCGGAACACAATATCGACGAATGGCCCAATGGCGGGCTGTCGCCGGTTCCTGGCAGGCGGGGCGAGTTCGCCTATGGCTTCATCCCGCCGGGGCTGTTTGCGAAGATCAAAGCCAGCTTCCTCGAACTGGCCCGCGCGAAGAAGAGCGGCGCCGTGCGCCGCTGACCATGGAGTTTTGAAAGGACCGGCTGATGACCCGCGTTGCCCTCTATGCCCGCTATTCCTCCGACAACCAGCGCGAGGCGTCCATCGACGACCAGCTCCGCATCTGCCGCGAGCAGGCGAAGCGCGAGAAGTGGAAGATCGTCGGCACCTACAAGGATGCGGGCATTTCCGGGGCGAGCATGATCCTGCGGCCCGGCATCCAGATGCTGTTGCAGGACGCGCAGGCGGGCCAGTTCGACATGGTGCTGGCCGAGGCGCTGGACCGCATCTCGCGCGACCAGGCCGATGTGGCGACGTTGTTCAAGCATTTGAAGTTCGCTGGCGTTCCCATCGTCACGCTGGCCGAGGGCGAGATCAGCGAGCTTCATGTCGGCCTCAAGGGAACGATGAACGCGCTGTTCCTCAAGGACTTGGCCGCAAAGACGCATCGCGGCATTCGTGGCCGTGTCGAGGACGGCAAATCGGGGGGCGGGCTTTGCTACGGCTACAAGGTGGTGAAGCAGCTCGATGCGCGCGGCGATCCGATCCGGGGCGACCGCGAGATCGACGCAGCCGAGGCCAATGTCGTGCGACGTATCTTCCGCGAGTTTGCCGCAGGCATCGGCCCGCGCACCATCGCTCGCACACTCAATGAGGAAGGCGTCCCCGGCCCCGAAGGCCGACTCTGGAGCGACACTACCATTCGCGGCCATGTGAAGCGCGGCACGGGCCTCGTGAACAACGAACTCTATGTCGGCCGCCTGATCTGGAACCGGCTGCGCTATCTCAAAGACCCGTCGACCGGAAAGCGCGTCTCGCGGCTCAACCCGGAATCGGAATGGATCGTCAAGGACGTCCCCGATCTGCGCATCGTCGACGACGAACTCTGGCAGGCCGTGCGCGCCCGTCAGGGCGAGATCGCCGAGAAGTTCGCCAATGTCACCGAGGCCGTGCGCGCGCATCACAAGAAGAACCGGCTGAACGGCGCGCGGCGTCCAAAGTCACTTCTGTCAGGACTGGTATTCTGCGGCTGCTGCGGCGGTCCCTACTCGCTGCGCGGCGCCGACCGCTTCGCCTGCTCGAACCATATCAGCAAGGGTTCCTGCTCCAACAGCCGGGGCATTGCGCGCGAAGATTTGGAGCGGCGCGTGCTTGCCGGATTGAGGGACCGGATGATGGCGCCGGAGATCGTCGAGGACGCGATGCGCGCCTATGCGGAAGAGACGAACCGGCTGAACCGAGAACGCCGCTCGAACGGCGATTCCTGGAAAGCCGAGCTGGTGAAGGTCGAGAAGCAGATCGCGCAGATCGTCGAGGCCATTGCGGACGGCATGTATCATCCGTCGATGAAGGAGAAGATGACCGGGCTGGAAGCGCGCAGGGAAGAACTGACGGCCCTGCTCGCTGATGCTCCGGCGGACACGCCGGACATTCTGCCGAGTGCTTCGGCCATCTACGCGAAGAAGGTCGTCGCGCTGACGAAGGCCCTGAACCAGAAGGAAGAGCGGCAGGAAGCGTCGCAGGATTTGCGCGCCCTGATCGAGAAGATTGTGCTGACTCCCGGCCCGGAACGCGGGGAACTCTACGCCACGCTGCATGGCGAACTGCGGACGATCCTCGAATGGACGGAGCGGCAAGCTGTTGGAAAGACTGCCAAAACGACAAAACCCGCCGCTGGTGCGACGGGTTTGTCTGTATCGGTGGTTGCGGGGGCAGGATTTGAACCTGCGGCCTTCAGGTTATGAGCCTGACGAGCTACCGGGCTGCTCCACCCCGCGGCCATTGATCCCGGTTTTGCTATGGGATCTTTAGGTTAATCGTTTAGAGG
>NZ_JBEFZE010000043.1:0-28098 GCF_042762395.1 Pseudogemmobacter sonorensis
CCATACCAGCAGCAAGCCGCGGCGCTTCAGAGCCTGGCCGTAGCTGGACCAGTTCGTCGTGCGGAAAAGGGGGACGGCCTTGCTCATATGCCTATCCCAAACCCCTGACCCAAAAACATGATTCCGCCAGCCAGAGGGATAGCGCGACAAAGCCTCTCGCAACCGACATTGTCGATGCAGATCAAGGCGCTGGAGGACCGGCTCGGCGCGCCCCTGGTCGAGCGCAGCCGCGCCCATGTCCGCATCCCCCCCAACGGGGCCGAGATCGCGCGCCGCGCCCGCGCCATCCTGATCGAGATCTAGGATATCCACGAAATCGCCAGGCAGGACGATCCCGGCGCGATGCGGGGCAACCCGCGCATCGGCGTGGTGCAGGCGGTGGGGGCCTATGCGCTGTCGCTCGCCATGCCCGCGATGCGGCGGGGCTGGCCCGAAATGCGGGTCCATCTGTGCGAGGACCTGCGCGACCGGCTGCTGTCGCAGCTTGGCGACCGGGTGCACGACGTGCTGCTTCTGCCCGAGCCGCCGCCCCGCCTGGGCTTCGCCTTCGCGCCGCTCCTGCGCGAATCGCTGATGGTGGCGGTGCCGCACGACCATCGGCTGGCCCGGCAGGCCCGCGTCGCGCCCGAGGATCTGCGGGGCGCGAGACCATCCTGACCATGGGCAAGGGTGACCGCCTGACGGCCGAGACCGCCCGGCTTTGCCGTCGCGTCGGCGCCATCCATGCCAGCGATTACGTGGGCACCACGCTGGACACGCTGCGCCAGATGGTGGCGGCGGGGACGGGGACCTCGCTCCTTCCCGCGCGTTACCTCCGCTCCGAGGTGATGCGCGAGCAGCTTGTGGTCGCCCGCCCGCTGGGGCCCGCGCGCGACCTCACTCTGGCCTGGCGCAGGCACCCCACGCGCGAGGCGTTCCACCACCAACTGGCCGGTGCATCCGCGACAGCCTCGCCCCCTGGGCGGACGGATCGGCCACGGCCCGCCAAGCTGTCAACTGTCCATCTTCAGCGCATTGATGAAGGCGGTCTGCGGGATTTCGACCTTGCCGAACTGCCGCATCTTCTTCTTGCCTTCCTTCTGCTTTTCCAAAAGCTTGCGCTTGCGGGTGGCGTCGCCGCCATAGCACTTCGCCGTCACGTCCTTGCGCATCGCCGACAAGGTCTCGCGCGCGATGACCCGCCCGCCGATCGAGGCCTGGATCGGGATCTTGAACATGTGGCGCGGGATCAGCTCCTTGAGCTTTTCCACCATGACCCGCCCGCGCGCCTCGGCCCGGTCGCGGTGGACCATGATCGCCAGCGCGTCCACCGGCTCGTCGTTCACCAGGATCGACATCTTGACCATATTGTCTTCGCGATACTCGGTCAGTTGATAGTCGAAGCTGGCATAGCCCTTGGTCACCGATTTCAGCCGGTCGTAGAAATCGAACACCACCTCGGCCAGCGGCAGGTCGTATTCGACCATGGCGCGGGCACCGGCATAGGTCAGGTTCAACTGGATGCCGCGCCGGTCCTGGCACAGCTTGAGGATATCGCCCAGATATTCGTCGGGGACCATGATCGTGGCCTTGATGCGCGGCTCTTCGATATGGTCGACATAGGTCAGGTCGGGCATGTCGGCGGGGTTGTGCAGGTCGCGCTCTTCGCCGTCCTTCATATGCAGCTTGAAGACCACCGAGGGCGCGGTGGTGATCAGGTCGAGGTCGTATTCCCGCTCCAGCCGGTCGCGCACCACCTCAAGATGCAGAAGGCCCAGAAAGCCCATGCGGAAGCCGAAGCCGAGCGCGGCCGAGGTCTCCATCTCGTAGCTGAACGAGGCGTCGTTCAGCGCCAGCTTCTCGATCGCGCTGCGCAGATCCTCGAAATCGGCGGCATCGACCGGAAAGAGGCCGCAGAACACCACCGGCTGCGCGGGCTTGAAGCCGGGAAGCGGCGTGTCGCAGGGCTTGCGCTCATGGGTGATGGTGTCGCCGACGCGGGTGTCGCGCACCTGCTTGATACTGGCGGTGAAGATGCCGATCTCGCCCGGGCCCAGTTCGGCGATGTCCACCATCTGCGGCTTCAGCACGGCAAGCTTGTCGATGCCATAGACCGCATTGGTCGCGATCATCCGCACCCGGTCGCCCTTCTTCACCACGCCATCCATGACCCGGATCATCACGACGACGCCCAGATAGGCGTCATACCACGAATCGACCAGCATCGCCTTCAGGGGGGCGTCGCGCTCGCCCTTGGGCGGCGGCAGGCGGGTGACGATGGCCTCCAGCACCTCGGGGATGCCAAGCCCGGTCTTGGCCGAGATCGGCACCGCATCCGAGGCGTCGAGCCCGATCACATCCTCGATGTTCTCCTTCACCCGCTCGGGATCGGCGGCGGGCAGGTCGATCTTGTTCAGGACCGGCACGATCTCATGGCCCGCGTCCAGCGCCTGATAGACATTGGCCAGCGTCTGCGCCTCGACCCCCTGGGAGGCGTCGACCACCAGAAGCGAGCCCTCGACCGCGCGCATCGACCGGCTGACCTCATAGGCGAAATCGACGTGGCCGGGGGTGTCGATCAGGTTCAGCACATAGGTCTTGCCGTCCTTCGCCGGATAGTCGATCCGCACGGTATTGGCCTTGATGGTGATGCCGCGCTCGCGCTCGATATCCATGGAATCGAGAAGCTGGGACTTCATGTCCCGCTCGGCGACGGTTCCCGTCATCTGGATCAGCCGGTCGGCAAGCGTGGACTTGCCGTGGTCGATATGGGCGACGATGGAGAAATTGCGGATGAGATCGAGCTGGGTCATGATCCGCGCATATACAGAGGGAAACGGCCCCCGGGAAGGGGGCGCGAGCGGGCGGGTTCGCCGCCGCCGCCCGGGCCCGGGTTTCCGCGCGCCATGCGCCCCGGCACCGGCCGGAACGGCGGCGGCAGGAAAGGTGGTGGTGGGGCCCCGCCCTCGCCCCCCGCCCTCTCTCGGGCCCGCCCGCCTGGCATTTCGCCGTCCCGCGCCACCTGGCCCCTCACACTCGGCGACAGGGCCTTCGCCTTCCTTCTACTCGCAACCCTTCTGCACTTGCCTCGCACGCTCGGCGACAGGGCCGACCGCCCCCTTGACGCGCACGGCCCGGCCGAGTTGCCGCGACGCTCCGATGGGCGCGCGAGCCCCCGGCATCGCGACCACCATCCCTCGACACGACGCAGTCCGACCACGAACGCCGTCCCCCCGGGTTCCCCCACTGGAACCCCCCGCATGCGGCGGCTAGACTGGCCACCCCAGATTGCCCCCAGATTGCCCCGCAGGAGGCTCGCATGCAGGAAAAGCCGCGCTGGCGCTGGCCGCTGACCCGGGTCGGCACCTTCGGACTGATCCTAGCTCTGGTCCTCGGCCTGGGGGTCTTCGGCTGGTGGCAGGTGCGCAACGCGGTCCAGGGGCTGTTCTCCGGCCTTCCCGGCGCGCAGGGACCGGCCCGGGTCGAGATGCTCGACGGGCGCGATCCGGCCTCGGGGCGGGTCGCGCTGGTGCTGGAGGATTTCGTGACCGGCAGCGGCCCCCGCCTGATCCGCGACCCCGAAGTGCTCGCCCGCCTTGCCCCGGACCTTTGGTATATGGACCAGACCTCGGTCGGCAGCATGATCGGCCAGGCCACGCTCACGCTGATGGGAATGCCCCCGGTCCAGCGCATCGGCACGCTGCTGGAAGACGGTGCGGCGGTACGCGACTTCACCTGCCTTTCGGTCGATTGCATCGGCTGGCGCGGCAAGGACGACCGCAGCCTCTGGGGGCTTGGCGCGCTTTCCGCCGCCCCCCCGCCCGGAGAGCCGGTCGAGCAGGTCACCGGCTGGTATGACACCCATGACGCCTATCTGGCCGCGCATGCCCGCGCCGCCGAAGACCCGCTCACCTGGTTCGCGAAACCCGGCGGCGGCACGCCCGATCCCGGCGACGACGGCATGCGCGGGATCCTAGTGACGCTGCCCACGGTGATCTCGGCCAGCCCGCCGCGCTTCGACGCCCCCCCCGACCAAGAGGCGCAGGCCGAACTCGAAACCCTGGCGCGCGGCTGGATCGAGGGCAGCTCGGCACGGATCGAAGGGATCCACGCCACCGGCCCCAACCCGTTCTGGGTGCTGAAGGACGACGACAGGCTGCATGACGAAAACGGCAGCCGCACCCTGCCCGACCTGTCCTGGCATTCCGCGGAAATCAGCCTGCAACTGCCCGAGGCCGAGGTGGAGACCCTGCTCTCCCGGATCGGCGCCACCGACCGGCCCGCGCCCGAAACCGCGCTGATCGCCCCCGCCATCGCCCGCGCCTTCGCGCTCTGGGGGCTCGACACCGCTTGCCTGCCGGGCTGCGGCGCCATCGACCGAAACCGAATCACCACCGCCATCGACATCTACGTCACCCCCGCGCCGCATTGGCAGCTCCCGCTCTGGCGCCTGCTGCCATAGGCGCCCGCGCCCCGGCCCCACCGCCGATCTTGCGACCCGGGGCCGGGGGTTCCCAACAGATTGTGCCCCGCCCGCACGGGCGGCGGATCCCCGCCGACGGCACGGCCCGGATTGAAAGAACAGGCGATTTCCGTCACAATCGCTGGCAGAAAAACGACCGCAGAGGGATGCGCCGCCGACCGCCGCGCAGACCGCTCTATCGGCACCATGAGGCAGATATGATCAAGAGACCCGTTCTGGCGGCGCTTGCCGCGGCAGTGCTTGTTTCCACAGGTTCCATGGTTTCCGCAGGCCCGATCGAAAAGGCCTGCAACCGCTCCGACCGTTCGGCGGCGACGCGCGCCCTGTGCGGTTGCATCCAGCAGGCCGCCGACCTGACGCTGAACGGCAGCGACCAGCGCCGCGCGGCGAAGTTCTTCTCGGACCCGGATCTGGCGCATACCGTGCGCTTCTCCAAGAAGACCAACGACGACGCCTTCTGGAAACGCTACCGCCAGTTCACCGACATGGCCGAGGCCTATTGCGCGGGCTGATCCGGCACTCCGCGCCCGATAGCCCGCACCTCAGGCGACCCCCCGCAGCCGGGCGACCAGCCCCCGGCATCCCGCCTCGATCAGGTCGAGCGTGCGGTCGAATTCGCCGGTGAACCAGGGATCGGGCACGTCGCGCAACGCCAGTTCGGGCGCAAGATCCATGAACAGGCCAAGCCGCGCCAGTGCCCCTGCGGGTGCCATCGCCTCCAGATCGGCCAGGTTGCGGCGGTCCATGGCCAGGATCAGGTCGGAGACCGCGAAATCCTCGACCCGCACCTGACGCGCGCGCAATGCGGAAAGGTCGTATCCCCGCGCCTTCGCCGCGCGCACGGCCGGGGGATGCGGCGCCTCGCCCCGGTGCCAGTCGCCGGTCCCGGCGCTGTCCGCGCCGACGGACAGCCCGGCCTCCTGCGCCATGCGGCGAAACACCGCCTCGGCGGTGGGAGAGCGGCAGATATTGCCCAGGCAGACAAAGAGGATACGTTGCATACTAGGCAATGTCGCGCGGCGAAGGGCCAAGGTGCAAGGGGTGAAAGCGATGGGACCGAAGCTGACAGGCGGCGAATTCATCGTAATCCTGACCGGGGCCGGGATCTCGGCCGAAAGCGGGCTGGGGACGTTTCGCGACAAGGACGGGCTCTGGACCCGCTACGACCTGGCCGAGGTCGCCACGCCCGAGGGCTTTGCCCGCAATCCCGCGCTGGTGCATGAATTCTACAACGCCCGCCGCGCCAATTCCCGCGAAGCCCGCCCCAATCCCGCGCATGAGGCGCTGGCGCGGCTGCGGCGCGACTGGCCGGGCGACGTGCTGATCGTGACCCAGAACGTCGACGACCTGCACGAGCGCACCGAGCCCGCGCCGCCCGGCGGCGACGGGCCCTCCGGCCTGATCCACATGCACGGCAGGCTGGAAGGCGCGCTCTGCGCCGCCTGCGGGCACCGCTGGCCCGCCCCCGCCCGCATGGCGCCCGCGGACCCCTGCCCTGCCTGCGCCGCCGCCGCGACCCGGCCCGACATCGTCTGGTTCGGCGAGATCCCCTATCACATGGACGAAATCTGGTTCGCCCTGCGCCAGGCCGACCTTTTCGTCTCGATCGGCACCTCGGGCACGGTCTATCCGGCGGCGGCCTTCGCGCAGGATGCGGGCCGGGCCGGGGCCTGGTGCCTTGAGATCAACGCCGAGGCCTCGGCCGTGGCCGAGGATTTCGACGCGGTGCTGATCGGCCCGGCCAGCCGGAAGGTGCCGGAATGGGTCGAGGGCCTGCTGGCCGCCCTGTCCCACCCGCCGGGGTGACCGGAAGAAGGGTGGACCGGATCGACAGTCCGGGCGGAATGCCCGGCGCGCGCGGGCTGCGCGACATGCGTCACGGCCGGGCGGGCGGCAAGCCCCCCGGCGCGCACGGACTGCGCGGGCCGGGTTGACTGCGGTCGGGATGATGGGCACGCGGCACGCCAACCGCGAATGCAGGGCAGCGAATACAGGGCGGCGGGTGGGCGACAGAATGGCTCGCGCCAGATCGCCCGGAGGACCAGATCGCCCGGAGGAAACGACAAAGACCCGCAGGGCGATGCGCCTTGCGGGTCTTTCTGTTCCATCGCGCGCCATCCGCCCCGAAAGGGGCGCAGGCGAAGCGGGCGGCCGATCAGGCGGCCGGTTGCGCCTTGGCGATTTCGCGCTTGATCTTCAGCGCATTGGCCGACAGCTCGTCGTCCTTGGCCTTGGCCAGGAAGGCGTCCAGCCCGCCACGGTGATCGACCGAGCGCAGCGCCGCCGCCGAGATCCGCAGCGTGAAGGCGCGGCCAAGCGCGTCCGACCCCAGCGTCACCTCGTTGAGGTTGGGCAGGAAGCGGCGGCGGGTCTTGTTGTTGGCATGGCTGACCTTGTTGCCGGTGGTCGGGCCCTTGCCCGTCAGTTCGCAAACGCGCGACATAGCGGTATCCTTTGTCCTTCGACGGCCTGAAGCCCACCCAAAGCCTTGGGAAGCGGCCTGAAGCCCTGTGTCCTTGCAACGGGCCGGGTCCGGGGAATCGCAAGGATCCTGCCCGCCGTCCGAATTCGATTGCGGGCGTGTAAGGCGAAAGCGGCCCGACGTCAAGCGGTTCGCGCACCCGGGACGCGCCCGGAACGCGCCGGGCCGCTCAGCCCCCCGCCGCCGCGACCTGCCCCGGAACCGATCCCGGAGCCATCCCCGCAACCGGCCGCCCGAGCAGGGCGAGCATCTCGGTCGCCGCCGCCTCGGGCGAACGCAGCCCGCCCGCGACCTCGGCGGCCAGCGCCGCCATCAGCCCCCGCGCGGGCTCGCGCTCCAGCACCGAAAGCAGGCCCTGCCGCACCTCGGCCTCGAACCAATGCGCCGCCTGCGCCGCGCGGCGCGCCTGCCAATGGCCGTTCGCCCGCCGCCATTCGGCAAGGCGGCGCATGTCGGCCAGCGCCGCCGCCAGCCCCGCCCCGCTCTGCGCCGAGACCGGCATCGCCTTGGGAAAGCCCTCGGGGTCCTGCGGGCGCTTGCGCAACAGCCGCAAGGCCCCCGCATAATCGGCGACCGTGCGGTTCGCCGCCGGGGCCAGATCGCCGTCGGCCTTGTTCACAAGGATCATGTCGGCCATTTCCATGATGCCGCGCTTGACGCCCTGCAATTCGTCGCCGCCCGCGGGCGCCATCAGCAGGATGAACAGGTCGCACATCTCCGAGACCATGGTCTCGGATTGCCCGACCCCCACCGTCTCGATCAGCACGAGGTCGAATCCCGCCGCCTCGCACAGCGCCACCGCCTCGCGGGTGCGGCGCGCCACGCCCCCCATATGCGTCCGGCTGGGCGAGGGCCGGATGAAGGCAAGCGGGTCGCGCGACAGCCGCTCCATCCGCGTCTTGTCCCCCAGGATTGAGCCGCCCGAGCGCGCCGAGGACGGATCGACCGCCAGCACCGCCACGCGCCGCCCCTCGGCGGTCAGGATCGAGCCGAAGGCCTCGATGAAGGTGGATTTGCCGACGCCCGGCGTGCCCGAAAGCCCCAGCCGCAGCGCCTGCCGCCCCGGGCCGAGCGCCGAGAGCAGCGCGAGCGCCTGCGCCCGGTGATCCGCCCGGGCACTTTCGACAAGCGTGATGGCGCGCGCCAAGGCCCGCCGCCCACCCGCCCGGATTTCCGCCGCCATCGCCTCGATATCCATCGCGTCCCTTCCGTCTGCGCCCGTCCCGACCCGCCGAACCTCGACCTGCCAAACCTTGACCAGCCGAACCTTGACCGGCCGTGCTTCGACCTGCCGTGCCCGGACCTTCCTCGATCCGGCCTTCCTCGCTCCGGCCCGCCCCGATCCGGCCGACCCCGACCTGCCCGGACCAGGCCTGCCGCGCCCGGACCGGCCCTTTCCGGCCTGCCGAACCCGTTACTGTCCAGGGTCGCGGCCACGCCATCGCGTCGTCCGGCAAGATATGCTCCCTCCCCCCCTTCTAGCCAAAGCGGGGGGGGCAGCGCCAGCCTTGCGCCCTGCGCTCCGCGCCATATCGCACGGCGGCCCCCCGGCACATGTCGCCCGCGCCGGTTCCACCCGCGCCCGCTCCAGAAACGCCGCCTCCGCCCCCGCCGCCTGCGGCATTGCCCTTTCCGCCCGTGCCGGAGCCTCGGATTCAGGTCTTGCGGCCGGATCCGCTCACACCGGGTCCTTTGGTCCGCGCCTCGGGACCGGATCCTCGGCAAGAGATTCTCAGATCAGGGGCCAGGATCGGGCCCCTGATCAGGATTCGAGCCCGTTCCCCATCCTTTGGCCCCCCCCTTCCGGCCAAGATCCACCCGCCGAACCCACCCGCCCGGCTGCCCCACGCCATCCTGCCGCACAACCTCCCGCACCGATCGAAGGCAACTGCCGCCTGCCGCTTCGCCCGCGCGGGCCGGATCATCCGCGAAGGCTGCTCCGCCCCGGCCCCGCTCGACCCAAGGCCGCAACGATCCGCACTGGAAAGCCGCCGCCGGGGCGCTTAGCCTGCCGCACGATCCCGTCCCGCCCTTCAGGAAGCCCCTCGATGTCCGCGCCCGATTCGCCCCACCTTCCCGCCGATCCCGCGACGCTCGCCTTCCTCGCGCGCCGCCAGTCGCAGGCCGCCAAGCTTTTCACCGATCCCACCCCCGGCCGTGCCGAGCTGGAGCGGATCCTCGCCATCGCCCTGCGCACCCCCGATCACGGCAAGCTGGAGCCCTGGCGCCTGATCGTGCTGGCCCGGCCCGATTTCGCCCTTCTCGCCGATCTGGCCCAGGCCCGCGCCGACGAGATTGGCGCCGATCCCGAAACCGCCGAGAAGGGCCGCGGCCAGTTCGAGCGCGCGCGCCTCGCAGTGGCGGTGATCTTCTCGCCCAAGGCTTCGACCAAGACCCCCGAGGCGGAGCAGTTCCTCTCGGCCGGGGCCTTGTGCATGAACCTTCTCACCGCCGCCACGGCCGCCGGATGGGGGGCGAACTGGCTCTCGGGCTGGCCCTCGCATGACGAGATCTTCCGCGCCCGCGCCTTCGGCTGCACCCCCGCTGAGCGCGTCGCCGGGATCGTCCATATCGCCACCCCCGGAAATGCCCTGCCCGACCGCCCCCGGCCCGATCCGGCGCGGGTGGTGCAATGGGGGCTGCGGTGATCCTCGCCTCCTTCGCGGCCGCGCTCGGCCAGCTTGGCGACTGGCGCTTCCTGCGCGTGGTGGGGCTGGGGCTGATGCTGGCCTTCGCGCTGCTGGTCGCGATCTATGCCGGTTTCCTGGCGCTGATGAGCGGGCTGGCGCCGGACGAGATCGAGATCTTCCTGATCGGCCCGGTCACCGGCCTGCACCAGGTGATCGGCTGGGCCTCTCTGGCGGCGATGCTGGTGCTTTCGGCCTTTCTGATGGTGCCGGTGGCCGCCGCCTTCGCCGGGCTTTTCACCGACGACGTCGCCGATGCGGTCGAGGCGCGCCATTACGCCTGGCTGCCCCGGGTGGCGCCGCGCGGCGTCGCGGCGGGGCTGAAATCCACAATCAACCTGATCGGGCTGATCCTGGGGCTGAACCTGATCCTGCTGGTGACGCTGCCCTTCTCCGGTTTTTTCGGCGTGCCGCTTTATTACCTTGCAAACGGGTATCTGCTGGGGCGTGAATATTTCACCGCCGCCGCCTCGCGCAGGCTGGGCCCGGACGAGACGGTCGCGATGCGGCGCAGGCATGGCTCGAAGATCTGGGGCGCGGGGGTGCTGATGGCGCTTCCGCTGACGATACCGCTGGTCAACCTGCTGATCCCGGTTCTGGGCACGGCGACCTTCACCCATCTCTACCACCGCCTGCGAGCGGACGAGGATTGATCCCCGGGGGCCGCCACGTCAGGGAAACGGGGCCTATGCGGAGGGGCCTGGGCCCTATTCCTCGTCCTCGGGGCCCAGGATCCCCATCACGTCGATGTCGCGGATCGAGACGCTGCCCGACAGGATCACCCCCGCGATCAAGGCCCAGATCAGCGCCGCCCAGACCGAGGCGATCCGAGCGCTCTTGCCCACATCCTCATGCGCGGGCGCGCCGGGGGGGGTGCCGGGCACCACCGCGCCCTCCTCGGCCTGGGTGCGGGTGCGCAGCATCAGCACGATATAGAAGGTCAGGAACCAGATGACCGCGAAAAGAACGATGGCGCCGGTCAGGTTCATACCTGTTCCAACTCGACCAGGGTGCCGTTGAAATCCTTCGGATGCAGGAACAGGACCGGCTTGCCATGGGCGCCGATCTTCGGCTCGCCCGAGCCCAGGACCCGCGCGCCCGAGGCCTTGAGCCGGTCGCGCGCGGCCAGGATATCCTCGACCTCGTAGCAGATGTGATGGATGCCGCCCGCCGGGTTCTTGTCCAGAAAGCCCTTGATCGGGCTGTCTTCGCCCAAGGGGTAGAGCAGTTCGATCTTGGTGTTGGGCAGTTCGATGAAGACCACCGTCACGCCGTGATCGGGCTCGTCCTGCGGCTGGCCCACCCGCGCGCCCAGGGTGTCGCGGTAAAGCGCCGAGGCCGCCTCCAGGTCGGGGACGGCGATGGCGACATGGTTGAGACGTCCGATCATGGGGCTTCCTCGCATTGCTCCGGGCGGCTTTCGGGCAGGCGCCCGGCCCGAAGGGTTATGCCGGGCCAGGGCGCGCGCGGCAAGGCCCCCGGCGGCGACGACACGGGATCGCGAAGGCCCTCGCGCGCCCCGTTCCCGGCTCCGGCCCCAATCCGCACCCCAGTCCGCGCCCCTGCCAGCCGACCCGGGGCCCGGCCTTGCCCCTGCGCCGCACAAAGCGCCCACGGCCTCCGGTCCCAGGAAAACCGCCGGGGCGGGCGGGTGGGAGGCGGTCTTCCGGGGCCCTTCCCAGAGACCCCGTCCAAAGCCCCAGTCCAAAGCCCTCGTCCAAAACCTCCGCCAAAGCCCTCGCTCCCCGACGCAACCGCCCCGCTCACCCCAGCCCCGGATCCGTCCCCCCGCGCACCAGCCGCGTCAGATCCGAAAGCCGCTCGCGCTGCGCGCCCGCCGCATCAAAATTGCTGGGCGCGAACCAGGCGCGATAGGCCTCGGACAGCGCGGGCCATTCCTTGTCGATCACCGAAAACCAGGCGGTGTCGCGATTGCGGCCCTTCACCACCAGATGCTGGCGGAAGACGCCCTCGAAACTGAAGCCCAGCCTCTGCGCCGCGCGGCGCGAGGGCAGGTTCAGCGCATCGCATTTCCATTCATAGCGCCGGTATCCGGCCCGGAAGGCCCAGTCCATCATCAGCCACATCGCCTCGGTCGCGGCGCGGCTGCGCTGCAGTTCGGGCGCGATGCAGATATGGCCGACCTCGACCGAGCCCGCACCGGGATCCGCCCGCAGCCAGCTCGCCACCCCGCCGCAATGACCGCTCTCGCGCGCGCGCAGCACCACGAACAGCGGATCGCGGCCGCCCTCGCGCTCCTTGGCCCAGCGGTGATAGGCCCCGGCCGAGACGAAGGGCCCATAGGGCAGGTGATCCCAAAGCCCGTCCTGGCCGGAAAAGGCGCGGAACAGATCGGCGGCATGCAGATCGGCGGCAAGCGGCTCCAGCCGCACCGCCTCGCCCTCCAGCCCCGGCCCGAAACCATCCGCCGGATGCGGCGGCGGGGTCCAGCGCGGCAGCGGCTCGGCCAGATCGCGCTCGCCACTCTCGCGCCCGCCCGGTCCAGGCGCGCCCGGACGCGTCTCCTCACGCATGGGATCCCTCATGCTCAGCTCTTCGCGCCAAGGCTAGGCCGCGCCCCTGCCGGGCGCAAGGGCCGGACCCCGGCCCGGCACCCAGCCCCCCTGCACGGCGCTCAGCCCGCCGCGCGGCGCTTCTCGTCCAGCCAGAGGAAATAGTCCTGCAGATTGTCGGCATAGGGATCCTGCACGAAATAGCGCGGGAAGAACCAGCGCGGCGCAAGATCGGGGCGGTTCACCCCCCGCCCGGTCAGGATCATCGTGCGCGGGATATAATCGCCATCGGGCGCGAGCCGGGCGCTCAGATCCCCCTCGTGGTCGCGGTCGAGCATGACGAAGACGTAATCCCCGGCAAAGGCGGCATTGCGCGGATCGGCGAAGGCCGCGCGGTAGTTGCGGCAATGCGGGCACCAGTCGGTCTTGACCAGCAGGAACACGGGCTTTCCCGTCTCGCGCGCAAGCGCCAGCCCCTCGTCAAGGCCGAGCCAGCCGAAGACCTCGGGGCTGAACCCCTTGCCCAGCACCTCTTCGGGGGCGCCGCCGCCTTGCGCAGGCCCGCGCGCCTCGGCCCCGCTTTGCGCCGCCGCCCCTCCCGCCATCAGCGCAAGAGCCGGAAGCGAGGACAGGAAGCGGCGTCTTTGCATCGGATCAGGCCTCTTTGGGAAGCACCCGCAGCCGCAGCTCGCGCAGTTGCTCGTTCAGGGGCTCCGAGGGCGCGCCCATCAGAAGATCCTCGGCGCGCTGGTTCATCGGGAACATGATGACCTCGCGGATATTGGTGGTATCGGCCAGCAGCATCACCAGCCGGTCGATCCCGGCCGCGCAGCCCCCATGCGGCGGCGCGCCGTATTTGAACGCCTTTACCATGCCGCCGAAGCGCTTGTCCACTTCCGAGGCCGGATAGCCCGCCAGTTCGAAGGCGCGATACATGATCTCGGGCTTGTGGTTGCGGATCGCACCCGAAATCACCTCATAGCCGTTGCAGGCAAGGTCGTATTGATAGCCCAGAACCTGCAGCGGATCGCCCGAAAGCGCCGCCATCCCGCCCTGCGGCATCGAGAACGGGTTGTGCGAGAAGTCGATCCCGCCCTCGTCGGTCTTCTCATACATCGGGAAATCGACGATCCAGGCGAAGCGGAAGGTGTCGGTCTCGGTCAGGCCCAGCTCGCGCCCGATCTCGTTGCGCGCCCGGCCCGCGACCGGCTCGAACACCTCGGGCCTGCCGCCCAGGAAGAAGGCCGCGTCACCCACGTCCAGCGCCAGCGCCAGCCGGATGGCCTCGGTCCGCTCGGAGCCAAGCGCCTTGGCGATCGGGCCCGCCGCCTCGGTCGCGCCGTCTTCCGCCTTGCGCCAGAAGATATAGCCCATGCCTGGCAGGCCCTCTTTCTGCGCGAAGGCGTTCATCCGGTCGGCGAATTTGCGCGAGCCGCCGGTGGGCGCGGGAATGGCGCGGATCTCGGTGCCCTCGTTCTCCAGCAGGCTGGCGAAGATCGCGAAACCCGAACCCCGGAAATGCTCCGACACATCCACCATGCGGATCGGGTTGCGCAGGTCGGGCTTGTCCGAACCATACCATTTCAGCGCATCGGCATAGGCGATGCGCGGCCAGTCGGCATCGACCTTGCGGCCCTTGCCGAATTCCTCGAACAATCCCTGCAGGACCGGCTGGACGGCGGCGAAGACATCCTCCTGCGTGACGAAGGACATCTCCAGGTCGAGCTGGTAGAAATCGGTGGGCGAGCGGTCGGCGCGCGGATCCTCGTCGCGGAAACACGGCGCGATCTGGAAGTAGCGGTCAAAACCGGCCACCTGGATCAACTGCTTGAACTGCTGCGGCGCCTGCGGCAGTGCGTAGAACTTGCCCGGATGCAGGCGCGAGGGCACCAGGAAGTCGCGCGCGCCCTCGGGCGAGGAGGCGGTGATGATCGGGGTCTGGAATTCGTTGAACCCCTGGTCCCACATCGCATTCCTGAGCCAGCGCACGACATTCGAGCGCAGGATCATGTTGCGGTGCATGGTCTCGCGCCGCAGGTCGAGGAAACGGTAGGTCAGCCGGGTCTCCTCGGGATATTCCGTCTCGCCGAAGACCGGCAGCGGCAGTTCCTCGGCCGAGCCCAGCACCTCGAGGTCGGTGACATAGACCTCGATCTCGCCGGTGGGGATCTTGGTGTTGACCAGCGCCGCGTCGCGCGCCTTGACACGCCCGTCGATGCGGATCACCCATTCCGAGCGCACCTTCTCCATCGCGGCGAAGGCCGGGCTGTCGCTGTCGGCCAGAACCTGGGTGATGCCGTAATGGTCGCGCAGGTCGATGAACAACACGCCGCCATGGTCGCGCACCCGATGGACCCAGCCCGAAAGCCGCACATTCGCGCCCACATCTTGGGCGCCAAGCCCCGCACAGGTATGGCTGCGATAGGCGTGCATGATCGTTCCCTTCCCCAAGGCGCAGCCGAAAGGCGCGAATTCCAACGGCGCCGATAAACGGCCCCGCCCGCCCGAAGTCAAGCCCGCCCCACCAATTCCGTCCCGCGCGCCCCGGGTCTGCCGGGGAAGCGCTCCGCGCGGGGATATTTAAGCCAAGATGAAGGGGCTTTCGCGAAAATCATTTCATCTTGGCCGAAATATCCCGGGGGTGAGGGCGCCAGCCCGAGGGGGCAGCGCCCCCTGCCCGGCCTCACATGAAGCTTTGCGGATCGATGTCGATCGCCAGCCGGATCCGGTTCGGCAGCCGCAATTGCGCCACCCAGTCTGACAGGGCGGCCTGAAGCGGCGCGGCTTTCGGGGCCTTCACCAGAAGCCGCACGCGGTGACGCCCGCGCACCCGCGCCACCGGCGCCGGGGCCGGGCCGAAGACCTCGGCGCCGATGCGGGCGAGCGGCGCGGCGCGGCGCGCCAGCTCGTTCCCCAGATCGAACAGCGGCGCCAGATCCGGCCCCGACAGGATGATCCCCGCCATCCTGCCATAGGGCGGCGCCCTGGCCGCGCGGCGCTCGGCCGCCTCGGCGCGCCAGAAGGATTCCTCGTCGCCGCCAAGGATGGCGCGGATCACCGGATGGTCGGGCTGGTGGGTCTGGAGCCAGGCCTCGCCCGGCCGCTCCGCCCGCCCCGCCCGTCCCGCCACCTGGCGCATCAGCTGGAAGGTGCGCTCGGCCGCGCGCAGGTCCGAGCCCTGGAGCCCCAGATCGGCATCGATCACGCCCACGAGCGTCAGTTGCGGGAAATTGTGGCCCTTGGCGACGATCTGGGTGCCGATGACGATATCGGCCTCGCCCGCCGCGATGGCGTCGATCTGCGCCTTCAGCGCGCGCGCGGTGCCGTAGAGGTCCGAGGACAGCACCGCCAGCCGCGCCTCGGGGAAGGTCTCGGCCACTTCCTCGGCCAGCCGCTCCACCCCCGGGCCGAGGGCGGCCATCCGGCCCTCGACCCCGCAGGAGGGGCAGGCCGTGGGCACGGGCTTCGTCTCGCCGCAGATATGGCACACGAGGCGCTTGAGAAAACGATGCTCGACCATGCGGCTGTCGCAGTGATCGCATCCGACCTGCGCCCCGCAGGCCCGGCAGATCGTCACCGGCGCATAGCCGCGACGGTTGAGAAACAGCAGGCTCTGTTCGCCCGCCGCGATGCGCGCACGGATCCCCTGCCCCAGCGTGGGAGAGATCCAGCGCCCCGGCACGAGGCTTTCGGCGCGCAGGTCGATCGCCCGCATCCCAGGCAGTTCCGCCGCACCGAATCGCGCGCCCAGGTCCAGCCGGTCGTAGCGCCCCTGATCGGCATTGGCCCAGCTTTCCAGGCTGGGCGTGGCCGAGGCCAGCACCACCGGACAGCCAAGGATCGACCCCCTCAGCACCGCCATGTCGCGGGCGTTGTAGAGGACGCCCTCCTCCTGCTTGTAGGAGCTGTCGTGCTCTTCATCGACCACGATCAGCGCCAGGTCGCGGAACGGCAGGAACAGGGCCGAGCGCGCGCCGACCACCAGCCCGACCTCTCCCTCGGCGGCCATCTTCCACAGCCGCCGCCGCTCGGTCTGGGTCACGCCCGAATGCCATTCCCCGGGGCGGGCCTTGAAGCGCGCCTCGACCCGGGCCAGGAAATCGGCGGTCAGCGCGATCTCGGGCAGCAGCACCAGCGCCTGGCGGCCCCGCCGCAAGGCCTCGGCCACGGCTTCGAGATAGACCTCCGTCTTGCCCGAGCCGGTGACACCCTTGAGCAGCGTGGCGCGGAACCGCCCGGCCCGCACCGCCTCGACCAGCGCCGTCCCGGCGACGACCTGATCCCCCGCCAGCCGCGCCAGACCCGAGGGGTCGAGCCGCGGATAGGGCAGGTCGCGCGGCGCCTCGACCTCGGCCAGGACGCCCAGCTTTACCAGCGCCTTGACGACGCCGGTGCCGCAATCCGCCGCCTGGGCCAGTTCAGTCGCGGTGACCGCCGCGCCGCCGAAGCCCCGCAGGGCCTCGACCACCCGAAGGCGGGTCTCGGTCAGGCGGTTCGGCACCGGGCCCGCCAGTTGGCAGACCCTGCGCGCCGCGGGCGGATCGAAGATCCCCGGCGCGCGGGTGGCAAGGCGCAGCATCGCGGAAAGGGGCGTCAGCGTGTAATCGCCCGCGCGGGTCAGGAAGGCGCGCAATTCCTCGCGCATCGGCGGGGCGTCCAGCACCCGGGCCACCTCGCGCAGCCGGGCGGCGTCGAAGCCTCCCTCGCCCGGGCCCCAGACCACGCCCAGCACCCGGCGCGGCCCCAGCGGCACCTCGACGAAATCGCCGGTTCCGCAACCGCCCTCGGGCGCGAGATAGTCGAGGAACGGGCCCAGCGGCTCGGTTGTCAAGACGGCGACCCTCTCGCCTTGATCGAAATGCCGCCCCATCCGCCGCCGTGCCCCGAATCCCGTGTTCCGAATCCCGTGTCCTGTCGCCCGGGGGCGGTCACCCCTGGGACGATCACCCGGGCGCGAAATCCCCGATCCCACGCCGCCCACCGAAATTCCGCCCGCGCGGCGCGACCATCCTCGGCCCCGCACCACACGCGGCCCTTCCGCTGCGGCCCGCCTTCAGGTAATAGCCTCGCATAGACCCCGCAACCACCCCCGAGGGAGACCCCCATGAAGTTCTTTGTCGATACCGCCGATGTCCAGGCGATCCGCGAACTCCACGATCTTGGCATGGTGGACGGGGTGACGACCAATCCCTCGCTGATCCTGAAATCGGGCCGCGACATCATCGAGGTCACGCGTGAGATCTGCGCCTTCGTCGAGGGGCCGGTCTCGGCCGAGGTCGTGGCGCTCAAGGCCGAGGACATGATCGCCGAGGGCCGGAAGCTGGCCGAGATCGCGCCGAACATCGCAGTGAAGGTGCCGCTGACCTGGGACGGGCTGAAGACCTGCAAGGTGCTCTCGGGCGAGGGCCGGATGGTCAATGTGACGCTGTGCTTCTCGGCGAACCAGGCGCTTCTGGCCGCCAAGGCCGGGGCCACCTTCATCTCGCCCTTCATCGGGCGGCTCGACGACATCAACCTTGACGGGCTGGAGCTGATCCAGGACATCCGCACCATCTACGACAATTACGACTTCAAGACCCAGATCCTGGCCGCATCGGTGCGCACGGTGAACCATGCCAAGGATTGCGCGCTTCTGGGTGCCGATGTGATGACCGCGCCGCCCGCGGTGATCAAGTCGATGGCGAACCACATCCTGACCGACAAGGGGCTGGAGCAGTTCATGAAGGACTGGGCCCAGACCGGCCAGAAGATCCTCTGACCCCCAGCACCGCGAAGCCAAGGCCCGGCCCCCGAAAAAAGCGGCCGGGCCCCGTCACCGCCGCACCGCCCCCCTCGGGCACGCCAAAGCGACGCGAGACCGCCCCCCCCCGGGCGCCCCACCCCCGGGAAAAGCCCCACGAAAGCCCCTTCATCTTGGCCTAAATATCCCCGCGCGGAGCGCCTCCGACCCCCGCCGACACGCCCCGCCGCCGCGCCGGATCACCAGACCCGATCCGCCCCCCGATCACGCGCCCCGGCCACGCCCCTCGGGAATGATCTGCTGCGCGATCCCCGCCAGCGCCAGGTAAAGCGAGGTCAGCACCAGCCCCCAATGCGCAGGGCTGCCCTCGGCGAAATCGACCCAGGCCGCCCAGGCCGCGAACAGGATCCACAGCACCGAGACCGGCAGCGAGACCCTGCGCCAGCGTTTCGTGCGCGTCGGATGGATGAACTTCAGATTGGTGAACATCGCCAGCGTCAGCCCGATCACCACGACCAGCGTCACCGCCTGCTGCGGATGCACCGCGAAAAGCACCAGCACCACCATGTTCCAGCAGGCCGGAAAGCCCGCAAAACTCTTGTCCCTGGTCTTCATCCGGGTATCGGCGAAATAGATCACCGAGCCGTAAAGGATCGCGATCACCGCCAGCCAGCCGGTCCAGCCGCTCAGCAGGCCGTATTGGAACAGCGCATAGGCCGGGATGAAGACATAGGTCAGGAAATCGATGATCAGATCCATCAGCACGCCGTCATGCAGCGGCCAGTTGCGCTGCGTGTCGTAGCGGCGCGCCAAGGGCCCGTCGATGCCGTCGACGATCAGCGCCACCACCAGCCACAGGAACATCATGCTCCATTCCCCGTTCACGGCGGCAAGCATGGCGCACATCGCCAGCACGGCGCCGGTGGCGGTGAACAGATGGACGGAAAGGGCCTTGAAACGATCTGACATGGCCCATGTCATGGCCCAAATCGACGGCGGGCGCAATCCGCCCGGGCCACCGCTCAGGCCTGCGCGCAGCCCGATCCGCCGACCAGTCCCCCGGCCGATCCCCCGCCCTGCCCCCGGCTCTGGCGCCTGCCCCGACCGGCGCCCTTCGGCGCAAGCGGATCCGCGCCTTTCGGCGCAAGCGGGCCCGCGCCTTTCGGCGCAAGCGGGGCAGAGCCCTCCAGCGCGCGCGGATGGGCGGCGTCATAGACCTGCATCAGCCGGGCCGCATCGACGGCAGTATAGGCCTGGGTGGTGGAAAGCGAGGCATGGCCAAGCAGGTCCTGAATCGCCCGCAGATCGCCCCCCCTGGCCAAGAGATGGGTGGCGAAACTGTGGCGCAGCGCATGGGGCGTCGCGGTCGCGGGCAGGCCCAGCCGGTGGCGCGCCTGCTCCATCGCGCGCTGGATCGGGCGGGGGCCAAGCGCCCCGCCGCGCATCCCCCGGAACAGCGGCGCCCCCGGCGCCAGATCATGGGGGCAGCGCCGGACGTAATCCGCCACCGCCGCCCGCGCCGCGGGCAGGACCGGAACAAGGCGGGTCTTGCCGCCCTTCCCGGTGATGCGCAGCACCTCGGCCAGCGGATGGTCCGCGCCGGTCAGGCCAAGCGCCTCCGAGATCCGCAGCCCGCAGCCGTAGAGCAGCACCGCCACCGCGATGTCGCGGGCCTCTTGCCAGTCGTCTTGCGCGTCGGCGCCGATCTCGGTCACCATGGCAAGCGCGGCCTTCTCCTCCAGCGGGCGGGGCAGCGGGCGGCGGAACTTCGGCCCGCGCGCCGACAGAAGCAGCGTCACCGCCGCGTCGTCGGCGCCCTCGCGTTCGGCCAGCCAGCGGGTGAACCCCTTCACCGCCGACAGCGCCCGGGCGAGCGAGCGCGCCGAAAGCCCGTCCTCGCGCGCCTGCGCCATCCAGGCCCGCAGGTCGGATTGGGTCAGCGCGAACAGCGTGGCGACGCCCCCCGCGCCCCCGTGATGGCGGGCGATGAAGCCAAGAAAGCCCGAGACATCATGGCGGTAAGCCGCGATCGTATGTTTCGACGCGCCTTGCAGGGCCGAGGCCCGCGCAAGCCATTCGTTCAGCGCCGCCGCCAGTTGCGGCGCGGCCTGCACCGGCGAGGGCGAAACCAGCGAGGGCGCGCTCACGACAGCCAGCGCCGCATCACCCGCTCGAACACGCCCGCGAAGAAGGCCAGCAGGTCGCCGCCCTGGTTGGGCTTGAACTGATGCGGATCCTCGGCCCCGAAGACCAGCATCCCCGGCAGCCGCCCCGGGCCGAAGTCCAGCCGCAGCAGCGCCTCGGAGCGGATATAGCCCGCCCGCTCGCCGTAAAGCGCGTCGCTTTCGGGCATGACCTGCCGCAACGTCACCGGCCGCAGGGGCACGTTGCGCCCGCCCGCCAGATACTGGCCGACAAAGCCCGGCCCGGCGACATGAAGCACGTCGCCAAGCCGCCGCAGGGCGGCAAACTCGCCCTCCTGCCGGGTTTCAAGGACAAGGCGCACGCAATCGACCCGCAGCGTCGCCGCCACATCGCCCGAAAGCCGGTGCAGGAAATCCTCGAAATCCAGCGGGTCGAGCATCTGGAGAATCGCGCGGTGGACCTGATTGGTCCCGGCCAGATTCTCATATGCCGCCGCGATCACCGAGCGGTGGGTATCCTCCAGCCGGTCCAGCCGGGTCTCCAGCCGCTGCATGGCGATGCCGCGCAGATCGACGATATTGGCGCCCATGGCGCGTTCGTTGGCGGCGACCAGCGCGTTCATCACGTCGCGGTCTTCCAGCAGGGTTTCCGGCTCCGCAAGGATGCGGTCGCGCAGGTCAGGTTCGATCATATGCGGGTGCCCGATTAGTCTTTGTCTTTTTCCGACAAGGATAGCGGAAAACCGAAAGCGCGTCGAAACTTTTTTCCGCACCCCCCCGTTCGGGTCCGAGCACCCCAATCCAAGCTCCGTCAGATCCGGGTCAGCATCACCCCCAGCACGATCACCGCCGCCGCCAGCGCCTTGCCCCGGTCCATCCGCTCGCCGAAGACCAGCCAGCCGATCCCCACCGCGAAAAGGATCGAGGTCTCGCGCAAAGCCGCCACCAGCGCGATCGGCGCAAGCGTCATCGCCCAGATCGACACCGCATAGGCGCCATAGCTCGCCGCTGCGGCAAGCGCGCCGATGCGCCAGGCGGGCCAGCCGCGCGGCACCACCGCCCGGCCGCGCCACAGGATCATGCCCAGACCGTAGAACAGCCCGTCCACGACAAAGACCCAGGCGACGTAATTCACCGCACTGCCCGAGATCCGCGCGCCCATGCCGTCGATCAGCGTATAGCAGGCGGTGGCCAGCGCCGAGCCCAGGGTGAAGGCCAGAAGCCGACGGTTCTCGCCGCCACGAAACACCCCGCGCGCCATCAGCAGGATGCCAAGCCCCAGCACCGCCACCGCCGCATATTGCAGCGCGCTCATCGGATCGGCCAGGAACAGCGCGCCCGCCAGCGCGACCAGCATCGGCGCCGCGCCGCGCGCGATGGGATAGACCCGCGACAGGTCGCCCCATTCATAGGCCCGGCCCAGGAACAGCTTGTAGAGGAAATGCGTCGCCCCCGCCGCGATCACCCAGGGCAGCGCGGCCAGGTCGATCGTCGGCGTCACCAGCGCCACGGCCAGGCCGATGGGGATCTCCATCACCGAAAGCGCGACCATCGCCCCCGCCTTCGACGGGCCGCGCTTGATCAGCGCATTCCACAGCGCATGCAGAAAGGCCGCCGCGATCACCGCGAGAAAGACGCCAAGGCTCATCGTGGCTCCTGCCCTCCGCGCAAGGTCAGGCCGACCTCGCATCCCCCGCGCGCGGGCGCAAGGGGATACCAACATGGTGACCGGGCTGGGGCTCATGGACCCGCATCCCCCGCGCGCAGGCGCAAGGGGATACCCCCGTTACCACTGCCCGTCGGCTGGTGGCTGCGCGGCGCATCCCCCGCGCGCGGGCGCAAGGGGATACCGAAGGCGGCGGGGCCTCAGCCCGGGGCGTGCGGGCCGGGCGTTTCGGCCAGGACATCGGCCAAGGCCGCGATCCGGTTCTCGCGCGCCTCGCCCGCATGCCAGCCGGTCATCGGCCCGGCCATCAGAAGCGCGTTCACGATCGCCTCCTCGGTGGCCTCGATCGCGGCCTCGAACAGGGGCGACATCGCCTCGTTGTCGCGCGCGGCCCCCTGCCCCGGCAGGATCCGGGTCGAGAAGGCCAGCGCGTAATCCCCCGATCCGTTCGACAGCGCCGCCCCGGTCCGCGCCAGCCCGCCGAAGGCGCGCGTCGCCAGCCGCGTCAGATTGCGCGAGGACAGGGGCGCATCGGTCGCCAGCACGATCACGATGGAGCCATCGCGATCCGCCGCCGAGGTCCGCGCCACCTCGCGCCCGTCCAGCCGCAGGGTGCCGCCGTAATTGGCCTGGACCAGCACGCCCAGGAGATCCGCCCCCACCCGGCGCGAGGCGGTGCCGATCCCGCCCTTCAGCCCGAAGGCCACCGTGCCGGTCCCCGCGCCCACCGCGCCCTCTTCGACCGGGCCCGGGCGGGCGGCGGCCAGCGCCCGCGCCATCTCCTCGGCCGAGGGACGGGCGGCGCGGATGTCGTTCAGCATCGAATCGTTGGTCTCGCCCACCACGGCATTGATCGAGGTGACGCGCCCGTTCCCCGGCTGCGCCAGCGTGTGGCGGATCAGCGCCTCCAGCCCGCGCCCGACGGCAAGGGTGTTGGTCAGGAGGATCGGGGTCTCCAGCTCGCCCAGTTCCTGCAACTGGGTCGCGCCCGCGAATTTGCCGTAGCCGTTGAGGACCGAGAACCCCGCCGCCACCCGCTCGCGGTAAAGGTTGCCGGGATGGGGCAGGATGGCGGTGGCGCCGGTGCGGGTGCGGTCGCCCTCGATCAGCGTGACATGGCCGACCGCCACCCCAGCGACATCGGTGATCGCGTTCAGCGGACCGGGCGCGAACCGCCCGATCCGAAGGCCGATGTCACGCGCGCGCGGCACCCTCAGCCCGCGCCGAGCGCCGCATCGCAGCGCGCGCAGGTGGCGGGATGGGCATGCAGCCCCACATCGGGCAGCACCTGCCAGCAGCGCTCGCATTTCTCGCCCGGGGCGGGGCGGAACTCGACCCCCACGCCCGCGACCTCGGCCAGGCGGAAAGCGCCCTCGGGCGCGGGCCCCTGCGCCAGATCCAGCGCCGAGGTGATGCAGATCCCGGCGAAATCGACCGAGTTCAGCGCCGCGACCAGCTCCGCATCCTCGACATGGACCAGCGGCGCGGCCTCAAGGCTGGCGCCGATCACCTTGGCGGTGCGCTGCACCTCAAGCGCGCCGGTGACCACGCGGCGCACGGCGCGGATGCCCTCCCATTTCGCGACCAGCGCGGGGTTGAGCCAGCCCTCCGGCGTCGCGGGGAAGTCCTCCAGATGCACCGAGGCCCCCTCGCCCGGATGGCGCGAGAGCCAGACATCCTCCATGGTGAAGGGCAGGATCGGCGCAAGCCAGGTGGTCAGCCGCGCGAAGACCAGGTCCATCACCGTGCGCGCCGCGCGCCGCCGAATCGAACCCGGCGCGTCGCAGTAAAGCGCGTCCTTGCGGATGTCGAACCAGAAGGCCGACAGGTCGATGGTGCCGAAGTTGAACAGGATCTGGAACACGCCCGAGAAGTCGAAGGCGCGGTAGAGCCTGCGCACCTCGGCATCCAGTTCCGCCAGCCGGTGAAGGACCCATTGCTCCAGCTCGGGCATCTGCGCGACCTCGACCCGCTCGGCCGCGTCGAAATCCTTCAGCGCGCCCAGCATGAAGCGCAGGGTGTTGCGCAGCCGCCGGTAGCTGTCGGCCGTGCCCTTGAGGATCTTCGGCCCGATGCGCTGATCGGCGGCGTAATCGCTTTGCGCCACCCACAGCCGCAGGATATCGGCGCCGTATTCGTCGATCACCGCCTGGGGCGCCACGGTATTGCCCAGCGACTTGGACATTTTCATGCCCTTCTCGTCCAGGGTGAAGCCATGGGTCACCACATTGCGGTAAGGCGCGCGCCCCCGCGTGGCCGAGGCCTGGAGGAGCGAGGAATGGAACCAGCCGCGATGCTGGTCGGTGCCCTCAAGATAGACGTCGGCGATGCCGTCGTCGGTGCCGTCGGCGCGGTCGCGCAGAACGAAAGCATGGGTCGAGCCGGAATCGAACCACACATCCAGCACGTCGAAGACCTGATCGTAATCCTCGGGGTCGTGCAGATCGGCCAGGACCCGCGCCTTGAAGCCCTCGACATACCAGGCATCGGCGCCCTCGGCCTCGAAAGCGGCCTTGACGCGCGCGTTGACCCGCGCGTCGCGCAGCAGGAAATCGGCATCGGTGGGTTTGGCGCCCTTCCGGGTAAAGCAGGTCAGCGGCACGCCCCAGGCGCGCTGGCGCGACAGCACCCAGTCGGGGCGATGCGCGATCATCGAATGCAGGCGGTTTTTGCCCGAGACCGGCGTGAACTGCACCAGATCCTCGATCGAGGTCAGCGCGCGCTTGCGGATCGTATCGCCGAATTCGCCCATCCCGTCTTGCAGCGGCGCGTCGATGGCGGCGAACCATTGCGGGGTGTTGCGGAAGATCACCGGCGCCTTCGAGCGCCAGCTATGCGGATAGGAGTGGCGGATCTTGCCCTTGGCCAGCAGCGCGCCCGCCCAGGCCAGTTGCTTGATGTTCGAGACGTTCGCCGGGCCTTCCTTGCCGTTCTCGTCGAAGATGTGCTGGCCGCCGAAGAGCGGCAGGTCCTTGCGGTAGGAGCTGTCCTCGGTCACGTTCCAGGTCATCGGCAGCCTGAACTTCAGGCCGAGCTGATAGTCGTCGTCGCCGTGGCTGGGCGCGGTATGGACAAAGCCCGTCCCGGCATCGTCGGTGACATGCTCGCCCGGCAGCATGGGCACGTCGTAATCCCATTCGCCATCCGCGCCCTCGACCCCGGCATAGGGGTGGCGCAGGATCACGCCGTCGAATTCCGTCGCGGCGACATCGCGCAGCCGGGTCCAGCCCTCGATCTTCGCCGCCGCCTTCACGCCCTCGGCCAGCGCATCGGCCAGGATCAGCGTCTCGCCCGGGGTGGCGGTGGATTTCTCCTCGGCGGCATCGACGCGGTAAAGCCCGTAGGCGATGGCGGGCCCATAGGCGACGGCGCGGTTCTGCGGGATGGTCCAGGGCGTGGTGGTCCAGATCACCACCGAGGCGCCGTCAAGGCCCGAGACCGGCTTGAACCGCACCCAGATCGTATGGCTGGTGTGGTTGTGATATTCGACCTCGGCCTCGGCCAGCGCGGTCTTTTCCACCGGCGACCACATCACGGGTTTCGAGCCCTGATAGAGGCTGCCGTTCATCAGCAGCTTCATGAATTCCTCGGCGATCACCGCCTCGGCATGGAAATCCATGGTCAGATAGGGGTCGTCCCAATTGCCGGTGACGCCGAGGCGCTTGAACTCCTCGCGCTGGATGTCGACCCAGGTTTCGGCGAATTTGCGGCATTCCTGGCGGAAGGCCACCACCTCGACATCGTCCTTGTTCAACCCCTTGGCGCGGTATTGCTCCTCGATCTTCCATTCGATCGGCAGGCCGTGGCAGTCCCAGCCCGGCACATAGCGCGCGTCGTGCCCCATCATCTGGTGGCTGCGCACGATGATGTCCTTGATCGTCTTGTTCAGGGCATGGCCGATGTGCAGATGGCCGTTGGCATAGGGCGGGCCGTCGTGCAGCACGAAGGGCACCCGTCCCGCCGCCTTTTCGCGCAGCCGGTCGTAGATGCCGATCCGCGCCCAGCGGGCCAGCCATTCCGGCTCGCGCCGGGGCAGGTCGCCGCGCATGGGGAAATCGGTTTCGGGCAGAAAGACGGTGTCGCGGTAGTCGGGGGTATCGGCGCACATCGGATGCGGTCCTTGGATCGGTCGGGAAGCGGGAAACGGGCGGCAGGCGGCAGCGCCCGGCCCATGCGACATCACCCGGCGGGCTGAGCGTTCAGCGCGCCGGGCCGGTAATTCGGGCCGCGGGCGCGGCCATGATCGCAGGGCGATACCACATGGCCGCCTTATAGGGCCGCGCGCGCGCCCGGTCCAGAGGCGGCGATATGCCCGCGCGGGGGCGCCGCCCAGCCCGCCCGGGCCGCCCCCTCGCACCTTTAGCGGGCCCGCATTTCGCTGCCCGTTCCGGGCGTTGTCACCTGGCCCCCCGGGGCGTTCCGCGCGCCCCGGCCCGCTGCGGGACTGAAGAGTCGCGCGAGAGTCGCGCCCCGGGCCCCCCGGTCATGGCCCCATACCACGCCGGGGCTTGCGCGGCCCGGGGCGCCGCGCGACAAGAGATCATGGAACAGCAGCCAGACCCGCCGCCAGGGCGTGCGCCGGAAACGCCGCCCGAGACACTGCCCGCGACGCCCCCCGGGGCGCCCCCCGGGACGCCCCTCGACGCCGAGGCCATCGCCCGCGTCGTCGCCACCTTCTATGCCGAGGTCCGCCGCCACCCCACCCTGGGCCCGGTCTTCGCCCGCCATGTCGCAGACTGGCCCGCGCACGAGGCGCGGATCGCGGCCTTCTGGCGCAACGCCATCCTGCGCGAGCGGGGCTATGACGGCAATCCGATGGCGGTCCATCGCGCGGCGGGCAATGTGCGGCCGGGGATGTTCCCGGCCTGGCTTGCGCTGTTCGACGCCGTTCTGGCGCGCGAGCTGCCGCCACCGACCGCCCGGGCCTGGTCGGCGCTGGCGCATCGGATCGGGCGCGGCCTCAGCCTCGGGCTGCAGGCGTATGGCGGCATGCCGAATCTGCGCGGGGGGCCCTGAGAGCCTGGCCCCGGGGCTCCGCGCCCCGGGCGCCTCAGCCCTGGATCTCGACGCCCAGATGGCGCGCGACGGTGAAAATGTCCTTGTCGCCCCGGCCCGAGAGATTGACCACGATGATATGGTCCTTCGGCAGCGTCGGCGCGAGCTTGGTCACATGGGCAAGCGCATGGCTCGGCTCCAGCGCGGGGATGATCCCCTCGGTCCGGCACAGAAGCTGGAAGGCCTCGAGCGCCTCGTCATCGGTGACCGAGACATATTCGGCCCGGCCCACGTCATGCAGCCAGGCATGTTCCGGCCCGATGCCGGGATAGTCGAGGCCCGCCGAGATCGAGAAGCCCTCAAGGATCTGGCCGTCGTCGTCCTGCAGCAGATAGGTGCGGTTGCCGTGCAGCACACCCGGGCGCCCGCCGGTCAGGCTGGCGCAATGCTGCATCCGCTCGTCCACGCCCTTGCCGCCGGCCTCGACGCCGACGATCTTCACCGAAGGGTCGTCGAGGAAGGGGTGGAACAGCCCCATGGCGTTCGAGCCGCCGCCGATCGCGGCGACGATCGTGTCGGGCAGGCGGCCCTCGCCCTCCTGCTCTTCAAGCTGGGCGCGGGTCTCGCGGCCGATGATCGACTGGAAGTCGCGCACCATGGCGGGATAGGGATGGGGTCCCGCGACGGTGCCGATGCAGTAGAAGGTGTCGCGCACATTGGTCACCCAGTCGCGCAGCGCGTCGTTCATCGCATCCTTGAGCGTGCCGCGCCCCGAGGTGACCGGGATCACCTCGGCCCCCAGGAGCCGCATGCGGAAGACGTTGGGCGCCTGGCGCTCCACATCATGGGCGCCCATGTAGACCACGCATTTCAGCCCGAAACGGGCGCAGACCGTGGCGGTGGCGACGCCGTGCTGGCCCGCGCCGGTTTCGGCTATGATGCGCTCCTTGCCCATGCGGCGGGCGAGCAGGATCTGGCCCAGCACGTTGTTGATCTTGTGGCTGCCGGTGTGGTTCAGCTCTTCGCGCTTGAGGTAGATCCTGGCGCCGCCGAGATGTTCGGTCAGCCGCGGCGCGAAATAGAGCGGGCTGGGGCGGCCGACGTAATGGGTCCAGAGATCGGCCATTTCGGCGGCGAAGGCCGGGTCCTGCTTCGCGCGTTCATATTCGGCTTCGAGCGCGAGGATCAGGGGCATCAGCGTTTCCGAGACGAAACGTCCGCCATGGATGCCGAAGCGGCCGCGCTCGTCCGGCCCGGTCATGAAGCTGTTGATCCCGTCCTCGGCCATGCGCGCGCGTCCCCTGGTGGTTTGGATCCGGTTTAGCGCCCTTGGCGGGCGGGGGGAAGGGGCGGGTTGGCGCGGGGGCGGGATTGGTGGGGGTGGGAGGGGGGGGGCGCTGCCCCCTCGG
>NZ_JBEFZE010000044.1:0-27750 GCF_042762395.1 Pseudogemmobacter sonorensis
TTCAGGCGGGCGTTCTCGTCTTCCAAACCCTTCAGCCGCTTGGCCTCGCTGACATCCATGCCGCCATATTTGGCCTGCCATTTATAGACTGTCGCATCGCTGGCGCCGTGCTTGCGGCACAGATCGCTGGTTTCCCCGACCCCGTCTCACGACCGTTGCGCCAAACGTCTCCTTGCCCTCTTTCGCTCCGACGCCCTCGCGACCGACGGGCGGCTTATGCCGCCACGGCCAGAGCCTTGTAAACGCCACTGCGGGCCATCAGGGCCCAAACGATCCGCGCCATCTTGTTCGCCAAGGCCACACGCACCAGCATCGGCGGCTTGCGCGCCAGCATGCCGCCCAGCCATGTGCCCGGACGGGCGCGGGCATGGACGTGTCGTTTGATGATGACGCTGTTGGCACCGATGATCAGCAAGCACCGGAGGGACCGCTCGCCCATCTTTGTCGTGGCCGCGAGCCGTTGTTTGCCACCGGTCGAGTGCTGCCGTGGCACCAGGCCGAGCCAGGCTGCGAAGCCCCGCGCCTTGCGGAACGTCGCTGGCGGTGGTGCCAGAACCGCAATGGCCGTAGCTATCAGCGGGCCGATGCCCGGCACCGTCATCAGCCGCCGGGCGACATCGTTCTCTTTGGCACGCCGCGCGATCTCGGCGTTGAGGCGATCAATCTCCGTCTCAAGATGAGCAAGGGCTGCTACCAGGACTGCCAGAGCAGCGGTCGCATCAACTGGCAGCCCACTTTCGGGATCCTCGACGATCGCAACCAGCCATGCCGCCTTGGCCGCACCCTGCGGCACGATCTGCCCGAACCCGGTCAGGTGGCCCCGCAGTGCATTGATCGTCTGCGTGCGCTGCCGGATCAGCAGTTCACGGATACGGAAGATCGAGCCATGGTGCGCCACTGGTTCGAGCGCCATGGCGAGGCGCCGCCCCTTGGGTCTCCTCACTCTTCACCGGCACGAAGCGCATCGTCGGCCTCCGAGACGCTTCGCGGATTGCCTCGGCGTCCGATGCATCGTTCTTCTGGCGCTTCACGAACGGCCTGACTTAGGCGGGCGGGATCAGCTGCACCTCGTGCCCGGGCCTGCCGATCTCGCGGCCCCGGAAATGCGCCCCTCCGCAGGCCTCCATGGCGACAACGCAAGGCGGCAACTGACTGAAGAACGGCAGCACCTGCTCCGCCTCAGCTTCTTGCGAAAAAGCACCCGGCCCGAGACATCAGCCCCATGCGCCTGAAACACATTCTTCGCCAGATCGAGCCCGACAGTGATAATCTCCGACATGACCGCTCTCCTATGTGGATCCTCGCAGAACCACCCTGGCACACAGAGGTCGTCGGGGGGCGGTCACATCGTCAGGGCCTTCGGGCATACCCGGGCGATACCCGACCGCGTGTTTTTCCGAGGTTATGTCGCCGTCGTCAGGAGAGGACATCCAGGTCGCGTGGACAAGCCTCGACCCGCGTTTCGCCTATTTTGAGGGCGACCCGTGCGGGATATTGCACCTTCCTGCGCCTTTGGTCCCCCGGTCAGTGATTTCGGCCGACAACCAGTTGACACCATCGAGCGTAGAGTCTCATGATATATAATATATAATGTTTCGATCGAAGGGGAAAGGCGGTTCATGGTCACGATCAACTGCGACATGGGGGAAGCCTACGGGATCTACCGCTTCGGCGATGATCAGGCCTGCATGCCTTTTGTCACCCACGCCAATATCGCCTGCGGCTTCCATGCCTCGGATCCGGTGGTGATGGCGCGCACGGTGCGGCTGGCAAAAGCCGCCCGCATCCGCATCGGCGCGCATCCCGGCCTTCCCGACCGCGAGGGCTTCGGCCGCCGCCCGATGCGCATGACGCGCGAAGAGGTCGCGGCGATGACCATCTATCAGACCGGCGCGCTGATGGGTTTCCTGCGCGCCGAAGGGGTGGAGCTTGCACATATCAAGCCGCATGGCTCGCTTTTCGGCATGGCGCAGAACGAGGAACATGTCGCCGAAGGCATCGCCGATGCGGCCGAGGTCTTCGGGGTGCCGGTGATCGCCTATTCCGATTGCCAGATGTCCGAGGTCTTCACCCGGCGCGGCATTCCCTTCTCCTGCGAGTTCTATGTCGATATCGACTATGGCGATGACGGGCGGCAGATCATCTCGCGCGAACATCCCCCGATCGCAGCCGATATGGTGGCCGAGAAAGTGCGCCGCGCGCTGGATCTCGGTGTGACCCGTTCGGTGAGCGGAAAGGATGTGAAGGTGGTTGTGGACTCGATCTGCGTTCATTCCGACACGCCGAACGCCATCGAAGTCGCCCGCGCCGTCCATGACACGTTGCAGGCGGTCGGCCGCCTGACGCGGGATTGACAGCGATGCGCGCGCTTTCCGGGGGCAGGCTGCAGCGTGAAATGTCCGAGGCACTGGCGCCCGCCATGCGGGCCATCGCTTCCTCGCTCGGTCCCGAGGGTCGGCATGTGATTTTCGCCATGGGAAACCGGGTGGAAACAGCGCGCACCGGATCGGAAATCGCGCGACGGATATGCACGGACCATTATGCCGGTCGCCTGCTGAAAGAGACGCTGGTCGATGCCGAACGCCAGTTCGGTGATGGCACTGCGCGGCTTGCGGTCATGGCGGGCGCCGCGTTGCGCGAGGGCCAGAAGGCCATCAGAGGCTCATGGGCGTGCGATCTTCCACCTGCGCATCTTGCTCGGGCCATCGAAGGTCTGCGACCGGCACTGGATGCGGCGTTCGCGGCCGAAACCATGCCCGGTGGCGCGGCGGCGGATCTGCTGGCCGCGAGCGGCCTTCCACCGGATCTGCGCCACCTGCTGGCCGAGGCCGACGCGGCAGTCGGCCCCGGGGGGCTGGTCAGCCTCAGCGAGGGGGGGGAGACGCGGATCCTACCGGCTGCCGGTTTCGAGTTCGACGCGGGCTTCGCCGGAACCGCGCCCCTGGCCGCGATGGACGGGGTTTATCTGATTGTCGCCAATGAGATCATATCGGACTTTCAGGATCTTGCGCCGGTGATCGAGGCATTCGCCACGGGTGGCAAGGCACTGGTCATCGTCGCGCGCGGTCTGGAGGGCAAGGCACTTCAGCTGATCGAGCGGAACCGCCAGGCAGGTGTGGTGCGCATGGCGGCACTGATCCCGGCCGATGCGGGGTCGCGCGGGGCGGAGATCCTCGCCGATCTGGCGGCGGCCTGCGGCGCCACTCTGATTTGCGCGAGCCAGGGGCGTTCCCTCAATGCCTTCCGGCCGGGAATGCTGGGCCGGGCCGGGACGTTCAGCTTTGTCAGAGGCCGGGTGCGGCTTGGCGGCATCGTGGGCGATCCCGGCGAAATCTCCCTGCGCGTCGCCTCGGCCGAGGCTGCGATCCGCCAGAACCGCTATCTGCCCTTCGACCGCGAACATGCCGAACGCCGCCGGGCGCGGCTTCTGGGCCAATGGGCCGAGGTCACCCTGGCGCGCGGGCCGGATTCGGCTGTCGGGCTGGAAAACGCGCGCCGCGCGGTCGCGATGTTGCGCGCCTCACGCGCAGGCGGCGTGATCGCCGGAGGCGGTCTGGGGCTGGAGCGGATCGCGGCGCGGCTGGCGTCGGGCCGGGACGCCGCCACGGAGGCGGCGGTGGCGATGGCCCGCGCCGCGCTTTGCGCGCCGGGCCGCTGCCTGCGCGGCAATGCTCGGGAGGACAGCGATTTACGCCCGGGCCTGACCGACCCCGCGGGCCTCTCGCGCGATCTGCTGGAAGCCGCGCTTTCCTTCGCGACCCGGCTGGTCGGCATCGAAGGCGCCGTTTTGCGGCACTGAACCCGAACCGAGAGACAAGAACAGGACCAGATGAGATGAGCACTGACGCCGCCGAACCCATGCTCGAGGTCGAGGATGTCGTCCATAATTACGGCATGGTGCAGGCGCTTTCGCATGTGTCGCTTTTGGCGGCAAAGGGCGAGTTCCTGACCATTCTTGGCTCTTCCGGTTCGGGAAAGACCACCATGCTGCGGGTGATATCCGGGCTGGAGCGGCCTTCTTCGGTGCGTCGTCTCCGGATCGGCGGCGAGGATGTGGCGCATCTGCCGGCATCGCGTCGCAACTGCACCACGGTGTTCCAGTCCTACGCGCTTTTCCCGCATATGAGTGTCGTGGAAAACGTCGCTTACGGGCTGAAGATCCGCAGGATGAACACGCGGGACGCGCTTGCCGAGGCGCGCCGTGCGCTGGCCATGGTGCAGCTTGAGGCCAAGGCCGACCGCCGCATCAGCCAGCTTTCCGGCGGCGAGCGGCAAAGGGTCGCCCTTGCGCGTGCGGTGGTGACGCAGCCCTCGGTCCTGCTGCTCGACGAGCCGCTCGGTGCGCTGGACGAACGGCTGCGCCAGGACATGCAGATCGAGCTGATGGAGTTGCAGCGCAGCCTCGGCATCACCTTCGTCTATATCACGCACAGCCAGGAAGAGGCGCTGACCATGTCGGATCGCGTCGTCCTGATGAGCCAGGGCAAGATCGTGCAAAGCGGCGGGCCGCTGGATCTGTTCGACCGGCCCGCAAGCCGCTTTGCCGCCGGCTTCATGGGGTATGAAAACATCCTTGAGGGCGAGTTGATCGGGCGCGAGGGCGATGCCGGTATCGTGGAATTCCCGGGCGGGGTCAGGATCCGGGGCACGCTGACCTCAGCGGGGCTGGCGCCAGGGGCAAAGGTCGCACTGGCGATCCGGGCCGAGCGGATCGCGACCGCGCCGACCGGGGCGCAGGAAGGCCTGGGCGCCAGGCTGATCAGCCGGGTTTACCGGGGCAAATACACCGATGTCACCGTCTCGACCGGGGCAGGGGCCCTGCGGCTGCGCATCTGGCATGGCGCGGCAGACGAGACTGAAGAGATTCAGCGCGTCGGCTGGAACACACGGGATGCCGTGATCTTCGCCGCTGAATGAGGCCAGACAACCGACGACCAACAGGAGAGCAAAAACATGAAAGACCGATTTTCCACTTACAGTCAGCTGCAGCTGAGCCGGCGCGGCATGCTGATGGGGATGAGCGCGGCGGCGGGTCTCGCCGTGGCGGGTTTGCCCGCTGCGGCCCAGGACATGCCGCTCGTAAGGATCTACGGCGTGCCGACCGCGGCCCTGAAGGACTGGGCGCCCATGGAAACATCCATCGGCGTCAGGGCGGAACTCAGCGGTTCGTCGAATGATGTCGGCGTCTTCATGCGCGATGTGATGGGCGCAAATATGGGCGATCAGGCCGATCTCTTCGTGTTCGAATCCGGCACCGAGGACATTCTCGGCCCGCAGGGCCTCTATGCGCCGCTCGATGAGGCCAATCCCGAGCTGACGCTGTGGGAACGCACTTCGGATGACTGGAAGCGTTCGCCCGTGGTGCAGGACCGCGAAGGCAGGCAATGGGGTGTGCCGGTGATCGGCAATGCCGACAGCTTCGGCTATTTCCCCGAAAAGCTCGGGCTTGCGCCGGACAGCACCGAGGAGCTTTCCTGGTCGCTGATGTTCGAGGACGAGGCCACCCGCGGGCGTGTGGCCTACGGCAATGCCTATACCTATTCCATGGGTGTGGCGGCGCTGTATCTGCAGGAAAAAGGCGCGGCGAGCTTCGCGGATCTGGCGGACCTGACCCCGGAAGAGGCGAAGACCGTCGCCGACTTCCTGATCGAGCGCAAGAAGGCCGGCCAGTTCCGCACCCTTTACGGCGCCTTCGAGGAACAGATCCAGCTTCTGACCAATAAGGAAGTCGATGTGATCAATTGCTGGGAGCCTGCGGTGCGCGAGGCCAATCTGGTGCTCGGCCCGGATGCGACACGCTATGCCTACACCAAAGAGGGCTATTTCAAATGGGGGCACGGCGCCTATATCGCCGCCCAGGCCGTGGATCGCGGTAATCTCGACGCGATCTACAAGGTGCTGAACTACTTCCTCGGCGGCGAATACCGCGCCCTCCAGGCCCGCGACCGTGGCTATGCCGGCCCGAATATGGATCTCGGCGTCGAATATGCCGAGGCCAGCGGCTGGACCGCGGAGGAAATCGAGGAACTGAAGGCGACCGAGGCCAAGGTGAACAAGAAATTCTCGAAACCCTTCGTCTCGACCACCACGCCCGACAATGCCGGCGCGATGGAAGAGGAATGGCAGCGGTTCATGAATGCCTGACCGCAGCGCCCGGCAGCCGTGCCGGGCGCTCGGGGAACCTGCCCGGCCCCTTTGCAGGGGGCCGGGAACCCCATCGGCGCCGGTTCGCGGCACAAAGAACGGATGAGAAAGATGCAGCACATCGCAGCAGATGCGGAACCGGCGGATGCTGGGGCGGCGACCAGAGCCGCGAGCGGCGTGTTCCATGCGCTCCGTATGCGGTTTGACGGGGTAAACTTCGCGGTATGGGCCATTCTCCTGGCCTGGTTCCTCCTGGTGATCGTGCCGATCGTGGTGCTTTTCGCGTTCAGCTTTTTCTCGACCGTGCAGTTCCGCACCGTTTACGAGCCGACGCTGGATACCTGGATCGGGCTCTTCTCGTCCGGGCGATGGGAGGTGACCCTGCGCACCCTGCGCATCGCGCTGACCGTGACGCTGGTCGAGCTGGCCGTCGCCTGGCCTTTCGCGCTCTGGCTGGCCAAAGGCTGCCGGTCAAAGACCACCCAGGCGGTCTGCCTTGCGATGCTGACCATACCTTTCTTCCTCGACATGTCGTCGCGCACCATCGTCTGGCGCGCGATCCTCGGCCAGTCGGGCCTCGTGAACACCATCCTCGTGGGAACCGGCCTCGTAGATCAGCCGGTGGAATGGCTGCTCTATTCCGAGGTGGCGGTGCATTTCGGCATGATCGTCAGCCTCTTCCCGCCCATGGTGATGCCGATCTATCTTGCGATAACCCTGATCGACGACACGCTGATCGAAGCGAGCAACGATCTCGGGGCCTCGCCCTGGCAGACGCTGAGCCGCATCGTGATCCCGCTTTCCTTGCCAGGGATCATGGCGGGCGTGGTCTTCTGTCTTGGCCCTGCGCTGGCGGCCTGGGTCGAGCCGGGGATGCTGGGGGGCGGTTTCGTCAACCTGATCTCGAACTCGATCGAGAGCGCCTATTCCGCTTTGCGCTATCCGGTCGTGGCCGCGCTTTCCGCCTTCGTGATCGGGCTTCTGCTGCTGTTGCTCGCGCTCATGTATCTGATCGTGCGCCGCTTCGGCGATCCGTCCGGATCCTTCCGCGTGCAAAGGGGCTGAGCCATGCAAAAGCAAGCACTCGTCATCCCGAAGCCCTCACGCCGCATGGGGCCGAGCTATAGCCCCCTCTGGAAGAGGCTGGGCAAATGGGGCGGCTTCGCCATGCTGGCGATGATCTATTTCCCGCTGATCTGGCTGATCCTCCTGTCGATCAGCCGCAACCCGCTGGGAGGCATTCCGGGCGCGTTCTCGCTGGAGCATTACCGGGCGCTTTTCGCCAGCAGCGCCTGGCACGGTCCGATGCTCGCAAGCCTGGGGATCGGGCTCGGCGTGGGGCTGATCTGCGCCATCTGCGCGACGATCATCGGTCGTGCGCTGCCGAACCTGCAAAGCCCGGGGCGGGTGATCTTCTTCTTCGTGATCCCGCTCTTCGTTCCCGGCATGTCGATGGGGGCGGCGCTGTTCATCATGGCGCGCGCGGTTCTCGACCTGAAGCTCGGCTTCTGGTCGGTGGCGCTTGGCCATTTCGTCTGGGCCTTTCCCTTCGCCCTTCTGATCGTGCTGGTCGTCACCATCCGCTTCGATCAGCGTCTCGTCGAGGCCGGCCGGGATCTTGGCGCTTCGAACTGGCGGGTGTTCTGGGATATCGAGTTTCCGATCCTGATGCCGGGCATCGTCAGCGCCGCGCTTTTCGGCTTCCTGATGTCCTTCAACGAGCTGATGCGCTCGGTCTTCCTGCGCGGCACGGTCGAGACCATGCCGGTCTGGAGCTGGATTCAGGCCGCCGCCCAGCAAAGCCAGGTGCCGATCATCTTCTCGCTGGCGTCGCTGGTGCTCCTGATCACGCTGCCGCTTTTGTGCGGCGTGTTCTGGATGCTGTTTGCCCGGGGGGATCGCAATTGAACGTCGTCTCTCTCCGCTCAGGATGCGGTCGGTCTCAGCATCCGCGGCAGCAGCGCCTCGGCAGCCAGGACCAGATCCTGGGCCATGGCCTCACGCGCGCCGACGGCGTCGCCGCGCCTGATTGCGGCCATGATATTGCGATGCTCGTCATTGGCATGCTCGCGGTAGTGATCGGTATCGAACAGCCCGTTGAAGACCGGGCCGACCTTGAGCCAAAGCCCTTCGATCACCTGCAAAAGCTCAGGATTGCCGCAACGCTCATAGAGGAAGAAATGGAATTCGCGATTGAGCCGGAGGTAAAGCCTGGCGTCAAAGGTCCGCGTCGTCTCGGCGATGCGGTTCAGCAACGCATCGACCGAGATGAAGTCCTCTTCGGTGAAATGGGGGGTCGCCAGTTCCGCCGCCATCCCCTCCAGCGCAACCCGTATCGGAAGAAGCTGGTCGAAGCGTTCCGCTGTCATCTGCGGCACGACGATCGAGCGGTTCGGCAACTGCACCAGCAGCCGCTCGGCCACAAGCCGCTGCAGGGCTTCGCGGATCGGGGTGGCCGAAATTCCGAAACTGTCGGCGATATTGCGGATCACCATAGGTTGCATCGGCGCGAAAGTTCCGTCGGCCATACCCTCAAGGATCTGCTCATAGGCCCGGTCGCTCAGCGGTTCTCGTTGGATTTTGTTCATATGTCTCTTCTTCCGGACGCTCTCGGGGAATGCGGCATTTCTGCCCCGGACTATACAGATCCGCCCGCATCGGCAGCAAGATATATCATATATCTGCTCCACGAAACGCCACCGTTTCCGCAGTCGGGCGGGCATCCGTTTTCGCGCGTCACCAAGGAGGAGCACCCCCATGCTGCATGAAATCCTGCACTTTTACCCCGGAGGAGACCGTGCGGTCGAGGTGGAACTTGGCGACGGAATGGATTTTACGCTGAATTTCACCGTTCACCGCCTGGTCGCGGCATTGCGCAAAGAGAAAATCTCCGCCATCGAGGATCTGATCCCCGAGCTCGCCTCGTTCCAGATCACCTATGACCCCGACCGTATCTCGTATGAGGATCTGATCCGCGAGGTGGCGCAGATCTATGAGCGGATCGGTTCGGATGTCACGGGCGCGCTGCCGAGCCGCCTCGTGACCATGCCGGTTCTTTATTTCGACGACCAGACCACGGGTTGTATCGACGACTATCGCAAGACCCATCCGGAAAAGGCGCGGGATCCGGATTTGCTTTGTCACGTCAACGGGCTTGAGGATCGCGCGGCTCTCGCGCGGCGTCATGCCGGCACGGAATACTGGGTTGCGGCGCTTGGTTTCTGGCCGGGCCTGTGCTCGCTGCTGTCGCTGAACCCGAATGCCCGGATCACCGCGCCGAAATACAATCCGCCCCGCACCTGGACGCCGAAAGGCGCCGTTGGGATCGGCGGCGCGCTGACCTGCATCTATCCGGACCGCACGCCGGGCGGCTATCAGCTGATCGGCCGCAGCCCGGCGCCGATCTATGACGGCGCTCAGCGCCTGCCGGCCTTCCGCGAAAGCCTCGCGCTATTGCGGGCAGGGGACCGGGTGCGGTTCCGCGCCATCAGCGCGGAGGAATGCGCTGCGATCGAGGCAGAGGTCGCGGCCGGCAGCTATGTCCACGACATCGTGGACTATCAGATCTTCTCGGTCGATCGCTATCTCGACTGGGCAAAGACGCAGACAGAGGGAGAGAAGGCATGAAGAGGGGCTTTGTCACCGTTCTGAAGCCTGGGCTGGAGACAACCGTTCAGGAACTGCCCGGCAGGATCGGCTATCTGGAGCAGGGCTTTCCGATTTCGGGGCCGTTCGATACCTGGTCTTTCCGTCAGGCGAATATCCTCGTGGGAAATCCGCGCGATACGGCCGCGCTGGAATGCCAGTTCCTCGGCCCGACGCTGAAGTTCGAAACCGATGTGCTGGTCGCGGTGACCGGCGCGGATATGCGCCCGAAACTCGATGGCGTGCCGGTTGCCATGTGGCGGACCCTGCCGGTCCGCGCCGGTCAGGCGCTGGAACTCGGCGCGGCGATCAGCGGCGCGCGCAGCTATATCGCGATCTCGGGCGGACTGGATACGCCGGTGGTGCTTGGCTCGCGCGCAGTCTTCCATATGGCGAAAGTCGGCGGCCAGGCACTGGCGAAGGATCAGGAGCTGCCGCTTGGGCCGGCTTCCGGGGAGGGGCCGGTTCTCACAATCCCCGAGGCGGCGCGGCCGGTCTTTTCGGTCGACAAACGTATCGAGGTTGAGGCGCTTGTCGGTCCGAATGACGACTGGCTGGCCCCGGAATCGGTTGAAGTGTTCTTTTCGGCCGACTGGCCGGTGCAGGCGAAAAGCAACCGCACCGGCATCCGTCTCACCGGGCCGGAATTCGCCTTCGCACCGCGTGCGATCCACAAGAAAGCCGATCATGGCCAGGACCCGTCGAATATCATCGACCATGGCTATCCGCCCGGGGCGGTGAATCTCGCCGGTCAGACGCCGATCATTCTGGTCAATGACGCACCCTCGACCGGGGGCTTCATCAACCCGTTCACCGTCGCCAGCGCCGCCTTCTGGAAGCTCGCCCAGGCCCGGCCCGGCGAGGTTCTGCGCTTTCGCCGCATTGACCGCGACGGCGCCGCCCGTCTGCGTGCGGCCCTTGACGGGGTGACTGGCGAGGGGGTGGCCATTCGTGTCTGATATCGTGACGGATGTGTTTATCGCCGACCCGGTGCGGGCGGCGCTTGGTGAGATGTTGGACAGCCCGCCCCCCGCGCTTGACGAGGCAGCGGCCTTGCAGGTTCTGCGCGACCATTATGGCCTGGAAGGCAAGGCAGAGAGCCTCGCCTGCGAGCGGGACGCGAATTTCCGCATCACCGCCACAGGAGGGCGCAGCTTCACGATGAAGCTGTCCAACCCCGCCGAGCCGGAGGGCAATATCAACTTTCAGACCGAGGCGCTTCTCTGGCTAGAGGCGCGCGATCCCACGCTGCCGGTGCCGAAAGTGGTGCGTGCCTCGGATGGGCGCAGCGAGTTCCCGCTGGTCCTGCCGGATGGGCGGATCAGTGTGATCCGGGTGCTGACCTGGCTGGAAGGTATCCCTGTGGCGCGGGGCGGGGCGGTTTCGCCCGAACTCAGGCGCAATCTGGCGCGAGGGCTCGCCCGGCTGGGCCGTGCGTTCGAAGGGTTCGATCATCCCGCCTCGCGCCACGAGATCCTCTGGGATATCCGCAACGCGGCGCGGCTGCGGCCCTTGCTCCGGGAACTGGCCGAGCCGGATCTGCGCGCCCTCTTGATGGAGGAACTCGATCATTTCGAGGCCGTGGTCAGCCTGCGGCTGGCGCATATGCGCCAGCGTGTCATCCATAACGATCTGAACCTGCACAATGCGGTGTTCGATCCCGCCCGTCCCGACGAGGTCAGCGGCATTCTCGATTTCGGCGATATGGTGAAGACCCCGCTGGTGATCGACCTTGCGGTGGCCTGCTCCTATCACACGCCGGGCGGGCCGGAGGTGGTGGCGGATATGGTCCGCGCCTATCACGGGATCCTGCCGCTGGAGCCGGGCGAAATCGCGCTTTTGCGCGATCTGATCGTCACGCGGCTGATGACCACCATCGCCATCACCGAGGGCCGCGCCGCGCGCTACCCGCAAAACGCCGCCTATATCCTGCGCAATAACGGCCCCGCCCGCCAGGGTCTCGCCGCATTCGCATCCCTGCCGAGAGATCAGGTCAGCGCCATGTTTCGCGCCGCCTGCGAAATGGAGTAAGCAAGATGATCCAGGAAGCCATGGTCAACGCCTTTGTCGAGGGCGCCGTTGAGCTGGACGAGGAGACCTCCGCGCTGATCGCGCGCCGCAAGCGTCTGCTCGGGCCTGCATACCGGCTCATGTATGAGCGCCCGCTGCATTTCACCCGGGGGGAGGGGGTCTGGCTCTACGATTCCGAGGGCAACGCTTATCTCGACGCCTATAACAACGTCACGTCGATCGGCCATTGTCACCCGAAAGTGGTCAGGGCGATCCGCGAACAGGTCGGGACGCTTGCCACCAATACCCGTTACCTGCATGGCGCGGTGCTGGATTACGCCGAGAGGCTGCTCGCGACGATGCCCCCGGAGATCGGGCATCTCATGTTCACCTGCACCGGCTCGGACGCCAATGACCTCGCGGTGCGGATCGCGCAGTCCTATACCGGCGGGAAGGGCATCATCGTCACCGAGACCGCCTATCACGGCATCACCCAGGCGGTTTCGGAATTCTCGCCCTCGCTTGGCCCGAATGTCGATCTTGGGGTCCATGTGCGCACCGTGCCGGCGCCCGACAGCTACCGCTCCGCCGACGTAGCGGGGGAATTCACCGCCGCCGTCGAGGCCGCGATCCGCGATCTGAAGCGCCACGGGATCAAACCCGCGCTCTTCATCTGTGACGGGATTTTCGCCAGCGACGGCGTGTTCGACGGCCCGCCCGGCCTCATCAGGGGCGCGGTCGCGGCGATCCGTGCGACGGGCGGCGTCTATATCGCCGATGAGGTTCAGTCGGGCTTCGGCCGCACGGGCGAGGCGATGTGGGGCTTTCAGCGCCATGGCGTGGTCCCCGATATCGTCACGATGGGCAAGCCGATGGGCAATGGCTATCCGGTGGCCGGCGTCGCGGCGCGCCCCGAAGTGCTTGAGGAATTCGGCCGCAAGTCCCGTTATTTCAACACGTTCGGAGGCAATGCCGTGGCGGTCGCCGCGGCGAGCGCCGTGCTCGACGCCATTGAGGACGAGGGGCTTCTGGCCAATGCGGTCGAGGTCGGCGCATATCTCAAGGCTGAGTTCCGCGCTCTGGCGGCGGAGTATCCTGTCATCGGCGATATACGCGGGGCAGGGTTGTTCCTTGGGGTCGAGATAGTCTCGGATCCGGTGGCGAAGACCCCTGATGCCATGACCGCGACCCGTATCATCAACGGTCTGCGTGACGAGAATGTGCTGATCTCGGGCTGCGCGCGCGCGGCCAATGTCCTTAAAATCCGCCCGCCTCTGGTTTTCTCACGCAAGGATGCCGCGGAAATGATCGCGAAACTCGCGCTGGTGCTGTCGCGCCTCGCCTGACCAACCCCCGATATCCCGGAGACGACCAATGACCATTCACATCATCGAAGCCGCTTTGCCCGGCGTGATCTATCTCTCCCCCTCCCCTGAGGCGCCCGTTTTCAAACAGCCGGGCGATAGGGTCAGTGTCGGCGAGACCGTCGCTCTGGTCGAGGTGATGAAATCCTTCCTCGCGGTCGAGGCGGAGCAGGGCGGCACCTTTCTCGGCTATGAGGTGGAAAACGAAGCCGACGTTGAGCCGGGCGAGGCGATCTGCCGGGTCGAAGCCGTATCATGAGTCAGGGAATCCGCAAGCTTCTGATCGCCAATCGCGGCGAGATTGCAGTGCGCATCATCCGCGCAGCGCGTGATCTGGGGATCCGCACCGTGCAGGTGGTGAGCGAGGCGGATCGCGGGATGCTGGCCACGCGCATGGCCGATGAGGTCGTGGTGATCGGTCCGGCTTCGGCTGCGAAATCCTATCTGAACATCGGTGCCGTGCTGGAAGCACTGCGCGACAGCGGCGCGGATGCACTGCATCCGGGCTACGGCTTCCTGTCGGAAAATGCCGCTTTCGCGCGGGCGGTCACGGCGATGGGGCGCATCTTCGTCGGCCCCGATGCCGATACGATCGAACGGATGGGCGACAAGGTGAATGCCCGCGCCGCCGCCATCGCTGCCGGTGTGCCGGTGGTTCCGGGCAGCGATGGCCGACTCGATGACCCCGCGGCCGCGCTCGCTCTGGCTTCCGACATGGGATTCCCGGTGATGATCAAGGCGGCTGCCGGTGGCGGCGGGCGCGGGATCCGCGTCGTGCGCGATGCGGCGGAACTGGCCCAGGCAGTTCCCCCGGCCATGGCTGAGGCCAAGGCGGCCTTTGGCGATGGCGGTCTTTATCTTGAGGCCTATATCGAAAATGCCCGCCATATTGAGGTGCAGATCCTCGGAGACGGCGAGACGGTGGTGCATCTCTATGAGCGGGAATGCTCGCTTCAGCGACGGCGCCAGAAGATCTGGGAGGAGGCCCCCGCGGTCGCTCTGGCCCCGGAGGTCCGCGCTGCGCTTTGCGCCTCGGCGGTGCGGCTCGCGCAATCGGTTTCCTATCGCGGGGCCGGGACAATGGAATATCTCTGGGATCCGCATCGCCGCGAATTCTACTTCATCGAGATGAACACCCGGATACAGGTCGAGCATCCGGTGACCGAGATGATCACCGGAATCGATTTGATGCGCGAGATGATCCGCGTGGCGGGGGGCGAAAAGCTCTCCTTTTCGCAAGACGATATCCGCTGCGACGGCCATGCTGTCGAAGTGCGGATCAATGCCGAGGATCCTGCGCGGAATTTCCTGCCGAGCCCGGGTGCGATCATCGAGATGCAACTGCCGGAGGGCGACGGGATCCGCTTCGATCAGGGATTCGATGCGGGCAGCACCGTGCCACCCTATTACGACAGCCTCATAGGCAAGCTGATCGTGAAGGGCGCGACCCGGGCCGAGGCCATTGCCCGCCTGCGCGCCGCGCTGGATGCGACCCGGATAGGCCCGATTTCCACCACCTTGCCGTTGCACCGGGCACTGGTTCGCGATCCAGGTCTTGCGGCGGGCGAGGTCTCGACGCAATGGCTTGAGACTTGGCTTATGCAGGGTGGACTTGCTGCCGAGGCAACCGGGTGAGATGCGGTCTGTATGATTATGTGGTTTCACGCGGCTTTGTTGCGCAGCGCCCGCGTTTTTCGGATCCGTGTCTGGGGGGGCGGCGGCTGAGGGCGGGCGCATGCCGCCGTCCGAACGACGAACTTGTCCAGATGGAATCCGGCTCCGCATTGCGCTGATGCACCGCGTCGGTGGCCTCGGGCCCGAATCCTGTGCGTGTCTGTTTGCCGGTCCGCTGAGGCCGGTGTCCGGTCAGCGGGGCACCTTTACGGCACCGTGCGGCGGGCCCGGGCGGGTTCAGGCCGCGGGCGATCATTTCACGGTCCAGCAGCGCAAATGCCGGATCCCCTGCCTGCGCCTCATGGACCGCTATCTGATGGCCGTGGCGCAGGTAATCCTCGATCTCGTCCGCGATCCAGGAAATCGCCCGCTCTGCGCCCGGCAGCTTCTCATTCGTCCGACAGCAGCGATTGATGCACTGTTCACCCATATCTGCCCCTGCTGTGAGAAACCGGGCTGACGCGCCCGTGGTGGTTGGTGCTGGCAAACCAGGCCCCGGCCCGGGGGGGATCCGCCGCGGATGAGAGGACGATGAACCTCTTGCCTTGCCCGCAGGATTGCACCATTCACAGTCGGCATGTAGCTGCAATCCATTGCCATGGAAGGGAAGCGTCCCCGGTGGGGCGGTCGGTCTTCAAAACCGGTTGGGGCAGCGAGCCTGTCCCGGGTGGGTTCGACTCCCACTCCCCTCCGCCACCAATGGCACCAAGGCAATACACCCTTCGCAGACCAGAAAATCCGAACAGCCGTGCCCCATGGCCATCACGCTTTCTTCTCTCCGCGATCTCGGCGCCCTGCGTTTCGACGAGATCATCGACGTGCGCACACCCGCCGAATTTGCTGATGATCGCCTGCCCGGCGCGGTCAATCTGCCGGTTCTTGGGGATGCCGAGCGGGCCCGGGTCGGCACAGTCTACAAACAGATCGCGCCTTTCGAGGCCCGCAAGATCGGCGCCGCCCTGATCGCGCGCAACGTTGCTCGCCATCTTGAGGGCCCGCTTGCGGCCCGGCCCGGCGGCTGGCGGCCCCTGCTTTACTGCTGGCGAGGCGGGCAACGGTCGGGGTCGATGGCGGTGATCCTGTCGCAGATCGGCTGGCGGGCCGAGATCGTGACGGGCGGCTACAAAAGCTGGCGCAACCTTGTCGTCCGGGAATTGGAGACGGTGCCCGCCTCGCCCGTCATCCTGCTCGACGGCAATACAGGATCCGCAAAGACCGAGCTTTTGCATCTGCTCGCGGCGCGCGGCACCCAGATCATCGACCTCGAAGGGCTGGCAAACCATCGCGGATCCCTGTTCGGGAGTAGCGGCGAACAGCCCTCGCAGCGGATGTTCGAGGGCCGGCTGGCCCATGCGCTCGCCGCCCTCGACCCCAAGCGGCCCGTGGTGATCGAGGCCGAAAGCGCCGCAATCGGCCACTGCCGCCTGCCTGCGCGGCTGTGGCGGGCGATGATGGCCGCCCCCCGGATCGAACTGCAGGTGCCGGCGGGCGAGCGCGCGCGCTATCTTGTCAGCGCCTACCGGGATCTGACGCTGGATACCGCGCGGCTGAGTGCAACGCTTGACCAGCTTCGCCCCTACCATGCCACCGAGCGGATCATGGGCTGGCATGCATTGCTGCAACGTGGGGACTACACCGGCTTTTGCGAAGGGCTGATGGCCGCGCATTACGATCCGCGTTATGCAAAGCACCGCGCACGCAGCGCAGTTCGGCGCGAGGTTCTGGCCGTCGACAGCCTTGATCCTGCGGGTCTTGCCACGGCGGCGGATCGCATCACGGCACTGGTGCAGCGCGGGATAGGCGCAGGCCGCTGACGGCGCCCAACCAACGGCCGCGATCAGTCGAACAGGTCGATCCGGTGCGGGTTCAGCCGCCGCAGATCGCCCCGTCGCAGCGTCAGACCAAGACGATCGAAGAAATCGAGTATCTCGATTGCCACCTTGCGCCCGTTCTGCACCCGGTCGCGAAAGGCGGGGGCAGTGAACCAGCCGTCCTCGCTTTTCCCGGCGAGGTCGCGGATGATCGCCACCATTTCCTGCGTGACGGCCCGGGCAAAGAAATGGTCCTGCGCGATCTGATCGACCCGGCCAAGCCGCTGGCAATGGCGCATCACCCGGCGCAGATCCTTTTCATCGACCCCGAACTCCGTCGCGAAATCGCGCACCCGTGGCGGGCGAAAGCGCAAATCACCGATCAGCGCGGGCAAGATGCGCGCGAACAGCGCCTCATCCTCGGGCGAGAGTTTCACCTCATGGCCGGGCAGACGCAAGAAGGCGCCATCCTGCACGATGTGCCCCGCCCCGGCCTCTTGCCGAAGGAAAAGGGCAAAGACCTCTTTCGGCAGGCGGGGCCGCAGCGCCAGCCGCAGCTTTTCCCGCCCAAGCCCGGCCAGATCCGGGTTTTCGCTATGGAAGGCGGCCAGCCCGTCCTGCAACCCGCCCTGCAAGGCGGAAAGATGGGCTGGCGACAGCGCGAGCGGCCCAAGAAGCTCCACGCCGACTTGCGCCCCCAGTGCCTCGGCGAGGTCAGGATCCAGCGCCCTGTCGCGCAGAAAGCCCGGCATATCGACCGGCGCAACCTGCACCATCCGCGCGAGCGCCGCTGCCGGATCGGTTGTCCGAGCCGCCTCCAGCAGCGCCAGCCGCTCGGGCGTGCCACGCTTGCGTGCGGGGGCGCGCAAATCAACGAAAACCCCGCCCCCGACCGAGCGCCGGGCCGAGGTGTCGCGCAGCATGAACCGCTCGCCCATGGTCGCTGCGATGGGGCGCTCCAGCACCAGCTGCGCCAGGCCCGAGGCGCCCGGCGCGATATTGCCGACCAAAGGCACAACCCGCGCCGCAACCTCGACCGCATGGCTGTAAAGATGCACCGGCAGCCATGTGGTCACGGCTGCCGCCTCGGAGGCCAGCACATCCAGCACCACATCAATCCGGTCGGTTGGCGCATGCAGGCCCGGCGCAAGGATCATGTCACCGCGCCGGACCGCATCCTTTGTCACGCCGTCGCCACTGAGGTTCAGGGCGCAACGCTGCCCGGCCAGCCCCACCTCGGCCTTGCGGTTCTGGGCATGGATGCCACGCACCCGGGCCGGTAGACCAAGGGGCTGATCATCACCTGATCGCCGATGGCAACGCGGCCGGAAATCATCGTGCCCGTCACCACGGTGCCCGCGCCCGCGATGGTAAAGCTGCGATCCACCGACAGCCGCATCGGTGCCGTTGTTTCGCGCGGTGGCGTGGCGGCGGCGGCCTCGGCAAGGATCCGGCGCAGATCGTCAATCCCCTCGCCGCTCTGGCTTGAGACCGGAATGATCGGCACCCCGGCCAGGGCGCTGTCTGTCAGGGCGGCGCGGATCGCGGCGGTGACTTCGACGCGCCGCTCTGGGCCCGCCAGATCGGCCTTGGTCAGGGCAACCACTCCGCGCGAAAGGCCCAGCAGGTTCAGGATTTCCAGATGTTCGCGTGTCTGCGGCATCGGCCCGTCATCGGCCGCCACCACCAAGAGCGCGAAGTCGATGCCGCCCGCCCCCGCCAGCATGGTGCGGATCAGGCGTTCATGCCCCGGAACATCGACAAAGCCGGTGATGCCCGCACCCGGCCCGCCCAGTTCGGCATAGGCAAAGCCCAACTCGATGGTGATGCCGCGTGCCTTTTCCTCTGCCAGCCGGTCGGCATCGACCCCGGTCAGCGCCTGCACCAAGGCCGTCTTGCCATGGTCGATATGGCCCGCCGTGCCGACGATCATAGCGCCGCCAGCGCCCCGGTCAGCATGGCGTCATCCTCAAGGCAGCGCAGATCAAGGATCAGCGCGCCGCCATGGATATGGCCGATCACCGGCAGGGCCAGCGCCCGCAAGCGCGCCGCCAGACGGTCGGGCGCATCGCCGCCCGGCCCCGTCATCCGCAGCCCGGCCGAGGGGATGGTATCAACCGGCAGCGCCCCCGACCCGATCTGGCTGGCGCAGATGCAGGGGCTGGCGGCAAAGCCATGCGGGTTGAGCAGCGCATCGACCTCAGGCGCCAGCCGGGCTGCCTGCGCGGCCACATCTTCCGCCGGACGGGCCAGCATGCGCAGCGTCGGCAGCCGCTCGGCCAGCCGGTCGGGATCGCGGTAGAGCCGGAGGGTGGCCTCCAGCGCGGCAATGCGGATCTTGTCGAGCCGCACCGCGCGTTTCAGCGGGTTCTTGTTGATCGCCGCGATCAGATCCTTGCGCCCGACGATAAAACCCGCCTGCGGCCCGCCCAAGAGCTTGTCGCCCGAAAAGGTCACAAGATCCGCGCCCTCGGCCACCGCCTCGGCCACCGTCGGCTCTCGCCGCAGCCCGTAATGCGACAGATCAACCAGCGAGCCCGCGCCAAGATCGTTCAAGAGCGGCACCCCCGCCGCCCGGGCGATCTGCGAAAGCTCTGGCCCCGCGACCTCGGCGGTGAAGCCCTCGATGCGGTAATTCGACGTATGGACCTTGAGGATCACCCCGGTCCGGGGCGTGATCGCGCCGGTGTAGTCCTTGGGATGGGTGCGGTTGGTGGTGCCGATCTCGACCAGCGTTGCGCCCGCCCGGGCCATGATGTCGGGCATACGAAAGGCGCCGCCGATCTCGATCAGCTCGCCGCGCGAGACCACGGCGTCCCTGCCCTGCGCAAGCGTGTTCAGCGTGATCAGCACGGCGGCGGCATTGTTGTTGACGATGGTGGCATCCTCGGCACCGGTCAGTTCCACCAGCAATCCGCGCAGATGATCGTCACGCTGGCCGCGCCCGCCGGTTTCCAGATCGAATTCCAGCGCCAGCGGGCTGGCCATGGCGGTGACAGCCGCACGCACCGCCTCATCGGCAAGGATGGCACGGCCAAGGTTGGTGTGCAGCACGGTGCCGGTCAGGTTCAGCATCGGGCGCAGCCCCGTCCGCTCCTGCGCCGCGAGATCGGCGCCAACCAGACCGGCCAGTCCCGCCGCCAGCACCGCCGCGTCCCCGCCCGCCCGGATCGCCGCGCGCATCCGGTCGAGCCGCGCGCGCAGGGCCTCGCGCACCGGCTCGCGCGCATCCGGTCGAGCCGCGCGCGCAGGGCATCGCGCACCGGCTGGCGGCCATGGCGGGCCACCAGAGCAGCCCCTTCGGCGCCGTTCAGAAACTGGTCAACCGAAGGCAGGGCGCGAAAGCCATCCATCAATAGCCCATCAGATAGGGGTTGAAGCCGCCGCGTTTCAGATCGGTCCCTTTCATCATCATATCCAGCCCGATACTGCCGACATCATCGGCTACCGGGTCAAGGCTGGGGTTCTTTTCCAGATAGAAAATCTTCACCCAGGATTGGCATTCCCGGCAGCATTCAGCCTTGACCGTGGCCTCCGTCGTCTCGACCGAGCGATAGGTCAGCCCCTTGTTCGTCCCGCAGGAGAGGCAATGGATGCGGACCTCGTTCCATTGCGTCGCGCAGAGCGCGCAGACGGCGTAGCGGATGCTCTCGATCCCCGGGGTCGAGGTGACGAGTGAGGAGACCGGCCGACCACCGCAGCAGGGGCAGATGCCGGTGTGCAGCCGTCCCAAGGCCTGCGGATCAACGCCCGCTGCAAGCCGCGAGAGATGAACCTGCACCGCCGCCGAGGCGAAAAGATGCGGGGCCGCGCTGTCCTCGGGGATATCGCCGGCCAGAGCATTGGCCAGAAGCCATGTCCGGTCGTGTTCCTCTGCTGCGGTGACGGCTTCGAGCGCGGTGCGCGCCGCGTCCGGCATGGTGATCTTGGCCACCGCCGCGCAGAGGCGCGACAGAAGGTCATGCAGGGCGGGGTCACGGGCCAGGGCGATGCGGTCGATGGGTGGCATCCCGCTGGCCCTCGCGCGGGCGATCTGGTCGGGCGTCACCACCAGCGCCGGGCCGGATTTCGCCAGCCTCGCCTGGATTTCAGTCAGTTCACCAAGGAAAGCCATATAGGGCGCGAGGCGGCTGGTTTGCGCCAGAAACCCGAACCGGCCCGCGCGCCGGGTAAAGACCGCGACCGGATCGGGCGTGAAAACGAATGGCGCCTCGGGGACGCCACCAATGACCGATGGGTCGGGCTGGATGTCTTTGGTCATGTCGCTCTCCGGCCGGATCATCCCCTTGGCCGGGGAGGGGCCAGGGAAAAGGCCGACGGATCACTCCGCCGGGGTTTTCGAGTTCTCCGACATTTTGCGGTTCTTCGCCAGTTCCCGCAGCCATTTGCGGTGATGGCGGAAGGCCCAGCCGCCGGTGACGCTGCCTGTGGTCATGGCCCGCAGGGTGCCGCGGGTCCAGAACGCGGCATAGACATGCAAGATAAAGACAAGGATGATCGCCACCGCCGCCATCGCATGCACCAGAAGTGCGATCCGCCGGGCCGGGATGGTGGCCGCCCAAGGCGCATAGTCGCGCCACAGCGGAAGCTGCTTTTCCCAGATCATCAGGCCCGAGAGGATCAGCACAAGGATCAGCCCCGTCATCGCCCAGAACACGAATTTCTGCCCGGCATTGTATTTGCCAAGCTCCGGCAGACGATCCTCGCGCCCCATGACCACATCCGCTGAGTGGGCCACCCATGTCACGTCCTCGCGCCGGGGCAGGTTCAGCTTCCACATCTGCAAGAACAGCAGGAAGAAGCTGATGAACAGCACGATGCCGATCGCCGGATGCAGCCAGCGCACCACCTGCCCGCCGCCAAAGAGGCCCGACAGGAAGAAGAGAGACGGGTGGAACAGCGCCAGCCCCGAGATCGCCAGCAGGATCAGCGACAAGGCCGTAACCCAGTGGTTCAGTCGGGTGATGCCCCGGTAACGGCTGACCGTGACCGGCTTTGTGCTCTCGATATGGTCGCCGGGGGCGGAGTATTTATGCGGCATTACAGCTCCCCCCGTGCCTGCGGCGCATCCCCTGCTCCGGCGGCTTTCACCACCAGCTCTTCGGCCTCATGCTCTTCCTCGGCCGAAACCTCGTTGGCTTTGGCGAAAAGGCCATGCAGAACAGCACCCGCCGCTGCGAGGCCCATCGCGGCCAGACCGATGGTTTTGGTCGGCCCTTTCCAGTTCGCAACGACCTGCGAGATCTGCGGATCTGCTGGCAAATCAGCATAGAGGCCAGGCTTGTCGGCATGATGCAGCACATACATCACATGCGTGCCGCCAACGCCCTGCGGATCGTAAAGTCCGGCATTCTCATAGCCGCGCGATTTCAGATCCTCGATCCGCTCATTGGCGAGCGCGATCTGGCTTTCCTTGGTGCCGAAAGTGATGGCCTGGGTCGGACAGGCTTTCGCACAGGCCGGTCCCTGCCCCACTGCCACGCGGTCGGAACAGAGCGTGCATTTTTTCGACACATGCGCGGTCTTGTGGATCCGCGGCACGTCGAAGGGGCAGCCCGAGACGCAATAGCCGCAGCCGATGCAATTCTCGGAGATGAAATCCACGATGCCGTTGGAATATTGCACGATGGCCCCAGGGGCCGGGCAGGCCTTGAGGCAGCCCGGGTCCTCGCAATGCATGCAGCCATCCTTGCGGATCAGCCATTCCAGGTCGCCCTCGGGGTTCTCATATTCCGAAAAGCGCATCAGCGTGAACATATCCGGCGTCAGATCATGCGGGTTCTCATAGACGCCCACATTTTCTTCGACATCCGGGTGGGTATCATTCCACTCGATACAGGCCGACTGGCAGGCCTTGCAGCCGATGCATTTCGACACGTCGATCAGCTTCGCAACCTTGTCCAGCTGCCGCTCGGGTGCAGGCACATGGGCCGTGGCCGAGATGCGCACGACATCACTGGGCAAGAGGTTCGAGGCCAGCGGCTGAACCGGAGGGTTCGCCGCCGCCGTGGTCGGTTGAGGGGCGCGTTCGGTCGTCATGCCATGCCCTCCGATGCGGGTTCGATATTGACGAGGAAGGCCTTGAATTCAGGGGTTTCGATATTCGCATCCCCCACGAACGGACCCAGCGAGTTCGGGCCAAAGCCCTTGCGCGCCGCACCCTTGAAGCCCCAGTGGATCGGGATGCCCACGACATGCACGGTCTTGCCGTCGCAGATCAGCGGGCGGATCCGCTTCGTCACCACCGCCTTTGCCCAGACCTGGCCACGTTTCGACCAGACCCTGACGCGATCCCCTTTCCTGATCCCCTTCTCCGCCGCCAGTTCTTCGCTGATTTCCACGAAGAATTCCGGCTGCGTCACCGCATTTACGCGGTTGTGCTTGGTCCAGTAGTGGAAGTGCTCGACCAGTCGGTACGAGGTCGCGACCAGCGGGAATTCGTTACTGGTGGCCATGTTCGCCAGATCGTCGGGGAAAACACGGGCCACGGGGTTGCCGCGCATTGCCGGGTTCAACGGGTTGGCGATGGGGCTTTCGAACGGCTCCATATGGGTCGGGAAGGGGCCGTCGCGCATCAGCTTGCGGCTGAAGAAGCGGCTGGTGCCTTCGGGGTTCATGATGAAGGGCCCGACCTCGCGCGGTTTGGCGGTGACGGCAATGTCCGGAATATCCGGGCCTTCCCATCTCTCGCCATTCCACTCGATCAGCATCCGGGAGGGATCCCAGGGCTTGCCGTCGAGATCGCAAGACGCGCGGTTGTAGAGCACGCGCCGGTTGGCCGGCCAGGCGAAAGACCAGTTCTGGAACACGCCCATCCCCGACGGGTCGCTATTGTCGCGCCGCGCCATATTGTTGCCAGCCTCGGTGAAGCAACCGGAATAGATCCAGCAAGCCGCCGCCGTGCTGCCGTCATCGCGCAACTGCCCAAAGCCCGAGACCTGCTTCCCTGCCTCCAGCACGACCTTGGTCGGGTCGGTAGCATCATAAAGCGTGGTCAGCGCCCGCCCGTTGAGTTCCATCGCCAGTTCGGCGGCGGTCGGCTCTTCGGGATCGGCATAGTCCCAGGACAGGTTCAGGATCGGCTCAGGCGACTTGCCGCCCTCTGCCTCATAGAGCTTTCTGATCCGATGGTAGATCTGCGACATGATCCAGACGTCGGTCTTCGCCTCACCCGGAGGGGTCGCCCCCGCCCAGTGCCATTGCAGCCAGCGGCCCGAATTCACCGTCGCGCCTTCGTCTTCGGCGAAACAGGTGGTCGGCAGTTCCAGCACCTCGGTCTGGATGCTGGCCGGGTTCACGTCATTGTAAATACCGTGATTTTCCCAGAACGCCGCCGTTTCCGTCTCCAGCGGGTCCATGACGACCAGCAGTTTCAGCTTCGAGAAGGCCTCGGTCATCTTGCCCCGGTTGGGGAAAGACAGGATCGGGTTGAAGCCCTGGCAGAAGTAGATATTCACCTCGCCATTCTTCATCATGTTGAACATGCGCATCGCGTCATATTGCGCGATGTCGAGCTTCGGCAGCCAGTCATAGCCCCAGCCGTTCTCGGCCGTCGCCTTGTCACCCCAGAGCGCCTTGAGGAAGCTGACGAAGAACTTGTTATAGTTCTGCCAGTAGCTCATCTGGTTGGGGCGCAGCGGTTTATTGCCACGGGTCGACATATAGGTGGCGAAGTCCGGCTCGGTTTCCCTCGGCATCGCGAGGTAGCCCGGGACCAAGTTCGACATCAGGCCAACATCGGTCAGACCCTGGATATTGGAATGCCCGCGCAGCGCGTTCATGCCCCCGCCCGCAATCCCGATATTGCCCAGCAGCAGTTGCAACATCGCCATGCCGCGGATGTTCTGCGCGCCCTTGGAATGCTGGGTCCAGCCAAGCGCATACATCGAGGTCATCGCCTTGTCAGGCGCAGAGGTCTCACCGATCATCTCGCAGATCTTCAGGAAGCGATCCTTGGGTGTTCCGCAGAGATTTTCAACGAATTCAGGCGTGTAGATGCTGACATGCTGTTTCAGAAGCTGCCAGACGGTGCGTGGATTCTCCAGCGTCTCGTCGGTGAGGATAAAGCCGTCCTCGCCGATCTGGTATTCCCAGCTCGACTGGTCGTAGCTGCGCTTTTCCTCATCATAGCCGGTGAACATGCCGTCCTGCCAGCCAAAGTCGTCGCGCACGAGATACGAGACATTGGTGTAGTTGCGGACGTATTCCCACTGCACCTTGTCATTCTCGATGCACCAGCGGATCACCCCCATCAGGAAGGCGATGTCCGAGCCGGGGCGGATCGGCGCATAGTAATCCGACACCGATGCCGAGCGGTTGAAGCGCGGATCGACGACGATCAGTTTCGCACCGCGATGGTGCTTGGCCTCGGTCACCCATTTGAAGCCGCAGGGATGCGCTTCGGCGGCGTTGCCACCCATGATGACGACGAGGTCGGTATTCTTGATATCGGTCCAGGAGTTGGTCATCGCTCCACGGCCAAATGTCGGGCCCAAACTGGACACCGTGGGGCCGTGTCAGACGCGCGCCTGGTTGTCGAAACCTACCATGCCCAGCGAGCGGACCACTTTCCAGGTCGCCCAGGCCGTTTCATTGGTGGTCGCAGATGCGGCCAGAAAGCCGGTCGTGGTCAGGCGGTTTACCTGAACGCCATCGGCATTCTTCTCGATCAGGTTCGCATCGCGGTCGTCTTTGACGGCGCGGGCGATCTTGTCGAATGCCTCATCCCAGGAGATCTGCTCGAAGTGGTCCGAGCCGGGACGGCGGATGCGCGGATGCGTGAGACGGGTTTCCGCCTTGACGTAATCCTTGAGCGCGGCGCCTTTCGGGCAGAGCGTACCCTTGTTGGTCGGGTGGTCTGCATCGCCCTCGATATGGACCAGATCGGCCTTCTCGCCGGCTGCCAGATCGCCTTTGGAATACATGATGATGCCGCAGGCGACCGAGCAATAGGTGCAGATATTGCGTGTCTCGGTCATGGTGGCCAGCTTGAAGTCGCGCACATGCGCGGCCTCTGCCGCCTCCGCCTCCCCAAAGCCCATGGCCCCAAGAGACGTTGCTGCCACCCCCGCCCCCGCCAGCCTCAGAAAGCTGCGGCGCGAAAGGTCGATATTCATGTGACCCCTCCTCCTTACTACCTGTCCGTGCAGATCTCTGTCCGGCAGCCTGCCGGATCGATCGACACATGATGGGTTGCTTCAATCACGTGATATGCTGCTTGAATGGTTTCGTGATTGACCTGCGAAGTCAAGGAAAACACGATATTTCTACATATACATATCGAAGGATGGCCGCATTAATGCTTTGATAATAATTGCTTTTGTTGGGATATTCTCCTGGAAATGACGCCTTGCAGGCCGGGCAGGCCCACAGGGCTTGCCGCCCTAGCCGAGGGCTGGCAAAGTCCGGGCGGGCGGGCCGTTTCCGGTCCTGTCCCCTGCGGCTGCACAGAGCGGCCTTTCTGACGGAGCCGTGCCATGAGCCTATCGCCAGTTGCAGAACCCGGATCTGAGCCGCGCCTGACCTCGCTGTCGCATGGCGGCGGCTGCGGCTGCAAGATTGCACCGGGCGTGCTGTCGGGGATCCTGCGCGGCACCTCGACCCTGCCGGTGCCCGAGGCGCTGCTGGTCGGGATCGAGACCTCGGATGATGCGGCGGTGTATCAGCTGAACGAGCATCAGGCGATTGTGGCGACCACCGATTTCTTCATGCCGATCGTCGATGATCCGGTGGATTTCGGGAAGATCGCGGCGACGAATGCGATCTCGGACATCTACGCCATGGGCGCGACACCGATCTTCGCGCTGGCACTGGTGGGCATGCCGATCAACGTGCTGTCGGTCGAAACCATCGGGCGGATTCTCGAAGGTGGCTCTCTGGCCTGCCGCGCGGCTGGCATACCGATTGCGGGCGGCCATACCATCGACTCGGTCGAGGCGATCTACGGGTTGGTCGCGCTCGGCATCGTCGATCCGGCGCATGTGAAAAAGAACGCGGCAGCCCGGCCCGGCGATGTGCTGGTCTTTGGCAAACCGCTGGGCGTCGGCATCTATTCGGCGGCGCTGAAGAAGGAACAGCTCGGGGCTGATGGCTATGCCCAGATGATTGCGACCACGACCAAGCTCAACACGCCGGGGCCGCGGCTCGCGCGGCTGCCGGGCGTCCATGCGATGACCGACGTCACCGGTTTTGGCCTCGGTGGCCATGCGCTAGAGATGTCGCGCGGCGCGGGCAAGGGCATCCGCATCGACTGGGATTCGGTGCCGATGCTGCCGCTGGCGGCAGGGCTGGCCAGTGCAGGGTTCATCACCGGCGCCTCCGGGCGCAACTGGGCCAGCTACGGTGCCGAGATCAGCTTTGCGCGGGCGATGTCACCGGTTGACCAGGCACTGCTGAGCGATCCGCAAACCTCTGGCGGCCTCCTGGTCGCATGCGCGCCGGAAGGTGTGGCCGAGGTTTTACAGATCTTCCGCGAGGAAGGGTTCGCGGCAGCAGCAGTTGTTGGTGCAGTGGAGGGCACCTCTCCCGGCCTGACCATCGCCTGACCGGAGGCCGACAGCGGGTGAGAACGGCGGCGCGAAATTCCTCCACGGTAGCCGCGGCATAAAAGTCGCCCACCTATTCCCTTTCTGCGGCAGCAGGGGGGCGTGAGGATTTACAACGTGGACCGGCTGTGTTGCCCAAATCGGTCGAGGGTCGTAGCCCCCCTTGTGCCTGGGCAGACTTATTCTGCCGCCTCAGTGATGGGTGTTCCGAGCGCCGTAAAGCCGTTCAGGACGGCGACACGGACCTGGAACTCCGCGACCTGACGGTCGAAGTCCCGCGCGGCCAGACACTGCCCGAGCAGCTTGACGCAATGCATCTTGGTTTCGATGCGGTTTCGGCGGTGGTATCCGTTCGTCGGCAAGGGATTGAGGTGCTGAAATAGGAGCCGTGTTTGCATATCAGCATGATTCCACGTGACGTTTCCCGCTGCGGCTAATCCAGTTTGAGTTAGACACTGGCCCAACCGCGAGGACCAGAGATGACGCGCGGCAGATTCACCGAAGATCAGATCATCGGCATTCTGAAAGAGCACGAGGCGGGCGTTTCCGTCGGCGATC